>CAILQE010000001.1 GCA_903836325.1 uncultured Candidatus Saccharibacteria bacterium
ATATTAAACCCCCTATTATTTGATAAATTAAGATATAATATCTACTTAAGGGCACCCAGCTTAAAAAATATGCGAAACAACAGTTCAACTATATATAAGGTATGTCTGCTAATCGGTGACGCGATTTTTCTTATAGCAGGAGTATCTTTTGCCTACATACTTAGAGTATCTCTATCTCATGAAGTACTAAATACAGATGTTACTTCAAGACACTTTCTAGGCTTTCTATTTATTTTGCTTCCTTTCTGGTTAGCAATCTTCGCGCTACTTGGTCTTTATAATGAAAAGTTCTACAACAATAGATTCTCAGAGTCTTCTAGATTACTACTAGGGGGCTTCATTGGAATACTATTCGCAATAAGCTACAGCTACATTTTTAATGTCACAATATTCCCAGCTAGATTAGTGGCGATATATGGTTTCTTATTCTCTTTTCTATCCGTTCTATTTTTTAGAACTATAGCGAAATCCGTTCAAAGATATCTATACTCATATAATATTGGAATAAATACAGCTCTCATTATAGGAAACAATGAAACTACTAAATCCCTAATACACGCTCTTAATCCAACTGCTAATACTGGCTATAAAATTGCTGGTATAGTTGGTGATAAAGATTTTAAAACTAATCTAAAATTCTACAAAAGCTTCAAATCCGCTATGGATAGTTTGGATAAGAATTCCCTCCACACCATTATTCAGACTGAACTATTTGCGAACCCTAAAGACAATGATGAGATATTAACTTTTGCTCAGGAAAACCATATAGCATACAGATTTGTTCCCGGTAATTCAGAGTTATTTACCGGAAACATTAATGTGGATCTACTCTATTCAGTACCGGTTATTGCAGTTGAGCAAACCGCATTAATTGGCTGGGGACGAGTAGTTAAGAGAGTTATGGATATATTATTCGGATTAGCACTAAGCTTACTATCTCTTCCATTCATGATAATTATTGCCGTAATCATTAAATTAACCGATCATAAAGGTCCTATTCTATTTAAGCCCAAGAGATTAACGAGGTATGGAGAAAAAACGGCTATATATAAGTTCAGAACCATAAAACAGGCATATAACGGCCTTAGCCCGGAAGAAGCTTTCGAGAAAATGGGTAAACCAAATCTCATTGAAGTTTATAGAGAAAATGGTGATCAACTAGATAAAGATCCGAGGTTTACTAAATTCGGTAGATTATTAAGAAAAACTAGCTTGGATGAAATTCCTCAGTTTATTAATGTTCTAAAAGGAGATATCAGCCTAGTCGGACCTAGAGCAATAGAAGCATACGAGATGGATCAGTACAACAAAAAGAATTTAATACTAGCCGTTAAGAGCGGTCTTACGGGTCTTGCTCAAATATCTGGAAGAAGAGACATAAGTTTCGAAGAAAGACGTAGACTAGACCTATATTACGTTCAGAACTGGACATTCTTTGGAGACTTAGTAATTCTAGCTAGAACTATTTCTGTAGTGCTGTTTCATAAGGGTGCGAAATGAAAGTAGCCATAGTTTGCGATTGGCTCACAGGAATTGGTGGAGCTGAAAGAGTCGTTCTTGCACTTCATCAGATGTATCCAGATGCACCTATTTATACATCTCAGTATGATTCATCTAAAATAGATTGGTTTAAGGACGCAGATGTTAGAACTTTATGGCTACAGAAATTACCAAAAAGCCTAAAAAAGTTTCTTCCAGCACTAAGAGCTATTGCATTCTCTAGACTTAATCTAAGTGAATACGATCTAGTTATATCCAGTAGTGGGGCTGAAGCAAAAGGAGTTAAAACAAGTCGTAAAACAATACATATTTGCTACATGCATTCCCCTACTCACTATTACTGGATAAGACAAAAAGAATATATTGAAAATCCAGGCTTTCCTTTAGGGCTTAATTGGTTGGCTAAACTAGGATTTAGATTATTAGAAAAACCACTAAAAAGCTGGGATAAACTAGCAGCTAAAAGACCAGATTATATAATTACTAATTCGAATTATTCTAGAGATAACATTAAGAAAATATACAAGAGAGACTCCACGGTTATATTTCCACCCGTAGATACCGAAAGATTTAATGGAACAGAAAAGGAAAGTAGACATGGCCTAGTTATTGCAGGAAGACAAACACCATACAAACGTTTTGATCTGGCCATAAAAGCTTCTAATGAGCTCAAAATACCGTTG
>CAILQE010000002.1 GCA_903836325.1 uncultured Candidatus Saccharibacteria bacterium
AGCTAATGTATTTTTTCCTGTAATTATATCTGCTTCTGTTTGCTGAATTTGTGAATTTAATTGATCAGCCTGTTGCTGGTTGGCATTAATGATGCCTTGGTATTGATTTATTTGAGCCTGCAGTCTTGAAATAGCATCTTGATAACTAACTGCTTGAGTTTTAAGATTAAATACTTGATTATTGGCATTATTTATCTGATTCTGACAATCACTAATACTGCCACAGGAATCAGCAACTGTCTTAAAATATACTCCCCCTACCATTACAACTGATGTAAGAGAAATACTTATTAATTTAAATAATTTGCTTTTTTTCATATTTTATTTAATGCTTATGCTTTAATCATAGCAAATCGAGTTATAAAATCAATTGTAGATAAATATTATTTGATCTTGTTTTTAAGATAACGTCTAGTAGCTACTGCTGAAGATATCGCACCTATAAACATTCCAACGCCCAATTGAATTAAGACAATAATAAAGAGATTGGATTTAAAATAATTTTCAGCATAAGAAATGTCTAGCAGTCCGAAACTTGTTGCTTGCAGAGTATTAGCTGAACCTGCAAACAAAATATAGATTACGAGCATAGATATTAATCCAGACATTAATCCATATATAATTCCTTCAACAACGAAAGGTCCGTGTATATAACTTTTATTGGCACCCAGTAATCTCATTATTTTTATTTCATCTCTACGATTAAATATTGCCATTCTAATTGTATTAAAAATAATAATCACAGAAACAAATGAAAAAATAGCTACTGCGGCAGCTCCAGCTTCTTTTATGATTTTTGTTGCATTAGCGATTTTATCGATAGCTTGCTTACGATCTCCCGAATAAGACGTTCCTGCTTGAGGATCGATTAATGCAGAATACTTCTGCTGATCTATGAAAGTTTTTATTGCCTGAATGTTATTTATATCTACAGGAATAATTTCAATACTTGCAGGCAAAGGATTATTGATAGCGCTAACAGCGTTCATAAGAGATGCATTATTAGAATTTTCCGCCTTAAAAATTGCCAATGCTTTATCTTTAGAAATATATGAAATACTTTTAACATTTTTTTGTTCTTTCAATCTATTAGTAAAATTATTTAAATCTGACTTAGAAATTCCATCCTTAAGATAAACAGAAACATTAACTTTTGCTCTAATTTGAGAAATGGTGTTATTAAAAGTTGCACTAGCAAGTATTGAGAATAAAATTACAGTTAGAGTAATTGACATAACTGCTATTGCAGCTGCGGCTAATGAAAAATTTCTAGTAAATCCAACCGCCCCGTTTTTTAAAATTCGTTTAAAAGTATTAGTTTTTCTGCTCATAACTTGTATCCCGATTTAGCTTTATCACTAAAAACTTTACCGTCTTTAAGTATTACCACTCTTCTTTTCAATTTATCTACAATCTCAACGTTGTGAGTAGTTAATAATACCGTTGTTCCAAATCTATTAATTTTTTCTAACACCTGTATGACATCCCATGCGTTCACTGGATCTAGATTGCCCGTAGGTTCGTCGGCTATCAGAATTTTCGGCTGTCTTACAAGTGCTCGAGCAATTGCTACGCGCTGTCTTTCTCCACCACTTAACTGACTTGGCATATTTTTTTCTTTACCACTTAGATTTACGATTGCTAAGACTTTCGGTACTGTTTTTTTAATTTCTTCGTTTGAAGCTCCGACGATCTCAAGAGCAAATGCAACATTCTCAAATACATTCTTGTTTGGTAATAATTTAAAATCCTGGAAAACTACACCAATTTTTCTTCGAAGCATGGGAATTTTTTTATCCTTTAGCTTATCATAATCAATTCCTCCTACTATAATTTTTCCATTAGTAGGTTTTTCTTCTCTGGTTAGTAATCTTAATAATGTGGTCTTGCCCGCTCCACTTTGCCCAACGATAATAACAAACTCTTTTGGTTCAACATGGAGACTAATTTTATCTAATGCTGGTTCAGAACTTTTTGGATATTTTTTTGATACGCGATCTAATAGAATCATTAGAAATATTATATCAGATTAATGCTTATCTTTAAGTCCTATATTGGCATTTAAATATGAGTCAATAATCTGCTCTAATTCACCGTCAAGAATTTTATCTGGGTCAGAAGATTCGAATCCGCTTCTCAAGTCTTTTACCTGCTTATATGGATGTAATACATATGAACGAATTTGATTTCCCCATTCAGCTGAATGATTTGGACCTTTGAGATCAGCTATTTTTTGAACATGTTGTTCTTTTCTTAAGTGAACCAACTTAGATCTCAGTATAGATAAAGCTAGTTCTCTGTTTTGCATTTGTGATCTTTCATTCTGAATAGCGACCGTTACTCCAGTTGGAATATGAGTAATCCTAACCGCCGAGTCAGTTGTATTAACACTTTGTCCGCCATGTCCACCGCTTCTATAGTAATCAATTCTAAGATCTTTATCATCTAAATCTAAATCTTTGGGTTGATCAATTTTAGGTAGTATCTCAACTCTCGCGAAACTTGTTTGTCTAAGGTTATCTGAATTAAAAGGACTCAATCTAACTAGTCTATGAACACCGTCCTCACTTTTTAAATTTCCATATGCAAATTTACCTGAGATGGTTAGTGTTACGGATTTCAATCCAGCTTCATCCCCTCTGCTTCTATCTAAAACGCTTACCTCAAAACCTATCTTTTCACAGTATCTTAAATACATTCTCTCTAGCATCTCCGCCCAATCCTGTGCGTCAGTTCCACCAGCACCTGCAAAAATGCTCATAATTACATCGCTAGCATCATATTCTCCGTTATATCGAAGGTCCTTTTTAAGAACCTCAAATCTATCTTCATCTTTTTTTAATGAAGCGCCAAGATTCTCTTCGATTGATTCATCTTCTAATGCCGCTAAATCTTTATTTTCTTTTATGCTATACATTAATTCGTTCCAGGGATCTACGATGTTCTTTAATTTACTTATTTCTTGCATAACATTTTTAGCATTTTCATTATCATTCCAAAAATCTGAACTTTGCGACTGCTTTTCTAGTTCAGCTATTTTAGTATCAATATCTTCAATAGATAACTTTTTATAGACATCAATTACACTAGATTCTAGTTGATCTATTTTATTGGATAATTCTGACATTTTTTAATTCCAAAGAACTTCAATTTGAGAATAAAGTTTATTAACGAATTCTTCTCCACAATTTCCGAGCACACCAAGATCCCAAATTTTTTCTTCGAACATTTTATTACAAATTTCTACTATTTGATCTTTAGTAATAGCTTTTATTCTGCTAGGAATTCTGTAGTAATCGTTTAGCGTTCCTTCGAAGAAATATCTATTACAATAACCGGCTGAAGTTCCACCTACGGTCTGTTCAGACCTTTGATATCTACCTAGAGAATATTGTTTTGTTACTTCAATATCGTGTGCAGAAATATCTCCTCTTCGAACTTTGCTGATTTCACTAATAATAATGTCTAGATATTCTGCTGCATTTTTTTCAGATACCTGAGCTCCGAACCACCAATTAGTAGCATCTCTAGTTCTTAATATGTCACTGCTCATGTCGTATAAAATTCCGCGCTCTCGAGCAGTTCCAAGAATCTTTGAATATATAGTTTCTGTTAAATAAGTAATTAATAAATCTAGCGCATCAGATTCATTTTCTTCTAATTTTCTAGTCATGTAAGTGTCTAGGTATACATACAAGTTATCAACAGAATCATTCTTCACGTAAATAGGCTTTTTAGGATTTACCGGCTTTTCTAAAGGAAGTGCATATCTATTTCTACCTTTAGGAAGTTCGATATTCTCAAGCATTTCTATAAATTGTTTTTTTCTTCCAGGAGTAATGTTTCCAGCTAGAACGAAACGCATATTGCCAGTGTAATGAGTCTTTTTAAAATGTTCTTTTACGTCATCTACGGAAACATTTTTAATAAGTTTGAGTCTATCGCTATCTGATTTAGCTTTAAGGCCTACAGCTTTTCTAACCTCAATACTTAATCTTCTAAAATGATTGTTGGCTCTAGCGCTTAATTCTTCTTCGACGTTTCCAAATTCTGATTCGAATTCTTCTTTTAAGAAAAGTGGCTTAGAAATAGCTACTATTAATAAACTCAGCACTCTATCCCATTCAAAATCCGCACATTCTACTTCGTAAGAAATATCATATATTCCTGTTGAGGCATTTGAATATGCGCCATTTTTTTCAATTTCTGCATGAAAATCTTTAGCACTCGGAATTAATTGATTAGCTCCAAGCAACACATGCTCCATAAGATGTGGTATTTCCCATTTTTCTGGGTCCACTAAATATTCGCCTGCTCTAAAATTAAAATCGTAAGTAAATACGGTTGCGTCAGGTACTGCTATAAATATACCTTTAGCTCCGTTTTTAAGATTAATTTGCTCAATAGTATGCTTCATTAATTATTTTTTACGTTTTCCTTGTTTCTTTCGATTTCTTTCGTTCTTTCGATTTTTTCTAATGCTGTCTACCTTCTTCTTATTAGAAGTTTTATTCTCTTTTTTAAAATCTTTTTCATCAAATTCTTTTTGATTACCCATAATTTGATTGGCATTTTCAACAGAACTTCTAGCTGCAAGAGTAAGTTCAGTTTCCATAGCCTTATTCAATTCTTCTTCAGGTATCGGCTCCGCGTAGTACAGTGCTCTTACAACTTCCTGTCGTAAATCAGCCTGCATTTGCTCAAATAAAATTTGTCCTCTTCTTCTATATTCAACAAGTGGATCTTGTTGACCGACACTTATCCAATGAATACCCTCTCTTAAGTGATCCATGTTTTCTAAGTGTTGCATCCATAGATTGTCTAGTACTTGAAGATAGATTTCTCTTTCCACTTTATGCATTACTTCTTTACCGAATAGTTTTACTCTCGCTTCATATAATTTAGTTGCTTCAGCGTGAAGAATATTTTCAAAATTATCCGCTTCTGCATCAAATATCTTATCGAGATCTTTTTCATCAAATGGGAAGCTATTTTTAACAATTTCTTCGAATCCTTCTGTAGTCAATTCGGGAGATTTCATTAATTCCTGGATCTGTTCATCAATAAAAATCTTAATTCTTTTTGAAATATCATCAGAAATTAAAATTTCCTTACGCATTGCATAAACCGCTTTTCGGTGCCTGTTCATCACATCGTCATATTGAACTACATTCTTTCTCTGATCAAAGTGATATCCTTCAACTTTCTTTTGCGCACCTTCTAACGATTTTGAAATAACTCTGTTTTCAATAGGAGTATCATCATTTACATTCAATTTAGTCATTATTGAAGCTATTCTTTCTCCTCCAAAAATTCTCATCAAATCATCTTCTGTACTTACGAAGAATTGTGTCGCCCCTGGATCACCTTGACGACCAGATCTTCCTCTTAGCTGATTATCGATTCTTCTGGATTCATGTCGTTCAGTACCAAGAACAAAAAGTCCGCCCAATTCTTTAACTTCTTCACTCAACACAATATCTGTACCACGTCCTGCTATGTTAGTTGCGAGCGTTACTGCACCTTTTTGTCCAGCATTAGAGACTATAGAAGCTTCTTTTTCGTTATTTTTTGCATTAAGAACTTGATGTGGTATTCCGGCTTTATTCAATAATCCACCAAGGTATTCATTCTTTTCAATCGATACGGTTCCAAGTAATACGGGCTGTCCTTTTGTATAAAGTTGTTTAACTTCTCTTACGATTGCATTAAATTTACCTTTTTCAGTTCTATATATTCGATCTGTTCTGTCTAATCTAGCTATTTTTCGATTCGAAGGAATTTCAATTACATCTAGTTTATATATCTGATGGAATTCTTCGCTTTCAGTCATAGCCGTACCAGTCATACCAGACAATTTTTCATATAGTCGGAAATAATTCTGGAATGATATTGTAGCCAGAGTCATACTTTCTTGTTGAACTTCTACTCCTTCTTTTGCTTCAATAGCTTGGTGAAGACCTTCATTATATCTTCGTCCTGCAAGAAGACGTCCAGTAAATTCATCGACTATTACAACTTCGCCTTCTTTAGTAACGACGTAATCTTTATCTCTATGAAATAAAGCCTCGGCTCTTAATGCTTGTTGAAGGTGATATATTGTTCGAATATTTTCGGACCCATAAAGATTATCTATTCCAAGAATTTTTTCAATCTTATTAATACCTTTGTCTGTTAAAATTACTGTTTTTCGTTTTTCATCGGTTTCAAAATGCTTAATCTTCTCGAGCTGTCTTACGACTTTAGAGAATTGTGAATATGCTACACCACTTGTAACACTTGGTGCGCTAATAATAAGAGGTGTTCTAGCTTCATCAATTAAGATAGAGTCGACCTCATCAACAATTGCAAAATTAAGGTCTCTTTGTCGGATTTGATCAACTTCCCTAACCATGTTATCTCTTAAATAATCGAAGCCGAATTCGTTGTTGGTTCCATAAGTAACGTCAGCTGCGTAAGCCTCGCTTCTAGTACAAGGTCTTAGATGCCTAAATCGTTCGTCTTCGTGATCTTTATTTGTGAAGCTCTTATCAAACACATAGCTTTGGTCGGCAATAATCACTCCGGCCTTTAAACCCAAGAAGTCATAAACCTGACCCATCCATCCCGCATCTCTTTGCGCTAGATAATCATTAACTGTAACTACGTGCACTCCCTTACCAGTCAATGCATTTAAGTAAACTGGAGCTGTGGCAACTAATGTTTTACCTTCACCAGTTTTCATTTCGGAAACATTTCCTTCGTGAAGAACTATTCCACCAATCAACTGAACATCAAAATGTCTCTGCTTTAATGATCTAGATGCAGCTTCTCGTACCACGGCAAAAGCATCTGGTAAAATTTGGTCTAAGTTTTTCTTTTTTAGTTGCTTCTTTAATATTTCGGTCTGAGCTTTAAGTTCTGTATCTGTTAATTTTTCGTATTTAGTAGATAAAGAATCTATTTGTTCAACAATTTTTCGGATTCTCTTAATATTTTTAGCCTGATGGTCGCCTAATATTTTCTTAAAAATTACATTCATATTTAAAAACATTTCTCCCTAAATGATAAGATATTTACTTATAAATTATTATACCCTAAAGGATAAAATTATTTTATATTTTCTTAATTTTATTTTTTAATAACTTTGCATTTCTTCTAGAAACTTCATGAAGTTCTTTATATTTCTTTATTTGAATTTTCAGTTTTTCTTCAACTATATCTATCGCTGCAAAAATATTTATAGTGTTTTCCATAACTACCAACTTAGAATTTGGTAAAAATAAAATTACTTCACACATTGAATGATTAACATTATTTTTATTATCTTTTAGAATAACTTCTAAATGTGCGGAATCTTTGACTTTTTTTGGTAAATATTTATCTAATTTACCTAGTTTCTTAATGACATATTTATTTATCTTCTCATCTACTTCTAAATGCACTCCGGTAATTTCTATCTTTTGAATCATATTTCCTCGTTTATTTATTACAAATATTCTATTCCGCCCATATACTTCTTCAGAACTTCTGGAACTTTAACCTTGAAATCTTCTTCCTGATAATTCTCTAGAATAGCTATAGGGATTCTACTTAGTACAATAGCAGTAGCATCATTGGTGTGCACTAACTCATTAGAGCCACCATCATTTTTCTTATACCGAGTTTTTAATCTTCTAGTCTGAAAATCGGTTAAATAATCTGCTGAATGTGTTTCTCTGTAGGTATCCTGGCTAGGGATCCATGTATTTATATCTACTCCTCTAGCATTTGGAAAACCAATATCTGCAGTACACTTTTGAATGACCTGATATGGAAGTTCTAATGATTGGAGAAGATATTCTTGAATTCCAACCATCAATAAATGTTCTTCTTTGGATGTTTCTTTAGTACTAAAAGATTCCATTTCTAATTTATCGAACTGATGGGTTCTAAAAATACCTTCCATGTCTTTTCCGTAAGTACCCGCTTCTCTTCTGAAAGAAGTACTGTATCCAACATATCTAATTGGTAATTCATTTTCTGGTAATATTTCGTCTTTATACATCGAACAAAGACTATGCTCTGCACTAGCATTCAACCATAAATCTTCATCCTGTATTTTATAGGTTACCTCTTCAGCATTTAACCTACCTGTTGCTTCGTATGCTGTAGTATTTATTAAGGCCGGAGGGATAACCGGAACAAATGCTTTTGAACTAAGATTTAATTTATTATCTTTTATTATTTTTTTAATAACTTCTTCATCTGATAAATTATCTATTACAAATTGCACTAATGCGAATTGCAATTTAACCATTGAGCCTTTTAGATAAGCAAATCTAGATCCAGCTACTTTTGCAGCCCTAGTTTTGTCTAGCCATCCATTTTTTTCTGCAATTTCGACATGGCTCTTTGGTTCGAAACTAAACTTCTTAATTTCACCAACAGTTTTAATAACGACATTTTCATCTTCACTTTTTCCTACTGGCACATCAGCATCCGCTAAATTTGGTATAGTGCTTAATAATTTATTTAGCTGCAATTCTATATCATCAAATTTATGCTCTTGGTCGGTAAGTTCATTTTTAATTTTTCGACCTTCTTCAAGTTGTGCATCATTTGGTTTTTGACCTTTATAGCTATCAGTTAATTCATTTCTTTTTCTTCGAAGATCTTCAACTTTATTTAGTAACTCAAGTCTTTCTTTATCAAATCCGATAATTTGATCTACATCAATTTTATATCCCTTTTGCTGAGAATTTTTAGCAACTAATTCTGGTTTTTCTCTTAATATTTGTATATCTATCATTGCTTATATATTAACACTTTAGGGTTAGTTATATCTACCTATTTTGACTGTTTCTTAGGTGTTAAAGAGTCTAGTGTTAATTGAGTTCGTGATTTAGCATATTCACAGAATTCACAAATTCCACCCATAGCAGCCCTGCCTACCGGTGGCATTTTATCTTCTAAACACTCTTTCATTTTCATCAAAGTGGGTTCAACCCATGAATCATTGCCTTTGTGAGCTAATAATTTTGTTCTAAATTCTAGCATATCGCCGAAGGACTCTAAATCTATTCGTGCATTTGTGTAAACGAAATAAGCATCGTTACTTACCTTAAATCCCGCTTTTCTTAACAACCACTGATAGACTTCAACCTGCCTCTTGTAGCTCTTTTGCCAATCTGCATCTATACTGACTTCACTTGCCTTTGAAGTTGCCTTGTAATCTACAACAATTAATTCAGAGTCATTGTTTATCCAAACATCATCGATTGCACCAAAAACTTCAAAATTAGTATTCTCGTCTAAAACTCGTATTCCTTCAAAATTTTCTCGCCATTTACCTAAATCTTCATGGTAAAAAGGAATAGCATCGATATTATTTTCAGTCATTATTGGATGAGCTTCTTTATTCTTCCTGTATTCATCAAATTCTTTTTTAAAAAGTTCGTCTACAGCATTATTTAGGCTGAAAGGTGGACCGTTAGGTCTTTTAATTTTCTTCCTAGCATCAAGCCAGAAACATCTTGGACATTGTACGAATAATTCTATCTTAGATCTACTAAGAGCAAACTTAGAAGCTTGTCCTGGATTATATGGTTCTTGTCGTCGCATCTTCTTTAGTCCAATCTATTAATTTTGTTTTAAGTTCTTTAGGGTCTTGCACTATTGCATAGTTATCGTACTTAAGGAGTAATTTTGTACTATTAAATCCCCATCCAACTCCAATAAAATTTATTCCTAAGGATTTCGCAGCAATCGCATCCCTAGCCTCGTCGCCTACATATATTACATCTTCTTTATTAATTTTATTACTTTTAAGTACTTTGGAAATTGATCTCGATTTAGAAAGCAGTCCAACGTTACCATATATCTTACTGAAGTAATTTAAAATTGAATATTTTTTTAGAACAAAATCTATATTCTTTTTGCTATTAGAACTAAGCACCATCAGATTAATTTTTTTACTATGTAGATCCTTTATTAGGTCTTCTAGTCCTTCGTGGATTTCTAGTTGATTAATTTTTTTACTCATTTCCCTTCGTCCAAGCGCAACAAGAAAAGGTAATTTCAATTTACTAATTTCTAAGATTTTAGCAGCTTCTATAATAGTATGCTCTCTTATATCGTCTAGCTGTTTACCGCCAAGCACTTTTCCGCCTATAGCTATTTTACCGATAATTCCGACTATTATGTCGAATGAATCAGCTAAAGTCCCGTCAAAATCAAATATTATTGTTTTCACTATATATATTTTACCAGATTACTCTAAAGCTTTTATCTGTTCGTGATTTAGTCCAAAATAATGTGCAATTTCATGCCAGATTGTGTGTCTTATATTGTTTTTTAGTTCTTCCTCATTAGAACTTATTGATTCTAGCGGAATTTTAAATAAAGTGATTTTATCAGGAAGAATCTTAGTGCCTCCTTGCCTATGACTTAGAGGCACCCCTTCATATAATCCTAATAGGGTTTGATCATCCCTAAGACTATTTTTTTCTCTTTGTTCTAATGTTGGTAGATCTTGTTTAAGTATTGCCACATTTTCAAGATACTTGAGATGGCTTTTAGGTAAACTACCTATAGATTGATTTATTAAATCTTCAAATATTTCATCTGTTACTATATGCATTTATTTAAACAGTTCTGGATAAACAGTTTTGGTAACTTCATCTGTTTCTCTTCTCAAATGAGGAAATGGAACTCCCTCACGGGCAGTTACACCTTCCAAACTCCAGAAGAATCTCTCTGAATATCCCCAACCGCATGTAGGAGGCATTCCATATTCAAGCATTTCAACAAAATCTATATCTAACATTTGAGCTTCGTCATCTCCCTTGTCTCTCATATCTTGCTGTTCAGAAAATCTTTTAAGTTGCTCGAGGGGGTTATTTAGCTCAGAATATCCGTTACCCATTTCGGTTCCTCCAATAATTGGATGGAATCTTTGAGATACTTTAGGATTATTTGGATCTTGTTTAGCTAAAGGCGATATTTCAACTGGTTCAAAAATTAACCAGAAAGGTCCAGGACTTCTTCTTCTAATAATTTTCCAAACGCTGTCTAGAGCTCTGTTAAGGTTAATAGGGCCGTCTAATTCTACTTTATTATCCTTGAGTATCTGTTTCAGTTCGTCTAGCTTAGGATCGAATACATCTACTCCAAAATTGTCTTTCATTATTTGTGCATATTCTACCCTTGGCCACTCTTGTTCTAAATCTATTTCAAATTCACCTACTTTAAATCTTAAAGTTCCCCAAGTTTCTTTAGCAACATACTTCATCAATCCTTCATAAAAATTAATTCCTTCATTGTAGTCTTGGTATGCTGAATAACTCTCCATAGCAACATGCTCTGGAAGATGTTCATCAGAATAATTTTCGTTTCTAAATCTAGGTCCAATATCATAAACCTTTTCAAAACCAGCTCCAATTAATCTCTTGAGGGGTAATTCCTGACTTATTCTAAGAAAGAATTCGGTATCTAGTGCGTCCATATGTGTCACAAAAGGCTTTGCATCTGCTCCGCCGGTTGTATGCTCAAGTACTGGTGTGTTTATCTCTATAAATCCATTATCATTCAAATAGTCTCTCGTAGCCTTCCAGAATTTACTTCTCCTAATAAATCTTTCCCTAACATCATTATTCACGTTCATATCCACATATCTTCGTCTTAGTCTTTCCTCTTTATTTGAGAAACCGTCTTGTTTAGTAGGAAGAGCTCTAAGTGATTTCGTGAGTATTCTATAGCTACTTACTTCCACGGATATTTCACCAGTCTTAGTTTTGATAACCTTGCCACAAGCTTCAATAAAATCTCCACTGTCTAGTAATGGGATATGGCTGAATGATAGCTGACTTTTATCTTTACCGTCCGGTTCAGCTACTTTATCTGCTCCTAAAAATAATTGAATCTGAGCATTTTGATCCTCGATTACGAAAAAAGCAATTTTTCCAAATTTTCTAATATTTTTAATTCTACCTGCAACATCTACATCTTTACCTTCAAGTTTTGAAAAATCTTCAACTATATCAGAAAGCTTATTAGAACGATTTGAATTTGCTGGGAATGGTTCAATTCCTAATTTAAATAGTTCGTCTAGTTTTCTTATGCGCTCATTACGTAATTCTTTTAATGTTGCCATGTCAGAATAAGTATACTTTTTAACTGTTATTTATTCAATTTTTTAAGTATTTAGAATAGGAATCTTTGAATTTTTTTAATTTAGGATTAATTATAATTTGGCAGTATCCTGATTCAGGATTTTTATTGAAGTAGTCCTGATGATATTCTTCAGCTCTATAAAATTTATCTAATTTTACTAACTCGGTAACCACTTTATCTTCCCAAATCTTTGAAACTTCTATTAAAATGTCTTCGGCTATTTTTTTCTGGTCTTCATCTAGGTAAAAAATAGCTGATCTATACTGAGTACCGACATCATTGCCCTGTTTATTTAGTGTCGTAGGATCATGCAACGCGAAAAATATCTCTAGAATTTCTTTATAGCTAATATACTGGTTATCAAAAACAATTCTGATTGTTTCGGCATGTCCTGTGTTTCCAGTCCCAACTTCCTCATAACTTGGATTTTCATTATTACCTCCAGCATAACCACTCTCCACTAGATCAACACCTCTAACCATTCTAAACGCAGCGTCTAGACACCAAAAACATCCGCCCGCTAAATAAGCTTCATTTTTCATTAAATTTTAGTACTCATGAATTTATCCATATTGGTATCACCTAATTGGAACTTTTCTTTATTTAAAGTATTGAAAGTTTCTAACATTTTTTTATTTTTTATTAAACAAATATATGAATATACATTAGCATAATAAGGGTTATTTTAAAAGAGTAAAGATAGGTTTCTATTTAGCTGCTTTTAAAGCTTTAGCATACCAAACTAGATCATTTAGCATTGTATTCACAGTGGTGTGTGGACCGTACTGCAGTTCCTTAAGTTCCTTTATCAAATTACCTTCCTCGTCAATATTTCCAGCTATGAAGTGGTTAAAGTGTAGGTTGATTGGCACTATAACAGCCTGACATTCTGATAAAATCATCTTTAGATGTTCTGCGGCTCGAGCACCACCAACACTCCCATGAGTTGCTACTGCTGCGGGCTTACGGTTTAGTTCATATGCTGTGTAGTCTAGTGCATTTTTGAGAACACCCGATAATGAGTGGTTATATTCAGGTGTTACAAAAACATAACCATCAGCCTCTGCTAATTTATCGAGAAACTTCTTAACATCACCTTCTACCTTACGATCTGGATTGTATCTCGGCGATACGGCTTCGTTAAAAAGTGGAAGATCAAAATCAACTAAATCTACCATCTCCACTTCAACATCCTCTAAATCACGAGCTGATGACTCAATCCATTTTGAGAATTGTAAAGATTTTCTTCCTTCTCTTGTGCTTCCAATAACTATTTGTAGTTTCATATATACTCCCTCTTTTTAATAAATACTATTCTTTATACAGTCTTAATATAATAATGACATTAATATACAAAGTAAAGTATAAATATTAGAAAATAATAATTTATAGTTTAATCAATAAAGAACGTAACTTAATTTTTCTCCTCAAAAAGTTAGCTTCTTAGGTAAATTAATATCACGAAACAGATTGGGTCAATCTCTAGCTTTTATCAAAATCTAAAGATAGTGAATTAATGCAATATCTTTTGCCGCCATGCTCACTTGGTCCGTCATCAAATACGTGACCTAAGTGACTATCACAAACTCCACATTTAACTTCAGTTCTAGTCATACCAAGTGAAGTATCATCTATTAATTTTATCTTCGAGTTATCTGTGGCTTCCCAGAAACTAGGCCAGCCGCAACCAGCTTCATATTTACTTTTACTTGAGAACAAAATACTTCCACATCCAGCACATTTATATTCTCCGGTTTTCCAGAAATCATCAAATTCACCCGAGAATGGTGGTTCTGTATCTGCTTCTCTTAGAATTTTATATTGATTTGGTTTTAATTTTTTTTGAAAATACTCATCAGTAAAATCTGTCATAAATTTAAGATATTGCTTCTACTTTATAAGTTTGAATATCTACTGCAGTTTTAATTTCAACTAAATCTCCGACTTTCTTCCCGATAAGAGCTGCCCCGATTGGAGATTCGTCAGATATCTTACCATTTAAAGGATCTGCTTCTACAGTTCCTACTATTTTGAATTCTTTTTTAACGTTACCATTTTTCAATTTAACGTTAGTTCCTAGTTGAACTTTATTGTCTCCTTTAGGTTTCTTAATCAATTCTACATTCTTCAATATATTTTCTACTTCACTGATTCGATTTTCATTCTGTTCTTGTTCTACTCTTGCGGTTTGGTATTCTGAGTTTTCTTTAAGATCACCTAATTCACGAGCAGCTTTGATAGCTTCAGCAATTTTAGGCTTTTTGGCAATTAGCAACACTAATTCTTTTTCTAACTCCCCAACACCTTCACTAGTTAAATGAAATACTTTTCTCATCTGTAACTTCCTCGTTATTTATTAGACTATATTAAACACTACATCAAATTGTATTGCTACGCAATATATTTAAGTAGTTCTTGCATAGATAAAATATGTAAACTATCTTCATTTCTAGCTTTTAGTTCATATTTCTTCTCTGCAAGATTCTTCTCACTCACAACAACCCTATATGGAATACCTAGTAGATCAGCATCAGCAAATTTTTCTCCAGGTCTTAGGTCTCTATCGTCATATATAACTTTAATACCCTTAGCGGTTAATTCGTCATATGCTTCATCAGCAGCTTTTACAACTTCAGAATCATTACCAATATTAATTAAGTAGACGATTGCTGGAGCTACTTCTTTTGGCCATGACAAACCTTTTTCGTCTGAAAAATGTTCTGCTAAAAGTCCCATCATTCTACTGACCCCAATTCCATAGCAACCCATAACTATATCTTGTTTTTTTCCATTTTCATCTATGTAGTCCAGACCTAATTCTTTAGTGTACTTAGTTCCTAAAGAGAATATATTACCAACTTCAACTGCTTTTCTTTCTACTAATTTAGATTTATCTAATCCTAGTTTTTTCAAAACATCATCCTTATATACTTCTTTGTTGATGGCAATTCTCTTCTCTTCATCCACATAGATAGTATCTTCACCTACTTCACTCAGTGTCTGGAATTCGTCACTGAATTCTGAAAATATTCCACCATCGGCATAAGTTCTATACGTAATATCTCCTACTCCAAATCTAGAATAAATCTTTAAATAAACGTCAGCCATTTCTTCATAATATTTTTTGTGGTCATCTTCGCTTTTAGAGAAAGAGTATTGATCTTTCATAAGTAGTTCTCGAGATCGCATCAACCCACTCTTGGCTCTTATTTCATTTCTGAATTTAGTTTGCACCTGATAAACGGCAAAAGGTAAATCTTTATATGAACTTACAAATGGTAATAAAGAATTAATTACCGGTTCTTCATGAGTCAATCCTAATCCAAGTTCTTGTCCATTAGCTAGCTTGGTCTTAAACCAATTGTCTACCAACTTATCGTCCCATCTTCCAGTCTTTTCCCATAGTTCACGGGATTGAAGACTGCTCATTTGGACTTCAAAAGCTCCAGTTTTATTAATTTCTTCACGAACAATATTGGCAATATTATCTAGTACTATCTTTCCTAAAGGAAGATAGCTGTACACTCCAGACATTTCTTTGTGAACATAGCCTGCCCTAATTAATAATTGAGCATTCTTAGATTCCTCTTCTGAAGGAACCATCTTTGATGTTCTAGTAACTAATTTAGTTAATCTCAATTTAATACTCCAATTCTTAAACTGAATTATATCATACGATTACTTAATAAAAACTGTTGTGGATGCAAAAACATAGAGAGATAAGAATGCTACAAAATTCTTTAAACCATGAGCAAACATTCCAGCATATAATCCTCCGGTTTTTTCCCTAAAATATATTAATGTCATCGATAGAATAAATGTATCTATAAATCCTATCCACAGTAATCCGCCCACGCCTTCAGGTAAATGAGCGGCCCCAAAAAATAAACTAGCAAGTAATGCCGCGATTATTTTTGGTGAAAATTTCTTGAATGATCCATATAGAAATCCTCTTACCATTATCTCTTCCGCAATTGGGGGCAGGATGACTAAGCTTATAAAAGCTAATGTCATAGCTAAAGTTCCTGCTGAAGAAGAAAAACCAACATTTTGTTTTTGAGACACATTAAGTGCCGGATAAATTAATCTAACTATTACTACTGTAACGAGAAAAACTGCGAAATAAATTATATAAGCCAGAGTTCCATATAATAAATCTGTAAATTTAAATTTTCTTAAACCTACTAGATTAAGTTTTGCGTTATATAACTTAGCAAATCCAATTAAGACTGCCACTGTTAAGAACTCAGCCAGAAATACATATATGAATTGATGAAATGACGTACTACTCAACCAATCAATAGCTTGCTTATAAGTTTTTCCTTCGATCAAAGGAATTATTATTATAGCTAGAGCAGCTAATATCTGAACTACGAAGAAAGACGCTAGAACTACAAATACTCCTATAAATCCATTCCAAGGTACAAGATTTTCTTTATCCAATTCAAAAATTTTCACCCTAGAACCAGCCTATCCATTTCAAATCTAAATAAACCGTAATAAATACTAAGGCAAGTATGAATAAGAATCCGAAAGTATTCACTTTTTCTTCAGATTTTTTAGTCAAAGGTCTCTTAATTCCTCTGGTAACCAATAACAGGAACAGTCTTCCTCCATCCAAAGGTATTATTGGAAGTACATTTATAAGAGCTAGAGTTAATGAAATTATTGCAAGAATATAAATACAGTATCTAATTCCATCATGGCTCAGCTTATTTAGTAAATAAACTATGAGAACTATTCCGTGAAGTTGCGAAGCGGATGTCTCGGCGTTTGATGTTGCGATTTTATTATGTGTCACATTACCACTTAGGATGCCCACACCGCCTTTTACTATATTCCAAAGTCCCTGATAAGTTAAAACGCTAGCTTGCTTAGTTATCATTAAGGCAACAATCGGTGCAGAATATGTGTATCTGTAATAAGTATTTAGTCCGCTTTGATCGCTAAGCTCAACTCCTAAATAGCCTTTAGGGCTTGAGGTGTTTTTGCTATCCTGAACAGTCTTTGCGCTATTTAGCTGAACATTAACCTCATTAGTTTTACCGGATCTAGAATAGCTAACAAGTACGGAATCTCCCGCTAATTGTTTTGTTAGATTCTGCAACTGCACTACTTCAATAATCTTTGTAAGATGTCCCCTGTCTATACCGAGAGCCAAAATTGAATCACCAGACTTAAGTCCAGCTTGACTAGCTGGTGAATTTTTCATGACATTACTAATAGCTACATTGGCGAATGAAGTATGAATTACCTTTTCATCATTTTTAACCGTAAATTGATTCTGGAAAGAATGCGGCATTCCAATTAGAGCAGAAATAAAGAGCAGTACTATGCCCATTACGAAATTAATTAGTACACCCGCTAACAATATCTTAACTTTTACCCAGAGACTGGCTTTTCCATATCCACCTTCCTGAGTATCTGAATCATGTTCACCTTTTAATTTTACATATCCACCAAGTGGAAAAATTCCAATTTTAAATATCCATCCTGCTTTAGTCTTTCTCTTGTAGATAGAGGGTCCAAAGAAAATACTGTATTCTTCTACTTCTACACCATTTCTAATAGCAGCAATTAAATGTCCATATTCATGGGCCGCAATAATTCCACATACAGAAAGCAAACAGAAAATAAAGATTAATATTGCCATAGCAGTAACTTAAGTATCCCTCCGATTTATAACTATAAGTATTATAACAAGAATTCTTGAAACAGAGTTAGATTGTTAGTATTTCTTTTTCTTTTTCTTTTACTTGAATGTCTAGTTTAGTCTTAAACTTATTCATTTCCTCATCAATTAATTTTTCGGATCTAGAAGCGTCGTCTTCGCCGATCATTTTATCTTTCTTCAGTTGTGAAATCTTATTAATCGATTCATGTCTTGCACTTCTACCTCTAACAGTAAATTCTTCCTGTTTAGAGCTAAGTTGTTTAACTAGTTCTTTTCTTCTCTCTTCAGTAAGAGACGGGATAGGAATTCTAATCACCCTTCCGTCGTCAGTTGGATTTAGCGATAATGATTGATTATTCCTAATCGAATTACTAATAGCCTCGATATTATTATGATCGAATGGAGTTAACTGAATCAAGGTAGCGTCTATAACACTAATTGTAGCCACTTGAATTAGGGGCATCTTAGCTCCGTATACTTCGGCCGTAATGCCGTCTAGCATAGAAGAATTAGCTCTACCTGTTCTAATTGATTTTATTTCGTCACTAAACTTATCCGCTATTTCGTTAAATTTAGTTACTGCTTCTTTAATTATTGAGTTTGTATCCATACTATAAAATATAGCACTTTTCTAAAGTTCGCCTAATGCCATTCTAGAGAATCTTCTTAATACAATGTTTTCACCTAATCGTGCGTTATGTTCTTTCACGAAATCACCGACAGTTATATCTGGGTTCTTTACGAACGGTTGGTTAAGTAAACATTTTTCAGCAAAATATTTTTGTACTTGCCCATCTACAATTTTAGCAATCATAGCTTCTGGCTTTCCTTCTTCTTTTGCTTTATCTTCTAATTCTTTCTTAACTTTAGCTCTAACATCTTCAGGTATGCTAGTTTCGTCTAAATATTCTGGGTTTGTAGCCGCAACATGCATTGCTAAATCTTTAACTAGATCTGTAAAAATTTCATTTCGAGCTACGAAATCAGTTTCGCAGTTAACTTCAACAATTACACCGATTCTATTATCGTGATTATATGTACCTATTACACCTTGTCTAGTTTCTCTTTCGCCTCTTTTTTCAGCTTTGGTCATTCCTTTTTTTCGCATAGCCTCTAGAGCCTTATCAAAATCACCTTTAGCATCCTCTAGGGCGCTCTTTGCGTCGGTTAATCCTACGCCAGTTAATTCTTTTAGTCTTTTAATGTCTTTAATGTCTAATGCCATGTTGCCCCTTATTGTTTCTTAATTTTACTTTTACCTAAATCGATTGCTACTTTTATATAATCAGCAATTAATTGTATCGCCTTAATGGCGTCATCGTTTGCTGGAATAGGATATTTAACAAGTGTAGGATTAGCATTTGAATCACAAACTCCCACAACAGGAATCTTTAGTTTAGTAGCTTCTTTAACAGCTAAATTATCATTTACTATATCAAAAATAACTATTGCACCAGGTCTTGAATTCATTTCCTTTATTCCACCATAGAATGTATTCATATGGTCAATTTCCTCTTGGAACCTTTGCACTTCAAGCTTGTTATATTTGTTTGCAAGCTCACCGTTAGCCATCCTAGCTTCAAGATCCTTAAGATGCTTAACTCTTTCACCGATAGTGTTCCAGTTTGTAAGTACTCCACCCATCCAACGCTCTGTTACATAAGGCATTTTAGTTTCTTCAGCTAATTTCTTTACTATAGCCTGACTCTGCCTTTTAGTACCTACCAAAAGTATTTGCTTTCCAGCAGCTGCAGTCTGAGTTAAAAATTCAGCTGCCTCTTCAATAGCCTGAGCAGTTTTTGTTAAATCAATAATGTGGATTCCATTCTTCTTTGAATGAATAAATGAAGCCATTTTAGGATGCCATCTTGATGTTTTGTGACCAAAATGAGCACCAGATTCTAATAATTTCTTTAAGTCTACTTCTGTAGTAGCCATATTAAAATTCCTTTCTCTTCGACTGGATGCTTCTTATACTACTTTTAGATTAATGTAAGAAGAGGAAAAAATTCCAGCCTGATTAATTTGTAATAGGAATATTCTATCATCTTATCTTTAAATAATCAATTTTCTTATTGACCGTGCTCTCAAGGTGTTATATACTAACGTTCTAAGTTATGAAAAAAGATTTACATCCAAACAACTACAGATTAGTAGCTTTTCAAGACCTTAATAACAGCCAGGTCTATTTAACTAAATCTACCGTAGCCTCTGAAGAAACTATTAAAATTGAAGGTGTTGAATATCCTTTAGTAAAAGTTCATATCAGTAGCTCTTCTCACCCATTCTATACTGGTGAAGAAAGAATTATGGACATTGAAGGACGAGTAGATAAGTTTAAAGCAAGAGCAGCCGCAGGTGCAGCAGCCAGAGCAATGAAGGTTGAAAAAACCGCTAAAACTAAGCCCGCCGCTAAAGCAAAAAAGCCCGCTAAAACTAATTAACTGGAGTTTAAAACAATAAGAATAGCTTAATATAAGCTATTCTTTTATTATTAATAGGTATTACTATGGAAAATAAAATAAATCTACTCAGACTCGAACTTGCGGAGATTGAAACACAACTTCAAGATTCGAATATATATAGCAGTAAAGAATACCCTAAATTAGCTAGACGAAAACAGTTCATAGAAACTGTTATTGATTTATATGAGCATTTAATTTCAGACAGAAAATCCCTTCTAGAAACAAAAGAACTACTTAACTCAGACGATGAAGAGATGAAGACTATGGCCAGTGAAGAAGTTTCAAGTCTTGAAACCAAAATACATAAAAACGAAGAAGAATTAAAGAATTTACTGATTCCACAAGATCCAAATAACGAAAAAAATGTAATCATCGAAATTCGTGCTGCGGCAGGAGGAGATGAAGCTAGCTTATTCGCTGCAGAATTATACAGAATGTATTCAAGGTGGGCTGAAATCAACAACTATAAATATGAACTAATTAGCGAAAACCCTAATGAGGTTGGAGGATTTAAAGAAATTATATTCGAAATTAATGGTATTGATGCTTATAAATACTTGAAGTTTGAAGCTGGCGTTCATAGAGTGCAGAGAGTTCCCGTTACAGAAAGCCAAGGAAGAATTCACACATCTACCGTTACTGTTGCGGTACTACCTGAAGCTGAAGACTCAGATGTTGAAATAAATCCCGCAGATCTAAGAATAGACGTATTCAGAGCTGGCGGTCATGGAGGTCAAAGTGTTAACACTACAGATTCAGCAGTAAGAATCACTCACATCCCTACTGGAATAGTTGTTTCAAACCAAGATGAAAAATCTCAAATCAAAAACAAAATAAAAGCTATGGGTGTACTTAAGGCAAGAATTCTTGCTCTTAAGATTGAAGAAGAAAATAAAAAATTAAGTGACGAAAGACTTAAATTAATAGGATCTGGAGATCGTAGCGAAAAAATCAGAACATATAATTTCCCTCAAGATCGAATTACTGACCATAGAATTGGATATTCAAGATCTAATATACCTGCTGCACTAAGTGGCAATATAGAAGATCTAATTGAAAAACTTCAAGAAACCGAACACGCTTTAATTAACAACGAAACAAGATAATGAATTCCTATTCTGAGGCTCTTCGTTATGCGGAGAACAAATTTAAGGAATTAGGGATTAAATCAGCACACCTAGATTCTATTATTCTGCTCGAAAAAACCATCAATAAAGGTCGATCCTACATACTAGCTCACTCCGAAGAAAATTTATCACAAATAGATAAATTCAAATTCAAAAAATTAATAAATAAAAGATCAAAGTATAAACCAGTTGCTCAACTTTTGAGTAACAAGGAATTCTATGGACGAAATTTCTACATTAATAAGAATGTTCTAACTCCAAGACCTGAGACAGAAGAAATAATTGTTCAATTTGATGAATTAATAAGAAATAATAAGTTAAGCCAAAAATGCAAAGTTTGCGACTTAGGAACAGGAAGCGGCGTGATAGGTATAACGCTTAAGTTAGAGCACCCCGATATTAGCATGGACCTAGTAGACCTATTCCCTAAAACACTAAGAGTTGCTAAAAAAAACGTTGTAATTCACTCAACTAGTGTTAATTTAATTAAATCAGACCTTCTAAGTAAAGCCTCTCAAAACTATGACGTTATAGTAGCAAATTTACCCTACGTGCCTTCTAATATAGCTATAAACAATGAAGCGAAGCATGAACCCAGTAAGGCTATATTCGCTCGTGAAGATGGAATATATTATTACAGAAGAATGTTTGATGAAATAAAGGATTTTAGAAAAAAACCGTTGTATATAATACTCGAATTTTTAGACGAAACTTCTGATTCTATTAATTACTTAGCTACTCTGAATAATTATAAATTGATAAATAGAACTGGTCTTATTAGTACTTACTCACTGTCAAAATAGCTCTTTTGACTCATTGAACACATTTTTTTTATTATTTTCTTTTCAACTATTGTTGGATTCTTTTATTCTATAATACAATTTAGATTTTATATAAATCTATCGCCCCATTTAGAAAAAGAGATAACTAAAATTACTAAAGCAATCATTATGAATACAATTTGTTGTTTAATGATCTTTGTTACTTTACTATGGTGGTCTAGATAGTACAGTGTACCGATTCCGTATCCTAGAGATCCAAGAAGAAGCGCAGGCATTGCAAGGAATCCATAATAAATTAATAAGTGGGCCAGCAACCAAGCCATTGCGGCACCGAAATATCCCCATGTATATGATAGAAGTCTTGAATATGGCTCATCAAATGCATCAAAAAAGTGTCTTGCACTAACAAAACATATTAGACCAGTAACGATTGTCAGAATGAACAATGATGCCCCTCCCCAAGATAAATATACTGCCGTTAATCCTAGAATCATACCTATGAATGCCTGAACAGATATTAGTCTTAAGGTAGAACCTGGTTTTAGATAAATCATCCATAAAGCATAGACCACCACCCAGAATATCTGTACCTGAATATTAGAGGTTCTGAGCATGAAACTAACAATTGAAAGACCAACTATAATATCTATTGAATTGGCTCTAATATTTGCAGCCCAGAATCTTGGCTTTACGGAAACCATTCTCCATTTACTCAGTAATACTAAACTAAATGCTAATTGATAAAAACCAAGTTTGATTAGAAACAATACTCCAACAGGAATAAGAATCGTCAGAAAAGTTTGTGCAACTTTAGCGAATCCTTCTATCGGTCTAATTTTGACTAGAAATTGTCTCATTGTTACCTAATATAATAACAAAATTCGCATTAGTTGTCGCTGTATCTATATTTTCAGGAAGGTTTTTAAGTATGGTAGCGTTCAATCTATTCTCTAAGTAGTGCGACGAGTAAGGAGCTGCTGAGTTACTTAAATCCACTATACTTGTGGCAGCATAATTATTATTTTTTGTGTTACCTGTTCCAACTACGTTATATCCGTAAGCTTTCAAAGTTTCTACTGTGCTATTTAGAATACTAGGATCATTAGTCCCATTCATTACTAATATTCTAGCGTTCTCCTTTTTGATATATGGATCAGGTAATAATGTTCTTATAAACGTTTTTATATTGCCATAGTTATATAAACCAGCCAATGGAAGATCTATTGATTGGCCGTTCATAGGTCCAGTAGTAATTAGACGACTAGTCTTATCTGTTAGCCCAACACTATTAATGTTAGCTATGTCTATTTTCTTAATAATAGAAAATAATTTTTCTGCATCACTAAGCCCCATATCGGTAGCTACATTATTTCCAAAACTATTAAATAATTCTGAAATTTTAACTGGATTAGATAGAGTGTCCATGTTTTGAGCTTTCTGCTTAATTGCTACCATTAAATCTCTTTGCCTCTGTCCTCTAGCGAAATCACTTGATGTTTCTCTAGATCTTGAATATCTTAACGCCTGATCTCCATTGAAATGCTGAATTCCAGCTGATGCTAAGAGTGGATTATTGTGATTTTCCCAAGCCATATTTGGATCATACAGATTAGTTGGAACATTAATTGTTACCCCTCCGATGGAGTCAACGGCATCTTTAAATGCCTGGAAGTCCACAAGAGCATTGTAATCTATATTTAGCCCAGTAATATCTTGTATGGTCTGATCGATTAATTTATATCCTGATTCGATCACTTTCGGATCAGTACTTCCTGGAGCTATTCTACCTTCAGCTGCAAACTCTCCATTTTCCCATACCGCATTAATTTTCATAGATCCATGTCCAGGAACACTTACCCATAAATCTCTAGGTATACTAAGAAGCGTAATACTATTAGCGACTGGGTCAATACTGGCTATCATTATTGTGTCAGTTAGATCGGGGCCATCATGATTTCCGCCTCCTCTACCCATCAATAACACGTTTACTCTTCCATTTCCTTCTGTTCTAAGTAGGCTCGGGTCTACATTACGCTGGAGCGCTACGGCACTTTTAGCACCACCTCTTAAGACCTTATTAAGATTATTGTAGCTAAGAGCAAATATATATCCTCCAAAGATAAGAGATGTAGCTATTAAAGATCCGGTTATCTTGAACGCAATTGAACCTATAAGCTCTTTTATGGGCTTCTTGATCTTCAGAGTGTATTTTTTTAGACTACCAGCACCAGGTAGTTCAACATTACCGATTATTTCTTCCACCTCTAGTAATTTATCTTTTAATTCTTTGGGTGCTGTCTCTATTTTTTGTTCAACAACTGTTTTAACATTCTTTAATTCTGAAGCAATTCTAAATCTAGAGTAGTTAGCTCTTTCGATTTTATATATTTTTCTGTTAATAGAATGGGGATCGTTATTAGACGTCCTCGAACTATCAACTAACCCTCTTTTATTATTTTCCATCTCACTTTTTATTTCGTTAGTTTAGATATATTATAAGCATAAATAGTATATAAAACAATATGCTTCTGCTAATTAATCTAGTTATGCTATAGTTTTAACATGACCAAGAAAGAGAGTCTATCTTTATTAAATGTTGTCTTGATATCAGTTATTTCTGTTCTGTTACTTGTTTCTTTTGTCTTTAGATCTTATCAAGTTGATGGACCAAGTATGGAGTCAACTCTACAAAATAATGACCTCTTAGTTATCTGGAAGGTTCCAAGAACTTGGGCAAGAATAACAGGTAATGATTATATTCCAAAAAGAGGAGATATTATTGTCTTTAATGAAGATAAATTAGCTCCCTACGGACAACCAGGTACTAAAGCGCTAATAAAAAGAGTCATAGGGTTACCTGGAGATAGAGTAGAAATTGTTTCTGGACACTATTTGGTTATAAATAAATCTAATCCTAATGGTTTTGATCCAGATAAAACTCTTGGTTACGATAAAAATAATCAAATTCCTTATACCACTGGGAATCTAGATGTGAGTTTAGGCAAGAATCAGTTATTTGTTTCCGGAGACAACAGATCAGTTTCATTAGACTCTAGAGCATTCGGACCCATAAACACTAATCAAATTATAGGTAAATTAGCTATAAGATTCTGGCCAGGATCCAAGGTTGAGATTTTTTAACTTTCGCTGAATATAAAATTTAGGTATATTATTAATTAATGAGTGATCAAAATAAAAAAGGTTTAGGTAGAGGCTTTGAAGCCCTACTTCCTAGTAATTTCAATAAAGAAAGCCTCCTTTCACCTAATGAAAAGATATTAAATATTGAATTATCTAAATTATCTCCTAATAAACACCAGCCTAGAACCGTATTTGATCAAAAAGCTCTAGAAGAATTAGCTTCTTCTATTAAACAATATGGCGTAATTCAACCCATATTAGTGACTCCTCTTGATGACGGCAACTATACAATAGTTGCAGGAGAAAGAAGATATCGTGCATCTAAAATCGCTGGAATCAAAACTATTCCTGCAGTAGTTAAGAAGCGTCAAGAATTAGAGCAATTAGAAATAGCTCTAATAGAGAATATACAAAGAGAGAATCTAAATCCTATGGAACAAGCATTAAGCATAGAAAGATTAAGACAACAGTTTAACTTTAGTTTAAGCGATATCTCTAAGAGAATGGGTAAAGCTATTTCAACCGTAAATAACCTTAATAGATTAATAGATTTACCAGATAGTGCTAAAGAAGCGCTAATGAAAAGATTAATAGTTGAAGGTCATGCAAGACAAATTCTTTCACTTAATAGCGATCCTAAAATGCAAGATTTCCTACTTAATGAAATTATTAAAAAGAAATGGAATGTTAGACAAGCAGAACAATTTGTTACTAGCCTAAAATCTGGAATAAAAGATTCAAAGCAAGCATCCGACAGAACTCAACAGAAAGAAACTACAGAGACAAAAACACTATCTAAAGTCTTGAATACTAAAGTTAGCCTACGAAGAATGGCTAAAGGTGGTAAATTAGAAATTGCTTATAAAAATGATGAAGATTTAAATAGAATATTAAAAAGAATTAATTAAGAATTTGTTCTGCCTAGAATCTCTTTACCTAAAGATTTATACATCTTAGCTCCCTTACTCCATGAATCGTACTCAAAAATAGTTTTACCATGACTAGGCGCTTCAGCTAAACGAATATTTCTTGGGATCTGAGTTTTAAAAACTAGTTCACCAAAATAATTCTCAATTTCTTTTTTTACTTGCTGACTCAAAGATGTTCTTTTGTCATACATGGTTAAAAATAGTCCTAATATAGTTAATTCTGAGTTAGTACGTTCTTGAACTGCTTGAATAGTATGTAGCAACTGACTTAATCCTTCCATTGCATAATATTCAGCCTGAACAGGAATCAAAACCTGATCTGCTGCAGTCAAAGCATTTATTGTTAAAACTCCTAAACTTGGAGGGCAATCTATTAATATGTAATCATAGGATAAATTTTCAAGCTGATTTTTTAATATATATTCTCTTTCACTCAATCCTACGCTTTCAGTCTCAAATGCCGATAAAGAAGAATCAGCTGATATCATATCTAAATTTTTGATATTTGATTCAGCTATAACATTATCTATCTTGGACCCTCCAATTAGTACGTCGTAAATTGTTGAGCTACCTTTCAAAGAACCAAGACCACTAGTAGCATTACCCTGAGGGTCTAAATCGATAATTAATACTTTTTGATTATTAGCAGCAAGATAAGCTGCAACATTAATAGTTGAGGTTGTTTTTCCAACACCTCCCTTTTGATTTACGACTGTGATGATATGCTTATTCATTTGCCTCCTATGAGTATATATAAAATTCAACTTAATATAAATAACCTTATTTGACTAGCCATATAATACAACTAATATACTGTTATGGATTTAACTTTTATTTATAGTTTAATTTTCAAATAAGATATGGCCTATATTCTTAATTTTTTACGTAACAATCTTTTATATAAAAATATACCGCTTTTTTAGAGCGGTATATATTAAAACTTTTATTTGTAGGGCTGTTGCCCGCAAAATATTTTTTTGTTTTGGGGCTTTCCCTCACACTTTTAACGAAAGCTCCATTTTTATAATTTTTAACGTTTTTGTATGATTTTTGGGCTCTAAGTATAAACCACTATTTATTACTTATTACCTATACACCATTATGAATATACATAAGACATATGACAATACTTTTTTGAGCAATTTTTATATACAATAATTTTAGTAAAAAACTGTAATTTTTTTATATGTTATGTTGTAAATACTTCAACTAGGGTTATTTTTTAGTGTTATTAACAGCGTAAGGTTTATTTTGGATAACTATAATATCAAAAATAGTGTTGATATTTTATCAACTATAAAAATAGAGCCTTGGTTTTATCCACAGGCCCTATATTAAATAGTTTTTCTATTAAGCTATTTTATTTATTTTAAGAACAGTCTTAAGTTGTCTATGACCTCTAACTTTTCTTACTCGTTTTTTAGCTTTGTATCTTATAGAAAGGACTTTGTCTGTCTTTTTTGATTCTTCTAGAACTGCTGCTGTTACTTTTGTAGCAGTTTTAGGAGTACCAACATCGATTTTATCTCCGTCTATTACCATCAAAGCTTCAAAAGATACTTCATCTCCTAGATTTTTTAGTAATTCGACTTCAATAATGTCACCTTCTGAGACGACAAATTGCTTATTTCCTGAACTTATTATTGCTTTCTTCATATTGAATTTAAGGATAGCATAAATATTTCAATCTGTAAAGACTGCCAGTATTAGCATTTTATAGCTTTTCTAGAGCTATCGTAACCTCAAAGTCGTTTACCTTGTAGTTCTTAGAGAATCCGCCTTTTAATTCATCCCTTATTTCTAGAGTTAAGGTATCAGCCATTATCAAATTCTTCATATATTCGTTTTCAAGTACTGACTTTAATAGATTGGAATCTGATTGAATTTGTAGAACTATTCTATCATCAACAATTAATCCAGCTTCTTTCCTGGCTTGCTGAATATTTCTTATCAATTCCCTAGCGACACCCTCTTGGATTAATTCATCATTCAAATTAAGATCTATCTCTACTCTAGTTTTCAGAGAACTATCTTCTATTACATCTTTAACATTTAATTCTTCTTGGATAATTTTTAATAGGCTATCATTATTTAATTTAGAAGATATTTTAACTGAACTAAGCGGCTGTCTTACTTTAACTGAGTTCTGAGCCCTAATACTTAACCCCTCGTTAATTATTTCTTTGACTTCGTCCATTAGAGTTATTGCGCCAGCATTAACGCTGCCGTGCTCTGGCCAATCAATAAGGTGAACTGATTTACCTTCTGTGAGCTTTATATAAAGCTCTTCTGCCATGAAAGGAGCAAAAGGTGCAATAATTATCGACAAATTAACTAATACGTAATGCAAGGTCTTATATGCGTCGGATTTATCCTTGTCATTATCGCTTTTCCAAAAGCGCTTTCTACTTCTTCTTACATACCAATTGCTAGCATCATCTAAGAACTGAAATAGCGGTTTTGTAGCTCCGGCAATATCGTATTTATCCATAGATTCAGTTACATCTTTATTTAATTGATGTAACTTACTAACTACCCATATATCTAAGATGTTATCTAGTTCTTTTGAAGGATCCTTAGGTAATTCTCCTTTTTCTAGACCACTATCCCATTTATCAACATCGGCATACATAGTAAAGAAGTCATACATATTCCAAATCATATTGAGTTTTCTCAACACATCACTAACTTCTCTATCTGTTAAAGCGAAGCTTTCTCCATTTGTTAACGGACTTGTTAACATCAAGTATCTAAATGAATCTGCTGAGAAATTATCCATTAAAATCATTGGGTCAGTGTAGTTTCCAAGTTTTTTACTGAGCTTTTTGCCGTCTGCAGCATTAATATGACCAGTACAAATTAGATTAACGAATGGTGATTTGTTAAATAAACCAACATTTACAGCAGTTAAACTATAGAACCATCCCCTAGTTTGATCAATTGCTTCACAAATAAAATCTGCTGGGAAACTATCCTCAAACTTTTGCTTATTTTCAAAAGGATAATGAAATTGAGCGAAAGGCATAGATCCTGATTCGAACCAACAATCTATAACTTTACCGATGTGTTTTAGAATAGTTCCGTCATATTCGAATTCAATATTCATTACATTCGGTAAATGATAGTCGTCTAGACTTAAGCCTGTTAAGTCTTTCAATTCTTCATAAGATCCAATTATTTTAATTACTTCGGTTCCGTCATTTCGGACACCTTTCCATACGGGTAGAGGTGTTGCCCAGTATCTATCGCGGCTAATATTCCAGTCAGGTGCAGTTTCTAAAATATTCTTAAATCTACCTTCTTGTAGATGTTTAGGGTTCCAAGAAGTCATCTCGTTAGCTTCAAGCATTTCTTTCTTTTGTGATTGTATATCCACAAACCAGCTTGGATGAGCTCGATACATTAACTTAGTTCCACATCTGTGACAGTGAGGATATTCATGTCTAATATATTCAACTTTTAGAGCAGTTCCCTCAGCAACCAATGTTTTCGCGATTTCTTTATTTATATCCCAAATATTCTCACCTATCCATCGGCCTTCTGTGTAGTGACCATTTTCGTCAACAATTGAAACTAATGGAACATTTTCAGCCTTACATAAGTCATAATCTTCCTCACCGTAAGCAGGTGCTTCGTGTACAATTCCTGTTCCCGCGTCTGCACTAACAAAATCTGCAGCTAAAACTCGGTGAGCATTGGGGCCATGATTCTGAAAAAGAGGTTCATATTTTTTACCTACTAATTCTTTACCTTTTACTTCTTTAAGTTTCGTATAGTTTAAAAGTTTGTGTTTTTCATCGGTCATTACTCTTTCGATTGCTTCATTTCCGATATAGAATTTCTTTCCTTCGTATTCTATTAATGAGTAGCTTAGTTTTTCATTAACAGCTATAGCAACGTTTGCAGGTAAAGTCCAAGGGGTTGTGGTCCATGCAAGTACGTATTCGTCACTACCTTCTAGCTTAAAGAATACGTATACGCTTGGATCTGTATCCATCTGATAACTATTTTCCATAGCAACCTCAGACTTACTGATCGGTGTTGCGTCCTTAGTGCAATAAACTAGAATCTTTTCACCTTCGTAAATCCGTCCTTTGTCATAAAGCTCTTTAAAAGCCCACCATACTGATTCCATGTACTCTTTATCCATGGTCTTATATGCGCCCTCAAATTCTACCCAGCGACCAATTCTATCTATAACATCTTCCCATTCGGTACCAGTCTTAACCATTGCATCACGACATTCGCGCACATAGTCTTCAATACTAATTTTTGTTCCAATTTCTTTTTTATTCTTAATTCCAAGTTTTTTCTCGACGAAAACTTCAGCAGGAAGACCGTGGCAATCCCAACCCCATTTTCTTTCTACCCTATATCCCCGCATAGTCCAATATCTAGCTACGGCATCCTTTAATGTAGATATTAACAAGTGGCCATGGTGTGGTTTTCCGGTGATAAAAGGTGGACCATCATAAAAAACAAAAGTTTTATCCTTGGGTCTGAAATCTACAGATTTTTCGAATAACTTATGATTTTTCCAATAATTAAGAATATCTTTTTCGTATTCTATTGGTTTTTTTCTTTGTCCTTGTTGATACTTCATATTTTTTTCCTTGGATATAAAAAATACCCTTAATTTAAGTGTTGGAATCCTTTTACAAGGACGGTACCATCCAACTTCTTAATTAGGGTATTTCCTAAAAAAGCTCTTATTTATAGTTTAACGATACTAAATCGATGGGTTCTACTTGATACAATCTTTCTTCCCATATCCGTATCAATCTTGATTTGTAGTTGATAGCTACTCTAACGGACTAATTCGAATTATATCAAACTTAACTTATAACTTCTAGACTACCAGATAAGACTCAAGCTCGTCTTTGGTTGGATAAGATTCTCCCTCCCATATATTCTGAACTTGCCCATCATCTCTAGTAACAACAAATGCAGGGTATGAAATTACTCCATAAATTTTGGCTTTGTCTGCTCCATCTACTGAATCTATATCTAAAATTTCAATATTAATTCCATAAATTTCTTTTTTTAAAGTAGCGCAATAATTTTCTATTGCTAATGAATTTTCGGAATTTGGACGATATAGTATTATTAATTTCATTATTTATAGCTTATCGGATAGAAACTTGATGGGTCAAGCTCTATCCGATAATTATTCCTAGCTACAACCTGTTGTTGATCCACACGAACTACATACATAGCATGATCCGGATCTTTGTGTTTGGTTGCCGCAGTTATAGCAAAGTGGCGCATTAATATCTGAAACCACTGAATTCTTCTCTAGAGCATCTACGCTTAGATCCACGCTAATAGTTCCTGATGCAGTACTCTCTTCGACTTCTTTAGGTTCATCTATTAAGCTTAATTGATTTTCCGGTAAGTCATCGATTGAAACTATACCTAATTCAAGTTGATCATCAAAAGATAAGTAATCTTTAGCTAATCTTCTCAAGATATAGTCAGTTATTGAACTTGCAGTTCTAATTTCTGGATCATCTGTAATTCCAGCTGGCGCAAAGCTAGTTCCCTTCAATGCTTTCACATACTTCTTTAATGGAACTCCGAATTGCAAACCATTACTAATGCTTATAGCTAGAGAATCCATTAATCCCGATAGGGTTGAACCTTGTTTACTTACGTTGATGAATAGTTCTCCAGGACTACCGTCGCTATATTCACCGATTGTGAAGTACCCCGTAAGATCAGAAACCTGGAACTTGTAAGTTCGACTTGTTCTAACTCTAGGTAATTCTTTTCGTTCTTTAAAGTTAACTGTCGCGACTTCTGTAGCTAATTCTTTTACTACATCAGCTTTATCGCCGTCTTTTTTAGCCATACTTAGAGGCTGAGCAACTTTACAGTTATCTCTATAAATTGCTACGGCTTTAAGTCCCATCTTCCATGATTGAATATGTAATTCCTCGATATCTTCCACTGTTGCAGTTTCTGGCATATTAACTGTTTTACTGATTGCGCCAGATAAAAATGGCTGAACAGCTGCCATCATTTTTACATGTCCTAGATGACTAATTGGGTTGTCGCCCATAGAGCAAGCAAATACATTTTCATGTTCTTTCTTAAATTCTGGTGCTCCTAAAATTGTTTTTTCAGTGTCGATGTATCTTATGATTGCATCAACTTGATCTTTAGAATATCCAAGTGCTGTTAATGCTCTTGGTACTGTTTGGTTAACTATACTCATCGTTCCACCACCTACTAATTTCTTTACTTTAACCAAGCCTAAATCTGGCTCAATTCCCGTAGTGTCACAATCCATCATAAGTCCGATTGTTCCAGTTGGAGCAAGTAAACTAGCTTGAGAATTTCTTATTCCGTATAGTTCACCTAAGTTAACGGCGTCATCCCATGATGACGTTGCTGCATCTAGCAAGTCTTCGCCGACTAGAGAAGCATCAATATCTGAAATTGCGTCTCTATGCATCCGAATTACTTTTAGCATATTGTCTTTGTCTTTTGCGTATCCAGCAAAAGGACCCACTTTTTTAGCTAATTTAGCACTTACAGAATATGCGTGACCAGTCATTAGTGCGGTTATTACAGCTGCCTGAGCTCTTCCTTCTTCACTATCATAAGGAATACCCTGAGCCATAAGAAGTGCGCCAAGATTAGCGTATCCAATTCCTAAAGCACGATATGCTCGCGCGTTTTGATCGATTCTCTTAGTTGGGTATGAACTATATCCAACTAAAATTTCTTGAGCTGTAAAAATTAAATCAACTGTGTGTCTAAAATCTTCAATCGCAAAACTAAAGTCATCGTTTAAATACTTAAGTAAATTAATAGATGCTAAATTACAGGCAGAATTATCTAAGTGCATGTATTCACTACATGGATTACTTCCATTAATTCTTCCTGCGTTAGGGGTTGTGTGCCACTTATTAATAGTTGTATCAAACTGCATCCCAGGATCAGCACATTCCCATGCTGCTTCAGCAAATTGTCTATAGATATCTCTAGCCTTAACGGTCTTAACTGTTTCTCCTGTCGTAACGGCTTTCAAGTGCCAATCAGAATCAGATTCTACGGCTTTCATGAAATCATCAGTTACTCTTACAGATATATTTGCATTTTGATATTGAACTGAAAATGAATCTTTTCCGTCCAAGCTCATATCCCATCCTAAAGTCTGTAAATCTCGAGCTTTTCGTTCTTCAATAGTCTTACTCCATATAAATTGTTCTATATCTGGGTGATCTACATTTAAAATAACCATCTTAGCAGCTCTTCGAGTCTTACCTCCACTCTTAATCGCACCAGCTGAAGCATCTGCTCCTCGCATAAAACTAAGAGGACCACTTGCAGTACCAGCACTCTTACCAAGAGTTTCCATTGATGATCGAATTGAACTGACGTTCACTCCAGATCCGCTACCACCTTTGAAGATCATTCCTTCTTCAACATACCAGTTAAGAATAGCTGGCATTGTGTCGTCAACAGATAAAATAAAACAAGCACTAGCTTGCTGTGCGCGCTCTTTAGATCCAATATTAAACCAAACTGGTGAATTGAAAGCAGCTCTCTGAGTTGCCAAAACATACTTTAACTCTTCTCTAAAATCTTCAGCTTCAGTAGTATTATCGAAATATCCCTCTTGAAGACCTTGTCTAGTAATTGTGTCTACGACTCTATCGATAAGATGTTTTAGAGAACTCTCTCGATCTTTTGTTCCTGGTGTACCAGAAAAATATTTTTGTGAAACAATATTTATCGCATTCAATGACCAATTTTCAGGAAACTCTACATCCTTTTGTTCGAATACCGGCTTATCGCTTACCGGATTCTTGATTATCGAATCCTGTTTAACCCACTTTAATTGATCGTAACCCTTACTTTTTTTAGGGGTAAAAAGCCTACCCACTCCGATGGTTGTTGTTGATGCCATTTTTTTAACCTCTCTTAATTGTTATTTACTTCAAACCTCCCAAGATTTGAATTTTGTTTTTATATATTTTTGTTAGAGTTCTTTGCGACTTTGTCGCTGCCTGAGCTCTCTTGGATACCTAATTTTTTAGGTAGCTTAGAAAGCTGTCAAAATGTGTTATCCTTTGACCTCTTGCATCTGCCTAATGTTGGATAGTTCTTTCTCGAAGCTAGATATATCTTTAAAATGACGATACACGCTAGCGAATCTTACATATGCTACTTCGTTAATTTGAGAAAGATGGTTCATCGCCAGCTCTCCTATTTTGTCTGATTTAACTTCTTGTTCATCTAAAGAATATAGTTCTTGTTCGATATCGTTTACGAGTTTTTCTATTTGCATACTCGTTACTGGAGTTTTCTCGCAAGCTCTATATAGACCCCCAAGAATTTTTGTACGATTAAATAATTCTCTACTGCCATCTTTTTTAATGATTATCAGCTGAGGTCTTTCTATTCTTTCGTAAGTCGTAAATCTATGACTACAATTAACGCACATTCGGCGACGACGAATTGCTTGATCGTCTGCCACATCTCTAGACTCAATTACCTTTATGTCTGTGCTGTGACATTGAGAGCATTTCATTTAATCACCTCCTTTTGTCAAAAATTTTGATTATTATTTGTTTAAGTACTTTATAGACTAATATATTTTTAGTGTATATCTCTATATATAGCGCCTAGTAAGATTAATATACCCCCATCCATGGTGTTTATCAATATTATTTTTGGTGTATTATTTAATACAATTAACAGATTGAAAAAGCACAATAATTAACATTCATATCAGTTAATTGATTAACTGATAGTTGTTGTTATTAATACCGTCTACTCTTCGTCGCTATTGTCTTGGTGAGAATTTTTTCTTCTCAATCTTCGTAAGAATGAAGGTTTTTCTAGATCTTCTTCCATATTAGAACGCTGTTCGTCATTGTGGTGATTGTAATTATTCACAGGAGCCTCTTCAACTTCATCGTTCTCAGTCCACATGTTTGGCATGTCGTTATCTTCTTCTTTATCAAAATGATGTTCAAGCTCTTCTTTATCTAAATCCATGTCGATCTCAGACATATCAGACTTTTTAACTTGTTTATCGATACTATCGTAATCTGATTCATTAAGTGAAACTTGGCTTTTAGCTCCTTTAGCAAAATATGATTCATCGAATCCGGTAGCAACTACAGTAATTATAATTTCTCCATCAATCTTGTCGTCGATAGATGCACCGAATATGATATTAGCTTCTGGATCAGCGGCTGCAGTAATTGTTTCGGCAGCGGCATTGATTTCATGCATAGTTAGATCGCTGCCTCCAATAATGTTGAACAGAACTCCTCTTGCACCATCGATTGATACTTCGAGTAAAGGAGAATCGATAGCTTGTTGAGCCGCAGCGGATGCTCTATCTTCACCACTTGCGCGACCAATACCCATTAATGCAGTTCCAGCATTACTCATTACAGCTTTAACGTCAGCGAAGTCTAGGTTAATCAGACCATTAACTGTAATAAGATCAGATATTCCCTGCACTCCTTGTCTCAATACATCATCAGCAAGCTTAAATGCTTCCATCAAAGGCGTTTGCCTATCAATGGTTTGAAGCAATCTGTCATTAGGAATAATAATTAGTGTATCAACGGTTTTTCTTAATTTTTCAATTGCTACTTCAGCATTTCTTCTTCGTCTTTCACCTTCAAATGCAAATGGTTTTGTTGCAAAACCGACTACAAGTATGTTCATATCCTTGGCTATTTTTGCTACAACGTGACCAGCACCACTTCCAGTACCGCCACCAGCACCTATTGTTATGAACACCATGTCTGCACCTTCTATTGCTTTTCTAATTTCTTCAGAAGATTCTTCTGCTGCCTTTTGTCCTACGCTTGGATCAGCTCCAGCGCCTAGACCTTTAGTAGTTTCTTTACCGATGTGAATTTTAGTACCAGCTTTTGAGTGATGAAGAGATTGAGCGTCTGTATTTACAGTAACAAAATCTACTCCCTCTATGCCAGCTTCAACCATTCTGTTGACTGCTGCACCACCAGCACCTCCAACTCCCACAACCTTAATTTGTGCAAATGTTTCTATAGATGGTTCAACAATTTGAGACATATAACCCCTTCTTATAAGTGTCTAATTTAATAAAGTTAGTATACCCCATATTTCAATCAAGTCAAAATTTATAAAACGGATGAAAACATTATTTATTTTCAAGAGTATTTAATTTATATTTTGAAATTTATATTAAATATGGCTGAACAACTAGTTTTTAAGTTTTCCAAAAACAGATTTAAATACATTTCGAGCACCTTCTATGGAGTAGTTACTGGAGTTCTGAGGTAATGCTGGCAACATTAAAAGATCTAGTATCATTAAGCCTATGACCGTATCGTACGATGGATCCTCTACAGTGTCTACTAGTCCTCCGATGCCATGAACTCGGCCTATTCTCGTGGACAATTGAAGCTTTTCTTTTGCATATTGTACTATTCCGGGCAACTTCGCGCTTCCACCAGTTAAAACAACTCCTCCAGGCAACTTTCTGAACTTCTTGATCTTATGTAATTCTTTTTCTACTAGATCGAATAATTCATCTACCCTGGATTCAATGATCATTCTCACATCATCAGATATAAAAGTTTCGCCAGATTTCTCAGTTTTAATAAGTCTAGAAACACCTTTATGTCCTTCTTTGAGGGTGCCGTATTTTAATTTAACTTCTTCTGCAGAGTCTAAATCAGTTTTTAGTCCAATAGCTAAATCATTAGTTATATGTTGTCCACCTATAGGAATGACGGATACATACTGCACATCGCCATCTTCAAAGACGATTAGATTTGTTGTTCCCGATCCTATATCAAGAAGTATTGTACCTGCCTCTTTTTGTTGTCTAGTCATTACTGCTTCAGCAGATGCTAGAGATGAAACTGAATGATGAGATATTTCTATTCCAGCTTTTTCCAACGCTAAGTCCAGGCTCCGCATATTAGGAGATGAAGCAGTAACGATGTGTGCTTCAACCTCTAATCTAATTCCATGCATGCTTACAGGGTCTTTGATATTTTTTTGACCGTCTAAACTATAATATTTAGCAAAGAACTGTACGATTTCACGATTCTGAGGAAGATTTACTATTGTCGCCGCATCATCTACCCTCATCCTGTCTTCTGAAGTTATTTCACGATTAGCGGCACTGATAGCTATTACTCCTTGAGAATCTACACCTGTCACGTGTCCACCATTAACATTGATGGTAGCCGATCTTATTGGTACTCCGGCTATTCTCTCTGCCTCATGAACGGCTTGTGAAATAGATTCAGCAACTTCATCTACATTTACTACTGCACCTCTTCTCATTCCATGATTAACAGAACTCCCATGTCCTATGATTGATGGTTGGTTATTTTTAGGATCATGCATACCAACAACACATCTTACTTCAGATGTGCCTATATCTATGCCAACAAAATGCTGAGGCTTCATATAAACAATAGTATAACGCTATAGCTTATCTATAGGCAAGATAAAACAATGCTCCTATTGGGTAAGGATTTCGTATCCGTCTTCTGTGATCAATATAGTGTGTTCAAAATGTGCAGACCAACTACCGTCTTGAGTTAGAATAGTCCATTTATCTTCCGCCAGTCTTACATTATAGTCTCCTAGCGTCACCATGGGCTCAATGGCTATAGTCATTCCCTTGCTTAGCCATGGTCCTGTACCTTTTCTTCCATAATTAGGAATATTTGGATCTTCATGGAGGCTATGTCCCACTCCATGACCTACTAAATCTTGCACTATTCCATATTTATATTTATCTAATACATCTTGGATAGCATTTCCTATATCGCCCGTTCTAATTCCGTCATGAATAACATTTATTCCGGCCATAAGAGATTCTTTAGTTCGTTCCACTAATTGAATATGTTGGTTCTGTTTTGGTTTTCCGGCAATTACAGTTCTAGCTGCATCAGTTATCATTCCCTGATAAGTAACTCCGAAATCCATACCAACTAAATCTCCCTCTTGAATAATTCGTTTCTTACTTGGAATTCCATGAACTATTTCATCGTTTAAAGAAACACAAAGCACGTCCGGAAAACCCTGATACCCTAAGAATGTTGGCTGACCACCAAGTTTTTTTAACTCTTTTGCAGCAATGTTGCTAAGATCCTTTGTGCTCATCCCTGGTTTTAATTCTTTTTCAAGAATATCAAGAACCTGAGCCAACATCTTGCCGGACTTTCTCATCAGATTGATTTCGTTTTGAGTTTTTACTTTAGTAAACATAATTTAACTATACTAAATATTTGATAATATCGTTATGAATTTCTTCAGCACTTCTATTCGCATCAATATCTACTAGTGGTAACTTAGAATTTTTATATATTCTAATTAGCGGTTTAGTCATCCGTTCAAACACTTCGAATCTTTTTTCGATAATTTCTTCTTTATCATCATCTCTTCCCCTGGTGATCAATCTATCCTTAACCACTTCTTCCGATGCCTCCAGGTTAACTATTAGAGTTAAATGATAATTACCAGCTTCAACTTGAGAAACTAGCCATTCTGCTTGACCTACAGTTCTAGGGAATCCATCTAATACAAATTCAGTTTCCTTACCATATTTTTCTATATTTTTTTTAACTATATCAATAGTTTCTGAATCTGAAATTAATTCGCCGGCTAACAAACTTGGATTATTGGTGTCTTTTAAGGCTTCTCTGAATAACTTTCCGGTCGACACCCAATCGCATCCCAATTCTTTTGCAATTAATTGACCCTGCGTACTCTTTCCGGACCCTGCAATTCCAATAAATATAATCACTAACCTATTTTTTCCTTCACTAATTTAGCTATATCACCGCCATCGGCAGCACCTTGAGTTTTAGCCCTAACCATTCCTATGATTTGTCCCATATTTGAACCCTGATTTTCTGAGACTATTTGATCTACCACCTTAGACAGTTCATCTAAACTCATCTTAGCAGGAAGATATTTATCTATAATTTTCTTTTCAGACAATTCTTTATCGGCTCTATCTTGATTACCGCCCTGTACGTATAAATCAGCGCTTTCTTGTCTTTTTTTAGATTCTTTAGAGAAAACAGAAATAATTTCCTGATTGTCTAATTCTTGATCTCTCTTGCTATTAGCGACTTTGTAATAAAGTAATGCGGATTTAAGCCCTCTAAGGACTTCTGTTGTTTCCGAGTCACGAGCTAACATAGCAGTCTTTATGTCCTGCTCTAGCTGCTTCTCGATCATAATCTTATTTTATTCCTGGTTTAGCTGTTCTAGCTTTAGGAAATTTAACTAAAGCACGTTCTTTTCGAGATATTGCCTTTTTTCTTCTTTCGTTTCTAGATATTGGCTTCTCAAAATACTGTCTTTCTTTAAGTAAGGTTAATACACCAGACTGTTGTACTTTACGATTAAATCTTCGAAGTAAATTCTCTACAGATTCTTTGTTGTCTTTTCTTGTTACTTTGATCATCGGTATAAATTATACTTTACAGGGGTAATTAAATCAATAGTTAATTTAACCTGTAACTCTTTTCTGATTAGTTTTCTGTGACTTCAAAACAATACTCTGTAATTCTTTAAATATAACGAAGTGCTTATTAGTAGAATAGACTTTAGTGTTACCCTGTTTTTCAGAAACTAAGAATCCAACCTTCTCTAATTTCTTAAGTTCACGCTGAATATTTCCAGCATCTTCCTTAATTAATTTAGCAAGGCCTCTTACATGAGTCTTGAAATCTGGGTATTTTGCGTAAATTACTATTATTTTTCTTCTTACGCGTGAAGTTATAAACGTATCTAACATAAGCCTCCATTGTCATTAGAACAACATAATTTGTAGTATATATTGTTGTTTTTTAATAATCAACTACTATTTGAATCTTATCATAAAAATAAATAAATAATCTATAAAATAGAAGTGTATGAGAAAATAGCATTATGTTCTATTACGACGTCTGGGTAAGAAGTGGGAAGTATAAAGGTGATAAACCTCTAACTTATTCTTCTGATGTGAAAATAATGAACGGAAGCATAGTTCAAGTTGAGCTGCAAAAAGAAATTGTTAATGGTTTTGTGTCAGGTTCTACAACGAAACCTAGATTTAATATTAAAAATATTACAAATATATTCGAACTATCTCCCATACCTGAGAATTATTTGAAATTAATGGAATGGTTAGTAGAGTTTTATCCATCAAGCATCGGAGAAGCTACTCGACAGATTCTGCCCCTAAAATTCCCTGTCAAAATTAAAATTGAAGATGCCTCGTCTGAATACAAGCTACCCGATCCTCTGCCAACACTTACGAATGATCAAAGAAAAGCACTAAAAGATATCCATCAACCAGATACTTACCTTCTTCACGGAAGGACTGGAAGTGGAAAGACACGAGTATACATAGAATTAATTAGAGAAACCTTTGAAGAAAACAAATCTTGCATAGTTCTAACTCCTGAAATCAGCTTAACCTCTCAACTCTACAAAAATTTATTTAGTCAGTTTGGAGATAAAGTAGTCTTGCTTCATTCTAGACAAAGTCCGTCAGAGAGAATTAAGGCATGGTTAAAAATCTTAAATTCTGACAGCCCTCTAGCGGTAATAGGTCCTCGTTCTGCCCTGTTCTCGCCGCTTAGGAGCCTAGGTTTAATAGTCGTCGATGAATCTCACGAAAATAGCTACAAACAAGATCAAATGCCTCATTACGTAGCTACAAGAGTAGCTTCTTATCTAAGTTCGATTAGCAAATCAAAATTAGTAATAGGAAGTGCAACTCCACTTATAGCGGACTACTTTTTGGCTAAAGAGAAAAATAAAAAAATCATTGAGATGAATACTACTGCAATCAAGACCGATGATGTAAGTAAAAATGTTAGTGTTGTAGATCTTAAAGATAAGAGTCTTTTTACTAAATCTGAAGTATTATCTGATGAACTTATTGATTCCATTAGAGAATCCCTGTCAAAAAACGAACAAGCTCTCCTGTATCTCAACAGAAGAGGCACTGCCAAAATAGTAATCTGTAATGAATGTGGATGGGAAGCTTTATGTGATCACTGCAATCTTCCAATGACTTATCACGGAGACACACATCAACTAATTTGTCATACATGCGGTAAAAGAATAAGTAAAATACCTAACACCTGCCCTGAATGCAAGAAAGAATCACTTAGTTTCAGCTCAATTGGCACAAAAGCAGTAGTCGACGATGTTAAGCGAATATTTAAAGGGGCAAATATTCAGAGATTTGATACAGATAATCTTAAATCCGAAAGTATAGAAAACCATCTGGAAAGCATAAGATCGGGCAAAATAGATATAATCATCGGAACTCAGCTGCTAGCAAAAGGTTTTGACCTGCCGAAACTCTCAACATTAGGAGTAATTCAGGCAGATACAAGCTTATATCTTCCAGATTTTAGTAGCGAAGAGCGTACTTTTCAATTAATTAGTCAAGTATTAGGACGAATTAACAGAGGTCATGTTTCAGGTAAAGCCTTTATTCAGACATACAATCCAGAAGATAAAATATTTAAATATGCAATCAATCACGATTACGAATCGTTCTATACAAAAGAACTCAACAACAGAAAAAAATTTAAATTGCCACCCTACTATCACCTATTAAAGCTATCTGTAATGAGAAAGAGTCCAGAAAGTTCTGAAAATGCAGCTGAAACTCTCAAAAAATCACTTAAAGAGTCCTTCAAAGGAATAATAATTGAAGGTCCTGCTCCTTCCTTCCACGAAAAGCATGGAAATTATTATGAATGGATTTTAGTTGTAAAAAGCACAAGCAGAAATAGCCTCATCTCTGTAATTAAGTCACTGCCGTCCGGCTGGCACCATGACATTGATCCGCTTAATTTGTTGTAAATATATTAACAAAGATTTGAATAATCTTTTTAACATAATGTATGTTTTGTTTTATACTGTAATTAATAATGAACAACAAATTAATAACTCTTCCAAATCCATCTCTTCGCAAAGTTTCTGCTGATGTTAAGGAAATTAACGATAAGATACTAGGTATTATTAAAGATATGGAAGAATCTACTCTTGATTGGGATCAGAGCCGAGAACATGAAGTCGGAGTAGCCCTAGCCGCAGTTCAAATTAACAAATTATATAGAATAGTGATTCTAAGAGATGACCACGAAGATAAATACAGTGCAACTTTTACAATATTCATCAATCCAGAGATAGAAAAATCTTTCGGTGACATAGTTATGGATTACGAAGGCTGTTTAAGTATTCCAGATATTTATGGAAAAGTTCCCAGATACAACAAGGTTAAAGTTAAAGCACTGGATACTAATCTTAATAAAATTGAATTAACGGCTAGCGGATTCCTTGCTAGAGTATTTCAGCACGAAATCGATCATACAAATGGAATAGTTTTTATAGATCATATTAAAGATAATCCTGACGCATTTTACATCCTAGATACTAGCGGTAAATTAATTAAACAAGATTATGAACAAATCAAAAAAAATACTACTCTTTGGCAATGAAAGAATAGCTACCTCGGTAGAAACTAAAGCTCCTATTTTTAGATATTTAATGCAAAACTACAATGTAGTAGGATTAGTAGTTTCTGAAAAGAAGAACATGGATTCTCTTGAAGTAGTTAAGTTAGCAAAAGAAAATAATATAGAAGTATATAATTTTACTAAATTGAAAGATTCGATTGAGGATATTCGGAAATTAGAAGCAGATATAGCGGTACTTATTGCGTATGGAAAAATAATACCTCAATCAATTATAGATATATTTCCAATGGGGATACTTAATATACACCCATCGTTGCTCCCGATGCACAGAGGCCCTACTCCGCTTGAGAGCGTTATTCTGGGCAATGAAACTAAGACAGGCGTAAGTTTAATGCATTTAAGTAGCGGAATGGATTCAGGGCCTGTATACGCTCAAAAGACGATTAATCTTAATCAAAAAGAAACTAAACAAGAATTAGCTAATATATTAGATGAATTAGGTTATAGTATTTTTAAAGAAGATTTTGAAGATATTCTTTCTGGAAAAATAACTCCTGTTGAACAAAAAGATGAACTAGCTACATATGATCAATTGATCAACAAAACGAATAGCAATATAGACTGGAACGAATCATCTCTACAAATAATTAATAAAATTAGAGCTTATGAGGGATGGCCAGGAACAAAAACTATACTTGGTAAATTAAACGTTAATATAGTATCAGCTGACATTTCAAACTATAAAGGTAATCCAGGAGAATTCCTTATAGAGAACGGTCGATTGTATATCTATACTCTGGATTCAAGTTTAGAAATAAAAACAATTCAACCTGAAGGCCGAAAAATTATGACAGCAAGAGACTTCTTATTGGGCTATTCAAATAAGATTAATTAGAAGGTTGATCTGTTGATGCACTTAAAATCTTAGCAGAATCTCCTGCAACTTCTTTTTTAAGCTTATCGAATTCTTCTTGAACTACATCTTTATAGTTAGGGAAATTGGTTTGGAGCCAATTATACGCACCTTTATCATCTTTAGATTGAAAGAACTGTTCAAATTCATCGAATTGGCTTTCATTCATTTGCTCCGCCAGTCTCATTCCAACCCTAAGTTCGAGAGTTTCATATATGTGGTTTAGTAGAGCCGCTCTTTCTTCTTGAGGCAAATCGCCTAGTCCTACTTCTTTTAGTAAATTGTCGTTAATCTGTATCATACAATTCCTTTTTATAGATTATAACATTTATAGTTTTCTTTGCACCAATTCTCTGCTAAAGAATTCTAATTTATCTCCTTCGACTAAGTCTATCTTAGATTTAGTCTTAAGATCTATTCCACACATTTCACCTGCATTAACTTCCTTAACGTCATTATTGCTTCTCTTTAGGTTGTGCAGTATAGCTTCTGCGAGTACTTTTTTATCTCTAATTACTCGAACCAAGCTTGGTAGAACTACTTTTCCTGTTGTTACTTCACCACCACAAATAACTTGTGTCTTTGTGGTATTAAATATACCTTTTATGGTTAATTTTCCGATTTCTTTTTCTACTACTTCTGGAGTTAACAGATCACTCAATTCTTTCTTAGCGTCATCAAGCATTTCATATATGATATCGAATAGTCGAATATTTATCTTGTCTCTTGATGCTTGCTGGATAACGGAACGAGGAGACGAAACATTGAAACCATAAATAATAGCATTTGAACTATGTGCTAAATGGAGATCATTCTCATTAATCTGTCCGATTCCTGATCCTACGAATCTAATAGCTACTTCGTCTGTATCTAAGGATTTAAGGCTATCCATTACAGATATAAGCGAACCTTGAACATCTGCTTTAATAATCACATTAAGTTCGCTAAGTTTATTGTTTCTGTTAATTAATCTAATTAAATCGCTGCTACTTATATCCATTCTGGAGTCTGATGAGCTTTTATTTTGAAGAGATTTTTCTGCCATATTTTTAGCTTCTTTTTCATCTTTACAAAAGTTAAATTCATCTCCAAATTCTGGAAGAGTTTTGAATCCAGAAATAATAACTGGAGTAGAAGGACCTGCTTCCTTAAGCGGTCTCCCTTCACTATCTTCAAGATTTCGAATTTTTGCGTAACTAGATCCAGCACAAATATAATCACCTTTTCTAATTACACCTCCCTCTACTAAAGCTCTGGCTATTGAACCCCTTCCGGTTTCAACATGTGATTCGATAACTAATCCATATGCAGGAACATCATAATCGGCTTTTAGATCTTCAATATCAGTTACTAAGAAGACTAGGTCTAGTAGTTCTGGTATACCTTTTTTAGTTTTTGCAGACACTTCCTGAATTACTGTATCTCCGCCCCATTCTTCGATCATTAAGCCGTGTTCAGACAATTGCTGCTTAATTCTATTTGAATCAGCCCCTTCTTTATCGATCTTATTAATAGCAACGATTATTTTAACTCCTGCTTTTTTTGCATAACGAATAGCTTCTATAGTCTGTGGTTTTACTCCATCATCAGCAGCTACAACAATTATCGCGATATCAGTTAATGCTGCTCCGTGCTGCCTAATAGCAGCGAAAGCTTCATGTCCTGGAGTATCTAAAAATGTTATCAATCTATCATTGTGCTTAATTTGATAAGCGCTAATATGCTGAGTAATTCCACCAGCTTCTTTTTTTGCTACGTCTGTTGACCTAATTGCGTCTAGCAAAGAGGTTTTACCGTGGTCTACGTGCCCCATAACGGCAACAACTGGTGGTCTAGGCTTAGCCTTACCAGTAAGTTCGTGAGATGAAATCTTTATGATCTCGTCTTCGTTTTCAGCACTTCTTAATAACTCTACGTCTAAACCTAGTTCTTCAACAATTATTTGAGCTGTTTCAAAGTCGATCTTTTCATTAACGGTGGCCATAATACCGTTTTTCATCAATTCTGTAATTAGTCCTGTTACAGGTATAGAAAGCTTTTCGGCCAAGCTGCCTACAGTAATCATCCCGTCTATTTGAATCTTGGTTTTTGACGCCATAGTAGCTCCTTCTGGCCGAAAGGCCTTTTTAGATATTCATCTTATTCCTTGGACTTATCAGCAGTCTTCTTGGCAGGCTTGCTGTCTTCAGACTTTTCACTTTTCTTAGCAGTTTTAACTGATGCACCAGTATCCTTTAGGGATAGGGCTATCTTTCTATTTTCAGTATCAACATCCAACACTTTGAAATCTTTAATTTCATTTAATTGGAATAGCTGTTCTGGATCAATACTTTCGTCATCGCTCATTTCTGAAACGTGAACTAAAGCTTCAACACTTGGGCTTAGTTGAACGAATGCTCCAAATGGAGTAATTCTAGTTACTTTTCCTTTTACTAATTGGCCCTTATTAAAATCTTTAACTTGTTCTAACCATGGGTCTTGGCTCATCTGCTTAAGACTTAGGCTTAATCGGTCTTTTTCGATAGCTATGATTTTAGCTTCGACTTCCTGACCAATTTTTAAGAAATTCTTTGGGTTATCTACACGATCCCAAGATATTTCTGAAATATGAATTAATCCTTCAATTCCATCTATGTTAACGAAAGCACCGAAATCTATTACTCCGGTAATTACTCCCTTAGCAGCGTCTCCGACTTTCATTTCGGCAAACTTAGACTGAATAACATCTTTCATTGCTTCTTTTTCGGAAACAATTAGCTTGTTATCTTTTCGACTTACATCTAGAACTCGTACTTTAAGAACTTCTCTAGTTAAAGCATTAAGCTTCTGGAGAATTTCATCTTTATCTGCTCCAGTTACACGAGGATAATGTCCAGGTGCTAATTGAGAAACAGGTAAAAATCCTCTGATTCCTTCTAGTTCGATTAAAAGACCTCCACGATTTGCATCGTAAGGAGTAAGATCGATAGTTTCCTGAGCTTCAAATAATCTTTGAACTTCATCCCATCCTTTATCTTTAGCAACTCGTTTCATGCTAAGTAAAGCTTGGCCGTCTTCCATGTCTGGATCAAGAACGCTAACACTTATATTAGCTCCTTCTTGAAGTTCTTGGCCGTGACCTAGTTCTCTTCGCATCACCACGCCGATACCATGAGCTCCTAAATCTATCCATACTTCGTTCTTTTTAATTGATAGTATTGTACCCTCTAAAATATCTCCGATATTTAGAGTTTTAATGTCTGAGTCTTTTAACAACTCATCCATGTTTAATAATTGTTTTGACATTTAAAAAATGCCTCCTTAAAAAATATTTTCTTAGATTAAAATCTACTAAATAAATAGTTGGATTTTTACACTTAAGATTAGTTAAAATTATACCTTATTTTACCTTGAGAGTAAACATCGATCGACTGAGAGTAAATTAAAATTCTCTAAAAAAAATTATTTATTATAAAATCAGTGTAGTTATGTACTTAGGAATAGATGTTGGGGGAACAAAAACTTTAATAGCCGCTTTCGATGAAAGAGGTAAAATTACTTTTGAGAAAACCTTTCATACTCCTCAGAGCTATTCTGCATTTTTAGATCAATTAAGTTTCGAGGTTAGCCCACTTGAAGTCGATAAATTTAAATCCGTCTGTGTCGGTCTACCCGCATCAGTAATAGATCGCGACAATTCAGAAGCAAAAATATTTACGAATCTAGCATGGCATAACATTAAAATTGCTCATGATCTTAGAAGAATATTCCCCTGTCCTATTTATTTTGAAAATGATGCTAAATTAGCAGGATACTACGAAGCGATAGAATTAGGAAAAAAGTACGATCGAGTTCTATACGTAACGATTAGTACAGGAATCGGATATTCATTAATAGTAAAAGAAGAAATTAACACAGAAATTGGCGATCCAGGTGGGAGTGATATATATATTGAACGTGACGGAAAGATGATAACTTGGGAAAATGCTACTTCAGGAAAAGCTATTGTAGAAAAATATGGAAAAAAAGCTGAGGATATCAACGATGAAGCGACTTGGCAATTAATCAGCAAAGACATTAACAAAGGTTTATTAGAACTTATAGCCATTTTGGAGCCCGATGCGGTAGTATTTGGTGGTTCAGTTGGAGAATACTTCCATAAATATTCAGAGTATCTAAGAAGCGATTTAAATAGATATAAACTTCCTTCGCTTAAATTACCTGATTTAATAAAAGCTAAAGAAGCAGAAAAAGCTGTAGTATTTGGATGCTATTATTACTGCAAGAGAAACCCAAATGGATGATCTAATTAATAAATTAGAGAAAAAATATTCTAAAATTAAATTTGAAGAATCAGATAAATTTTATTGGTCACCTTCTAAAGAAATTGTTTATTACAACTCCAGCACTAAAGATATAGACTCTTCAAAATGGGCATTACTTCACGAAGTCGGACACGCCCTTCTTCAACATAAAGGCTATGATCAAGATTTTATATTACTTAGAATGGAAGTTTTAGCATGGGAAAAAGCTAAAAAAATATCTAAAAAATTTTCAGTAAAAATTGACGAAGATCATATTCAAGATTGCTTAGACACATATAGAGATTGGATATACAAAAGAAGCTTATGTCCTAAATGTTCTACAATAAGTCTTCAAAATAATAAAGATAATAAGTATAGATGTTTCAATTGCTCTTCTGTCTGGCAAGTAACTTCATCTAAGTTTTGCCGTCCATATAGAACATTAGTTAAATAAAAAACCGGGATACTCGCAGTAATCCCGGTTTTGTAATTACCTAAAATTAATTAAGCAATAGTTTTGGTTCGACGAGAAATTCGTCCACCTTTAGCTCCAGCAGCTCTTGCTAAATCTCGATTAGCAAAGAAACCACCAGTTCGTCCTAATTTTCCACCTTTAGAACCTATTTTAGCGTAAAAATCAGCACCATACTTCTTCTTATTAGTAGCAGCTGCTGCTTGTCCGCCTTGTTTTGTTCCGGCCATATAAAGTCCTCCCTTATATTTAGTTATTTCGTAAAAATAAAAAGAGAGTCATCAAAAAAGATAACCCTCTTTCCTCTTACGAATTAGATATATAATAACACGCTACTGTTTATAAGTCAATAGTGCTAAAGCATAGATTTAGTCTAAAAAGAAAAACAGTCTCCTTTTTGGAGACTGCTTTTATAAATTGGCACCGTGCTATTTTCCCAGGGGTGAACCCCAAGTATTGTAACCGCTACGAGGCTTAACTGCTGTGTTCGGAATGGGAACAGGTGTTTCCCTCGTGCTATGGGCACCAAGTAGGATCTTGTTTATACAAACAAAACCCTGTTGTTGTCCATAATCTGATATAAATATATTACTTTAAGTGATAATTTTACTTTGACAAACGAACGCATTAATAATGACCAATGACCAGTCAAAATGCTACTTCTCACCAAAACTCATGTTAGATTTAAAACCATACATGGGTTTTGGTCGCAAAAAGTCGATGGGACTATTAGTACGCTTTGGCTGAACACGTTGCCGTGCTTACACCTTGCGCCTATCAAACTGATCGTCTTTCAGTGTCCTCATAGGGAAATCTAATCTTAGGGTCAGTTTCGCGCTTAATATGCTTTCAGCGCTTATCTGGTCCGCACATAGCTACCCAGCAATGCTCTTGGTAGAACAACTGGTACACCAGCGGTGCGTTCACCCCGGTCCTCTCGTACTAGGGGCAAATCCCTTCAAATTTCCTTGCGTCCACAGCGGATATAAACCGAACTGTCTCACGACGTTCTGAACCCAGCTCACGTACCTCTTTAACCGGCGAACAGCCGGACCCTTGGGGCCTGCTTCAGTCCCAGGATGAGATGAGCCGACATCGAGGTGCCAAACCGCGCCGTCTATGTGAACTATTGGGCGCGATAAGCCTGTTATCCCCGGCGTAACTTTTATCCGATAGCGCTGCCGATACCACACTCCTGTACGAAATGTACTGACAGCGGAAAACTTACTCCGACTTTCGTCCCTGCTTGGGTTGTAGCCCTCACAGTCAAGCTAGCTTATGCGTATACACTATCGATTCGATTTCCATCCGAACCTAGCTAACCTTTGAACGCCTCCGGTACTCTTTAGGAGGCAACCGCCCCAGTTAAACTACCCATCAGACACGGTCCCTGAACCGGATAACGGTCCAGGTAAGAACAAGAGATATACAAGGGTGGTATTTCACTGGTGACTCCACTTAGACTAGCGTCTAAGCTTCGAAGTCTCCCACCTATGCTACACATGTATATCCCCGGCTCAATGCCAAACTGTAGTAAAGCTGCACGGGGTCTTTTCGTCCTGCTGCGGACAGACGGCATCTTTACCGTCAATGCACTTTCACCGAGCTCTTCGTTGAGACAGTACCCATATCATTACGCCATTCGTGCGGGTCAGAACTTACCTGACAAGGAATTTCGCTACCTTAGGACCGTTATAGTTACGGCCGCCGTTCACTGGGGCTTCAGTTCGAGGCGTAAACCTCTTACCTTAACCTTCCAGCACCGGGCAGGCGTCAGCCCCTATACATCCACTTTCGTGTTATCAGAGACCTGTGTTTTTGGTAAACAGTTTCATGGGTTCGTTAGCTGCGGCCCTCTTACGAGGGCAAGCCTTATTCCGAAGTTACGGCTGCTTGTTTGCCGAGTTCCTTAACGAAGAATCACTCGTACACCTTGGTCTACTCGACCTGAGCACCTGTGTCGGTTTGCGGTACGGATAGAATAGTTCACGCGTTTGAGGCTTTTCTAGTCAGCACTATTATAGGAATCAAGCCAAAAGGCTCTCTCATTCGCAGGTATTTCTCCTACTTAGACGGATATAACCATGAATCCGCTCCTACTAACATGCCGCGCACATCAAACAAAACTACACTAGTACGGGAATATTAACCCGTTGTCCATCGCCTACGCTACGCGCCTCGGCTTAGGACCGACTAACCCTGGGACGATTATCGTGGCCCAGGAAACCTTGCTCTTTCGGTGGGCAGGATTCTCACCTGCCTTATGGTTACTCATTCCAGCATTCTCACTTCCTAACGCTCCACCAAATCTTACAATTTGACTTCAATGCAGATAGGAACGCTCCTCTACCACACGTATATAAATATACGCATCCATGTCTTCGGTATTATGCTTAGCCCCGTTACATTTTCCGCGCAAGATTTCTTGACGAGTGAGCTGTTACGCACTCTTTAAATGAATGGCTGCTTCTAAGCCAACATCCTCGTTGTTTAAGAAATCTCACCTCGTTTCCCACTTAGCATAAATTTAGGGACCTTAGACGATGGTCTGGACTGTTTTCCTTTTGAGCGACGAGCTTAGCCCCGCCGTTCTGACTGCCGTAGTTCCACTAATGGTATTCGTAGTTTGTCAAGGTTAGGTAATCTTGCGACCCCTAGACCGAAACAGAGCTCTACCCCCATTAGCTACCGTACGACGCTAGCCCTAAAGCTATTTCGAGGAGAACCAGCTATCTCCGAGTTCGATTGGCATTTCACCGCTAACCACAGGTCATCCGGGCATGTTGCAATATGCTACGGTTCGGCCCTCCACGCAGTTTTACCTGCGCTTCAGCCTGCCCATGGTTAGGTCACCCGGTTTCGGGTCTATTCACTACTACTATGTCGCCCTATTCAGGCTCGCTTTCACTACGCCTCCGTTAAAAAACTTAAGCTTGCAGCAGTAAATAACTCGCTGGATCGTTCTACAAAAAGCACGCCGTCACCGGACAAGCCGGCTCCGACTCTTTGTACGCACATAATTTCAGGATCTATTTCACTCCCCTTCCGGGGTTCTTTTAACCTTTCCCTCACGGTACTTGTTCACTATCGATCATAAGATATATTTAGCCTTGGAAGGTGGACCTCCCGGATTCAGTCAGGGTTTCACGTGTCCCGACCTACTCGACAACATAAATGATAAGGTTTGCGATACTTAGCATACTAGACTATCACTATCTATGGTGCAACTTTCCAGTTGCTTCTGCTCGCTTCGCAAATTTCTGACCTTATACAGATTAATGGTAGAATCTGTTTCCAATACGAAATTCTGGATAAATCCAAAGCTTCGTACTGGGTATTTATGTGTCACAACTCCCTAATAACATTCGTCTACCAACTTATTCATCTGAGCAAATTGCCAGATGAAAGTCATTAAAGTTTGGGCTGTTCCGCTTTCGCTCGCCACTACTGACGGAATCATTGGTTATTTTCTATTCCTCGGGGTACTAAGATGTTTCAGTTCTCCCGGTTACCGCATCTCATCCTATATATTCAGACAAGTGCTAACAGACATTACTCTGTCAGGGTTTCCCCATTCGGACATCTCCGGATATAACGCATATTTGGCTGCTTCCCGGAGCTTTTCGTAGCTCATCACGTCCTTCATCGGTATCTTATGTCAAGGCATTCTTTGTGTGCGCTTGAGTAACTTTTTACGATTAGTATGTATTAAACATACTCAAAGTGCAATTTGACTGGTCGTTGGTGATTACCAACAGCCGTTTGTCTTAAATTGCTTATCTCTAATATTTTCAATTATTTTCTAATTGCTTATCTCTAATATTTTCTTAAAATATTATATTTATTCAAATTGTTAAGTTTCTAAACCGAAGGACTTAGCTAAATTAAATGAAAATCAATTAATTTGGCCCCGCCCTTGAGTTTACGATTATGGCTTAATTTGGGGTTACTTTCCCGTTTAAGACTTTACCTAAACTCAAGTTGTCAAACAATAATATCAATTTTAACAGATATAGTCAATACTCCTATGATGTCTTTGTTGCAACAGTTTGGATACTAATAACGAACGAAATACGAATTTATATTAGGATCAATTTATAAACATTTTACACTCTACTCTTGTCTGATTGATGTTTTTTCGGTAAAATACATCGGTAGTTATTTATAACTTGGGGCATTAGCTCAGTTGGCTAGAGCGCCTGCTTTGCAAGCAGGAGGTCATCGGTTCGAGCCCGATATGCTCCACCACCATTTAGATAACTATACAAGGGCGATTAGCTCAGTTGGTTAGAGCGCGTCACTGATAATGACGAGGTCGGAGGTTCGAGTCCCTCATCGCCCACCATTTATATAAAGACTTAAATCCATCAATCTTAGATGGATTTTTTTATTACACAAAAAATTAAGATCAAATAAAAAAGCTCCACTGATTAACAGAAGAGCTTCTTCTTAACAACTTATGTAGTGCAACAACGTTAGAACGTATATTCAGTGACTGAATTATCGACTGAGTTTTCAGCTTATAATAAGTTGTCAGTACTGATAAAAAACAACTTATCGATATCGACCTAGCTCACCAATGATTGCTCATTAGTTGCTAGTTTATCTCCCTAGAAAGGAGGTAATCCATCCGCACGTTCCCGTACGGATACCTTGTTACGACTTAACCCCAATCATCTCCCCTACCTTAGGGCGAGGCATGCTCACACGTCAGGTATTGGCGACTTTCATGGCTTGACGGGCGGTGTGTACAAGACCCGGGAACGTATTCACGGTAATATGCTGACTTACCGTTACTAGCGATTCCAGCTTCAAGCAGGCGAGTTTCAGCCTGCTATCCGAACTGAGACCGGCTTTGATGGGATTTGCTCCGTCTCGCGACTTAGCTGCCCTTTGTACCGGCCATTGTAGCGTGTCTGTAGCCCTAGACATAAGGGTAATACTGACCTGACGTCATCCCCCCCTTCCTCCCTGTTACCAGGGCAGTCTGTTTAGAAAAATACAACTAAACATAAGGGTTGCGCTCGTTGATGGACTTAACCAAACATCTCACGACACGAGCTGACGACGGCCATGCAACACCTGTCACTGCGCTCAATAAAGCACTTTTTCCTTTCGGAAAAATTCGCAGGATGTCAAGCCTAGGTAAGGTTCTTCGCTTACTTTCGAATTAAACAACACGCTCCACCGCTTGTGCGGGTCCCCGTCAATTCCTTTATGTTTTAGTCTTGCGACCGTACTCCACAGGCGGGATGCTTAACGCGTTAGCTTCGCTACTGTCGGGGTCGATACCGACAACAGCTAGCATCCATAGTTTACGGCGTGGACTACCGGGGTATCTAATCCCGTTTGCTCCCCACGCTTTCGTGCCTTAGTGTCAAGAATAAGCCAGTACCCTGCCTACGCCATTGGTGTTCCTCCTAATATCTACGGATTTCACTCCTACACTAGGAATTCCAGGTACCTCTCTTATCTTCTAGCTTAGCAGTTCGAGTAATGTTTATATGGTTGAGCCATACGCTTTCACTATTCGCTTACTATGCCACCTACGCAACTCTTTACGCCCAGTAATTCCGGATAACGCTTGGATCCTCCGTATGACCGCGGCTGCTGGCACGGAGTTAGCCGATCCTTATTCGTATGTTACCATCATAATTTTCACATATAAAAGCAGTTTACGACCCGAAGGCCTTCATCCTGCACGCGGCGTTGCTCCATCAGACTTTCGTCCATTGTGGAAAATTCCCTACTGCTGCCTCCCGTAGGAGTCTGGGCCGTTCTCAGTCCCAGTCTGGCTGATCATCCTCTCAGACCAGCTAATGATCGTCGCCTTGGTGAGCTTTTACCTCACCAACAAGCTAATCATACGCAGGCTCTTCCCAAAGCGCTTAAAGCTTTACTCCTTAGAGCACATGCGGTATTAGACACCATTTCTGGTGCTTATCCCTCACTTTGGGGTAGATTCCTACGCGTTACTCAGCCGTCCGCCGCTCGTGTACCTCCGAAGAGGCCTTACCGCTCGACTTGCATGTATTAGGCACGCCGCCAGCGTTCATCCTGAGCCAGGATCAAACTCTCCAAAAAAAGAATTTGTTCTCTTATAAAACAATTCAAAATGAACTGACGTTGATTGCACTACATAAATTGTTAAAGGTCAAAATTTTTCTAGGAGTATCTAAACGACCTCCTGAAAGACTCCGTTTATTCTATATTAAATATGGCAAAAATGTCAACACTTATTACCAATTATCTTATAGTTCTTCGATTTCTTCGTCATTTTTATCAATTAATGTCAGTGAGACTACTTCATCTCCATCATTAATTCTCATGATTCTAACACCTTGAGTAGCTCTTCCTAACTGAGGAATATCCTTCAATCCAAGTCTAATAGCCTGTCCCTGTTGTGAAATTATCAGAACTTCTTGATTGTCTTCTTTTCCTAGGGTTTTAACTCCAACCAATTGACCAGTTTTTGTATTAACAACAGCTGATCTAATTCCAACTCCACCTCGTGAGTGTGCTGTAAATTGAGATATTTTTGTTCGCTTACCGTATCCATATTTACTAATTACAAATATATCTGAGTTTTCTTCAACGATATCCATTCCAATGACGTGATCATCTTTTCGTAGTCTTATTCCTCTAACACCTCTACTAACCCTTCCCATAGGCCGTGCGTCCTTCTCATGGAATCTTATTGCCTGACCTTGGGAGGTAGAAATTACTACTTCATTGCTACCATTTGTCATTCTTATCCATTTAAGCTCATCGCCTTCGTCTAGATTTATAGCTATAAGACCAGAGCTTCTTACGTTTGCATATTGTTCAAATGGAGTCTTTTTTACTACACCCTTAACCGTACACATGATTAGATTGGCTGCTTGATCAGTCTTATTGATATTTAGAACAGAGCTAACAACCTCTTCTGGCTGTAACTGCAGTAAGTTTACTAATGCAACACCTTTTGCGCTTAGCAATGTAGATGGAAGTTCGTAGGTCTTCATTCTAAAGACTCTACCCTTATTGGTAAAGAATAGTAAGAAGTCATGAGTAGAAGCATTAACAACATGCTCTATGTTGTCTTCTTCTCTTGTAACCATTCCTCTTCTTCCTTTTCCACCTCTTCCTTGTTTCTTGTAGTCAACAATAGATGTTCTCTTGATGTAATTAGCGGCGGTAAGAGTAACTACTACCTGTTCGTCTGCGATTAGGTCTTCGTCGCTTAATTTTCCAAGTTCAGAATTCACAACTTTAGTTCTTCTCTCGTCAGCATACGTCTTCTTAACTTCTTCTAGTTCATCTTTAATAATCTGTAAAATCTTAGTTTCATCAGCAAGAATGGCTTCTAGTTCAGCTACCAACTTTAGAAGATCGGCTAATTCATTCTCTATATCTTTTCGGTCTAGGCCAGTAAGTCTTCTTAACTGCATAGCTAGGATAGCTCTACATTGTATCTCGGTTAATTTAAACTCTTTTATTAGGTTTGCTAGTGCTTCATCATAGGTCTCGGACGCTCTAATTGTTGCAATTACTGCATCAATGTTATCTAAAGCTATCTTAAGACCTTCGAGTATATGCGCTCTCTCTTTTGCCTTCCTTAATTCATACTCGGTTCTTCTTCGAACAACTACTTGTCGATGTTTAATGTGCTCTTTGATGATGTCCTGTAGTCCAAGTATTCTTGGTTGGATGCCATCTATAAGAGCTAGCATGTTGAAATGGAAAGTAGATTGAAGTGGAGTTAGTTTGAATAATTGATTTAATAACTTGTTAGCAAAAGCATCTTTCTTAAGATCTATTACTATTTTTACATCACCTCTAGAACTTTCGTCTCTAATATCTGATATGCCTACAATTTTCTTGTCGTGTACTAAATCCGCAATCTTAGTAATCAAGGATTCTTTGTTTAAGCTATAAGGGATCTCAGTAATAACAATCTGATCTCTTTTCTTTCCTTCACCACTTACAACTTCTGCAACACCTCTAGTTACAACTCCACCCCTACCTGTTGCGTATGCAGTTTTTATGGATTCTTTACCATATATAACTCCTCCTGTTGGGAAGTCAGGTCCTTTAACGAATTCAAGTAAATCATCTAGGACTGCATTTTCATTATTAATCTGGAAAATAGTAGCATCAATAATCTCGCCTAGATTATGTGGCGGGATATTTGTGGCCATACCAACTGCAATACCTAGCTGTCCGTTTAAAAGTAGATTAGGAACTTTTGCCGGTAGAACCACAGGTTCCTGAAGTCTACCGTCGTAGTTTTCTCTAAAATCAACAGTTTCTTTATCTATATCAACAAGCAACTCTTC
>CAILQE010000003.1 GCA_903836325.1 uncultured Candidatus Saccharibacteria bacterium
ATCCCTGAAGCCATGTAAGCCAACACTCCTATAAATGACTGAAAGCCGTATCCAAAAAGAGAAACTAGCAGATATCCAGAAAGACTTAATCCTGCCAAGGCAAGCATTAAATCTTTTGCATTGTTTTTACTTGCTCCAAAAAAGAAATCTGACACACTGAATAATAATTCGCAAATGAAAAATGTTGCAATTCCGAGCCATAGAATTTTATAGAGATAGAAACTAATAACCCTGTTTTTTAAATTGTCCTTGCCCAGCAGTTTTATTAATTGAGATTCAAAAAAGGCTCCATTTATGTGATAACCCTGCGGGTATGTATTCATTCCTGTATCGATAAATTTTTCTGAATTTTTAACGCTAGTAAATAGAAAGCCATTTATACTTCGATCGGCTTCAATCATGGCTGCGTGATTAATGTCGTCCTGTGTTTTAGAAGCCTGTCTTAGAACATTTTCTGCATTTGGATGAATTAATACCGGTAAGGCCACATACAAACTTATTAAAATGGCTACAATAATACTTCTCCACGAAAAAATATTGAGTGCTTTAGATTTTTCTGTAATTATTTTTTTTGTTTGAACTAGAAATATCGCCAGTATGTCTAGGAAAATTAAAAATAATATAGGTTTTATTGATATTCCTATAAACCAAGCTAAACAGTAGGCTGCGATCAGTCCGACACTAAAAAATGCATAGACCCATAAAGTTTTACCAAGCTTAGATTTAGAGATATTAGGTAGGTATAAAGATAAAACCCAAAGTAAAAATATAAAACTAAAAAAAGAATAACTGGTGAAAATAAGTATAGTAGCCAAGAATAAGCCAAGAAAACATCTACTCTTTTGATTCTTCCAAAATTCCCTCATCAAACTAAGTATATCAGTTGTATTTGTGCAACTAAGAAAAAATCTGACGAAAAATTAACGACAGAGTTCCCTCCTTATAAGCCTGAGTGATGGCGTGTTTGTAGGACAAAGTTCGAAACTAATTCGAAGAATATCTAAATAATTAAAAATGCCAATGTGGAATTGGAGAAAAAAATCATTTAACAGACGGAGGGGATGAATCTCTGGGCGACTATCCCCTCATAGCAAGTAGGTAACCGTAAGCTCGTTAGTATTCTATTTAGTCATATCTGAGAATGGGTCAATTTTATTATCTGTTTTTGATTTAAGACCTTGCTTTCTTCAATTATCCTGGAGGACATGCAGAGATCGTAATAAGTGGGGGTAAACATCCGACGTTTATTTATGGAGATTCTAGGAATATTGATCCAGCTACTGGAAATGGTCAGATGGAAAGCAATACTACGACAAGTGTTGATGGACTAGGTCAGCTAGCTTACTACCTATTTCCTAACTAGTTAACAAACCGTATTTTTGTTAATATAAGATTAATGAGCGATTCTATAATAGATGTTAAGAATTTAACAAAAATATACGGTGAGCATAAAGTTGTAAAGAACATTTCTTTTAGTGTAGCTAGAGGGGAGGTATTTGGTTTTCTGGGTCCCAACGGTGCCGGAAAAAGTACAACCATAAAAATGTTAACCACTCTACTAAAACCGACGAATGGGACTATTAAGCTCGATGGTACTAACGTAATAGAAGAGAAAAATGAAGCACGATTTTCATTTGGGATTGTGTTTCAAGATCCCAGCCTAGATGATGAGTTAACGGCTTACGAGAATATGGAACTCCACGGTGTCTTATACCACTTACCAAAAGCCGATAGAATTAAACGAAGCGAAGAGTTAATGAAGCTCGTAGAGTTATGGGATAGAAAAGATTCTCTAGTAAAAACTTTTTCCGGAGGTATGAAACGGCGACTTGAAATAGCTAGGGGATTATTGCATCACCCTAAAGTTCTTTTTCTTGATGAGCCGACTCTTGGCCTGGACACACAGACGAGAAATCTACTATGGGATTATGTTGAGAAATTAAACAAGACCGAAGGTATGACAATTTTCTTTACTACCCACTACCTTGAAGAAGCTGAAAATGTAGCGGATAGAATAGCAGTAATTGATGATGGAAAAATAATAGCCAATGGTACGGTAAAGCAGTTACTTGCTCTTACAAAGACTAAAGACTTAGAAAGCGCATACCTCAGGTTGACTGGTAAACAGATTAGAGAAGAAGAAGTAGATCCAAACGAAGCTTTTCGATCACGTGTTCGTTCAAGAAGGATGAGGTAATAATGGAAATATATTATTTATGGCTTAGGCAGATTAAGAGATATACCCGCTCAAAGTCTAGAATGATTGGTGCCGTTGGACAGCCCATACTATTCCTTCTTGCATTAGGCTATGGTATTGGTTCGCTATATAAACGAGCAGGTAATGGAAATTATATAGAATTCTTAGTTCCAGGCATTATCATTCAAACTATCCTTTTTGGAGCAATTTTTTGGGGTATAAATATTATTTGGGATAAGCAGTTCGGATTCTTAAAAGAAACTTTAGTTGCACCAGTTTCAAGGCTTAGAATTTTAATGGGCAGTGCGCTTGGAGGATCGACCACTACGCTAGCGCAGGCCACAATGGTATTCTTCCTTTCGATGCTTCTCGGTTTTAGGCCATATAACTGGCTTCTCGTTCCGCTGGCCCTAATTGTGGCAATGCTATTTACCTTTGCTGTAACCTGTTTCGGTGCTGGGCTAGCTTCTCGGGTAAACGATTTCCAGGGCTTTCAGGCTATCAATCAATTTCTAATATTTCCACTATTTTTCCTATCCGGGGCACTCTTTCCAATACAGGGTTTTCCAAAGGCTTTAAAAATTATAGCTTCTTGCAACCCAGTATCGTACTCTGTTGATGCAATGCGTCATCTTCTAATTAACCAAGGATATTTCCAGCTGTGGAAGGATCTAGCAGTGCTTGGACTAATGGTAGTAGTAATGGTATGGTTTGGGGTGAGTAGTTTTAAAAAAATTGAAACCTGAAATATTAAATCCCTAAACACTATAAATATATAATTAGGCTATGATTTGGCTAATTGTTTGGATCGTCATTCCCTTTATTATCGGATTTGCAATATGGGGTGTAATTGGCGGTATAGGGTTTGCAGTTCTTGGCTTTATTATATACATTACTCAAAGAATAATGACAGTTAATTATGAGCAGAAGAAGCAAGGTCTTAAATCAAAAACAGATAATAAAATTGACCCATTCTCAGATATGACTAAATAGAATACTAACGAGCTTACGGTTACCTACTTGCTATGAGGGGATAGTCGCCAATGGATCGGTGCAGCCTGACGGGAGACATGCTTATATTGCTAAAAATGGCAGAAAAATCACTATTGATAGCGCAGATTGCAGACGATTTCTAGGTCAATATAAAAATATGCCAGATTCTGCTAGTGTTTGGCAAAGCGCCTAAATCACGCCCTTGTAATGAATCGGGTGAATTGTGGCGGAGGAGATGGGATTCGAACCCATGATGCAATTACTTGCATAACGATTTTCGAGATCGTCCAGTTCAACCACTCCTGCACTCCTCCATTGTCATTATTTTAAATCAAAACCCCATAGTTTATAAGGTGTTTTTATGGTAGTATACCCCTGTTAGATTATTAAGCACTCGTAGCTCAGCTGGATAGAGCGTTGGCTTGCGAAGCCAAAGGTCGTAGGTTCGAATCCTGTCGGGTGCACCAATTTATTAAGCAAATTAGTGTATCCTATAGACATAACATTTATGGAAAATAAGATTTATCAACGAACAAATATAGTTTTTCCTTTATCAGAAGATAAGTATCTTCTCGGAATGAAGAAGCGTGGGTTCGGTGTTGGATGGTGGAATGGTTTTGGTGGAAAACTTGAGCCGGGTGAAACTTACGAAGATTCTGCAAGAAGAGAAACTTTTGAAGAAGTTGGAGTAACCGTAGATAAGTTAAAACATATAGCTAGTATAGTTTTTTATAATGAAGATCAAATACAGGCGGTAAGCAAAGCTTATACTGCAACTTTTCACGGTGAACCAGCTGAGACAGAAGAAATGAAACCGGAATATTTTAAACTTAAAGAATTCCCCTACTCTACTATGTGGCCAGGAGATGATAACTGGATTCCCGAAGCACTAGAAAACGATGGGAAGCCTCTTGGGTATATAATTCATTTCGATAAAGACAATAATTTTAAATCAATAGAAAAAGTAACAACCGAAGCAATAGAGGAGAATTTTTAACTATATGCGTACAAAAATTGTAAAAACTAAAACTAATATAGAATGGCCGGGAGGTTTCGAGTTATATAATCGTGCAAGAAAGTTATTAAAGACTAATCTCTGGAATATCCTAACTCTTTTTGTGGGATACTTTTTTGTATATCTAATTACTGCTCAACTAATGAATAGGTTTGCAGTGGTAAATAAAGTGGTTAAACTTACTAAAAACCAAAATGTTACCGTTGCAGAAATACGAAATTATCCTATTTTTATATTGTTAACAGTATTTATTTTTTTAGTACTTAATCTGTTTTATCTAATGATTTACTTCTACGGATTTAAAAACTCTGAATCGAAGAGCGCTGAAATAAGTGATGTCTTCAGAAGTGTAAAAAAATATTATCTACGCTTTCTTGGAACAGCTGTCATTGGTATAATTTTTTTCTTTATAAATATTTTATTATTAAGCACAGTTTTAACTCTTATAGCTTCAATAAGCACCGTAGGAATATCCGTTCTGATTGCATTAATAGTATTGTTTGCTGAAGTGTACTTGTTATTGCCTAGATTTATATTGGTCTATGGTTTGATTCTTCAGGAAAATCTAGGAATTATAGATTCATTCAAGCAATCTTGGAAGATGACTAAGCCCCACTTAACTAAATTACAGATGTATTTACTAGCCGGAATCACATGGAGTGTGCTTGCATTTATTTTAGCTGTTACGGTTATAGGAATTCCTGTTGCAATATATATTTTAATGTTTGTATTAACTTCCCCTGCTCTTTTGTATAACTATATAAAATCTCAAAACTAGATAGCAATAAAAGATTGTAATACTTTAAAATAACTAGTATTATAAGGCTATGAATGATGGTGGTGCATTAGAGGTTCGCCTCGGAAAACGAGTTCAAGATTTTCGAAAGAAAGCTGGATTTACTCAACAAGAACTTTGTCATAAGGCTAAGTTAAGTTATTCTACGTTGGCAAAAATAGAACGAGGAGCCATTAAATCGCCTTCTGTATTTACAATGCAATCTATTGCACAGTCCATAGGCTCTTCTCTTGACGATCTAGTTGGTGGAGCTACTTCAGGAAAATCTAAAGAATTTAAAACCAGTAAATCTGGAGTTAAATTTATATATTTCAATGTTAACGACACTCTTGTTAGATATCATCAAAGAGCATTTAGTAATTTAGCCAAAGATCTAGGAATGCAGCCAGACTTAGTAGAAACTGCATTCTGGTTTTACTCAGAAGAGCTAGACAAGGGTCAATTGAGTCTTGATGAATTCAATAAATTATTTGCAGGTAGATTAGGCGTTCCCTCTGTGGATTGGAAGAAATACTACATAAAAGCTGCCGAATCAGTCCCTGGAGTATCGAACTTGCTAGATAAAATAAGTAAAGAATATAAATTTGGAATACTTGCCAACATGTTCCCTGGTGGACTAAATGCGCTAATGGAATCCAATAAGATTCCTGAACTTAACTATGATGGAATAGTAGACTCATCTTTAGAGGGAGCTACAAAGCCAGATCAAAAGATGTTTAAAGTTGCTCAAAAGAAAGCTGGGCTTGAAGCTAATGAAATTCTGCTAATTGATGAATCTATGTCTAATCTTGTTGCTGCACAGAAAGCTGGCTGGCACACTCTATGGTTCGATTCTTCTGCTCCTGAAGATTCAATTACTAATGTATTAAAATCTCTAGAATAAAATCTAAATTACTAGATTCGGCTCTATGTCTAATTCTTCAGGGATAGCAATCCCCTTCTTGTATTTAGCCTGATAACATCCTAAGGTTGCGATCATTCCGCCATTATCGGTACAAACTTTTATGTCCGGATAATTTATCTCAAAATTAAAAGCTTCTTTTAATTGTTTCCTTAATTCTTGATTAGCCCCTACCCCACCTGCAATGACAATATTATTTACATTAAATTCAATTACAGCTTTCTTAACTTTGTCTACAATGGTTTTTACGGCTGTATATTGGAAACTAGCTGCTATATTGGCCTTCTGAGACTCATTTAGACGCTCAGAAAGCTTTGTTGATGGAAAGTTGTAACTTTCCCCAATTTCGTTTTGAGCAAGCCTTAGAACGGCTGTTTTGATTCCAGAAAAGCTAAAGTCGTATCTCTCCATGTTAGCTATGGGTAGTTTATATTTTGTTGGATCCCCTTCCCCTGCTTTAATGGCAATGGCGGGACCTCCTGGATATCCTAGACCTAGAATCTTAGCGACTTTATCGAAAGCTTCACCTATAGCGTCATCTTGAGTCTTTCCTAATAGCTGATAATCAAAGTGATCTTTAAAAAGAACTAATTGAGAATGACCACCGGAAACAATAACGGCTAAAAACGGAAAATCTGGGCTTTTATCTATTGGGCTATATCCTTCAATACTGCTTTCTGTAATGAAATTTGCGTACACATGACCCAGTACGTGATTAGATTTATATAACGGTTTATTTTTAATAATTGCTAAAGTTCTAGCAGTCATAACGCCTACCAATAAGCTTCCTCCTAGTCCTGCACCGTAAGTTACTGCAATACCATCAATATCGTCCCACGTGCATTCGGCAATCTTCAGGGCTTCGTCTATAACGGGGATAATCACTTCTATGTGACTTCTTGCAGCTATTTCAGGTATGACACCACCGTAAATGGCATGTAAATTCATTGAAGAAGAAACTACGTTACTTAGTAATTTTTTACCATCCTCAACTACGGAGGCAGAAGTTTCGTCGCAACTTGATTCAATACCTAATATTTTCATCTATTTCTAGTATACTTAAACTATATGAATTTTAGAGCAGTAATTAAGAAAGTTATTCCGAAAAATTTTTTTGCTAAGGTTGAGCCTTACGGGCACTGGGCGGAAGCATTAATAGAAAATATTATCTTCGGATTTCCTTTCAGGGGAATTAAAACCATTGGAATAACAGGTACGGCAGGGAAAACTACTACGTCAACCTTATTGGCTCATGTTCTAAAAGAGAGTGGACTTAACGTCGGATATATGGGAACAGTTTCTATAGACTATGCAGACGGAAGAGGACCAATTCACAATGAAACAAGAATGACTTCTTTGGGCTCTTTAAGACTTATTAAGACAGTAAAACAGATGAGAAAGAACAAGATGGACTGGTTGGTTATGGAGGTTTCTTCTCAGGCTTTGACTCAGCATCGAGTTTTAGGGGTTACTTTTCAGATCGTGGGATATACCAACCTTTCTCACGATAACTATCATTACCATGGTAGTTTTTCTAACTATAGAGATGCAAAAATCAAGCTTTTTAAGCAAGCAAATAGAAGGTTATTAGCAAAAAGAGCAGGGGTGATTAATGTCGACGACGAAAATGGTAAATATTTTGCAAGAAACATAAAAAAACCACTTACTTATGGAATTAAAAAAGGTGACTTAAGAGCTACCGATATAGAGCTTAATCCCAACGGTAGTACTTTTAAAGTTTCTATAGGCGGAGATGTTTATAAAATTAAATCTAATCTGCCTGGAATGTTTAACGTATATAACACTTTGTGTGCTATTGGAATAGCTAGAGAAGTAGGTCTTAGTATTGAACAGATAGAGAAGGGTATAGCATCTCTAAAAGCTGTTGAAGGAAGAATGAATAGTATTGATCTAGGACAAGATTTCGGGGTAATTGTAGATTACGCCTGTACCCCAGAAAGCTTTAAGCAACTTTTTGCAGCAATCAAGCCACTAGCAAAGGGTAGGGTTATTAGTGTATTTGGTTCGGCGGGTAGAAGAGATGAAGCCAAGAGACCATTGCAAGGCGAAATAGCAGGAAATAATTCTGACATAGTTATATTAACCGAAGAAGATGATAGAGATCAGGAGGGCATGAAGATAATTGAGGAAATTGGCGAAGGAGTGAAGAAGACTGGAAAGAAGAAAGACAAAGATCTGTTCTATATTCACAACAGGGAAGAAGCTGTTGAAAAAGCAATATCTCTCGCTAAAAAAGATGACCTTGTCCTACTGCTCGGTAAAGGTGAAGAAACGGTAATAATTACCAATAAGCCAGGATTTAAATCAGGACAGGGACACATATACAACGAATCAACTGACACTTTATTCAGACACTACAACGAGACTGAAACAGCTAAAAAAGTGCTTAAAAAGATAGTTAAGCGCTAAGATCTAGACTGCTACAACGAATTGATCCGCCACCTTTTTTAAGTTCGGGTAAATCTAGTTCTATAACCTCAAATCCATGTTTCATTAAATTTTCATTAAATTGTTTTGTACCGCTATTAATTATTACTGTTTCACCAGTTGAGACTAGATTTAATGCAAAATGATCCATAGCATCTTCCTTGGAAACTATAATCTTATCAAAATCATTTAGTGACTTCAGAATTCGATTGCTCTTTCTATCAAAAACAGCAGGGCAGTAGGCTATTAGCGCTTTTTTAGTATCAGTTTTAGGTCGAAGAATAGCTATAGCAAGATCAATATCATAAGTTGGGCTGTCGGGCCATTTAGTTATTCTGTTATTCTTAGCTGGTCCAAAATAAAACCACCGAAGTGGCTTGGTGTGAAGTGAAATAACTGACTTCACGTGAAGGACTTCTGAAATATATTTATGTGCTTCCTTGGATGTTCGATAAGGGCTCTGAGTGAATACGTAATCATCGCAGATTAATGCATCTCCTTGTCCGCTGAAGGCACGAATGTTATCTGGTAGAACAAACGTTTTCAAACCCAGTTTCTTGAGAATTTCGAGTGCATATTTTTCTTCTGGTTTTCTAGTATTAGGTAGGCGAGACATAATAGCCTTACCGTCTTTAACTAGCGCCCAGTTAGCTGTATATATTCCATCTTGGCAATCTTTTGGGGGATGAACTTTTATTACTTCTATCTGTGCTTTCTTGAATGCTTCAACAATAGTTCGATGTTCTTCTACCGCGCGTAAATGATCTACTTTAGGATCATTCATTAGAGCATTGATGGCCTGATCGGACGTGAAATAATCTGCACCACTTACCAATAATTTTTTATTTATAACAAGCATAACTAATATATTAACAGATAATAATTACTACATTGAAACTATTGGCACTCTACATAGTTAAGTGCTAAAATACACCTACATTAAGAGGAGAAATTATGAGCAAATTACATCCTTTAGGAGAAAACGTAATAGCTAAACCTGACGAAGGTCAGACTAAAACTAGTAGCGGAATTTTCTTACCAGATAACGCTGCCGAAAAACCTAAAACAGTTACCGTCGTGGCTGTAGGGGATAAAACTAAGTATGTGAAAGTAGGCGATCGTATTGTGGTCAAATCTTATGCCACTACAGATATAAAGATCGATAAAGACGAATACGTAATAGTAAAAGAAGAAGACATATTAGCAAAGGTTAAATAATTTTAGGAGAAGATTAAGAACATGGCAAATAAAATATTCTATGACGAAGAAGCTAGAAGAAGATTACTGGGTGGAGCAGAAGTTTTATATAACGCAGTTAAAACAACTATGGGTCCTAAGGGGAGAAACGTTGTTATCTCTAAACCTTTTGGGTCTCCAAGCGTAACTCACGATGGAGTAACCGTAGCTAAAGGTGTTGAAATCAATGACGTAGATGACGAAACTCTAGGATACAGAGTTGGTGCTGAATTAATTAAGCAAGCTGCATCAAAGATGAATGATATAGCTGGAGATGGAACAACTACCGTAACCGTCCTAACGTACCACCTGCTCAGTGAAGCCAATAAATTGATTGCTGCAGGACATAACCCTATGATGCTTAGAAAAGGCCTAGAAGAGGCCTCAAAACACGTTCAGAAGAAACTAAAAAGCATGTCCGAGAAGGTTGAAGGGAATAAGAAAAGAATTACTGAAGTGGCAACCATTTCTGCGGGTGATTCTGAGATCGGAGACTTAATTGCTGAAGTTATAGAAAAGATTGGAAAAGACGGTGTAGTAACAGTCGAAGAAGGACGAGGCTTATCTATGGAGAGTGAAGTTGTGGAAGGATTTACTTTCGACAGAGGATTCGTGAGCCCATACATGGTAACTGATAGTGCACGAATGGAAACTGTTTACAGCCATCCTGCAATCGTTGTTACCGACAAAAAAGTATCTTCCATACAAGAGTTTCTACCTTTTCTTGAAAAATTAGCTCAAGCTGGAAAAAAAGACCTAGTTCTAATTGCTGAAGAAGTTGAAGGTGAGGCGTTAACAACACTAGTGCTAAATAAGTTAAAAGGCGTGTTTAATGCTGTAGCTATCAAAGCACCAAAATACGGAGACCAAAAGACTAACGTTTTAGAAGACATAGCTACATTAACGGGAGCTAAGGTCATTAGTGATGCTCAAGGTATGACATTTGAAAATTCTGAGCTTGACGTAGTTGGTTCTGCTCGAAAAGTTATTGTAACTAAAGACGATACAACAATAATCGAAGGAACTGGAAATAAAACAGGAGTTAAAAGCAGAATTTCACAGTTGGATTCCCAAATTATA
>CAILQE010000004.1 GCA_903836325.1 uncultured Candidatus Saccharibacteria bacterium
AATAGACCCATCGGAAATCTTTCTTTCTTCAAGTAGAGATTTTGAAGGATTTTCAATAACTTCCATTCCCTCTCCGAGCATTTCAAATAGCACAACTTCATTAACTGATCCAAACCTATTCTTATTAGCTCTTAAAGTTTTAAATCCACTAAACTTATCTCCTTCGAGCTGCAATACAACATCAACTAAATGTTAGAGTATTTTAGGTCCAGCAATATATCCTTCCTTGGTTACATGTCCCACTAGAATTACGGATGTGAGCGAACCCTTAGCGGCTCTAATTATTAAATTAGTAGAGTTAGTTATTTGAGAAACATTACCAGCTGCTGAGTTAATGGCTTCAAGGCTTATGGTCTGAATTGAATCTACTATTACTAAATTAAATTTTCCAGATTCAATTGCATTTACAATTTGATCAGTAGAATTGGAGTTAACAAGGTGAATATTTTCGTTAGAAATTTTAAGTCTTTTAGCTCTTAATGCAACTTGTTCAATAGATTCCTCGCCCGATACGTAAAGAACATTTAGATTAGGGTTAACATATTCTGCCACTTGAAGAAGTAAGGTAGATTTACCTATTCCCGGTTCTCCGCTTAGTAAAACTACGCTACCTTTCACCACTCCACCGCCGAGAAGGCTATTTATTTGTTTACTGGATAGTTCGATCCTATTTTCTTTTTCTTTAATAGAAGTCTGTATATTTTCAGGCTTAAATACTGATGAGTTAACATTCTTAGAAGACGAAGAAACCTGAACTACCTCCTCCATGGAATTCCAGCTATCGCACGCTGAACACTTGCCTGCCCAACTAGAAGTCTGAGCACCGCAATTTGAACATACAAAAGTTAGTCGATCTTTACCCATTTCTAATCTATATTAAAACACTTTTTATAAAATTAGACTAAACTTCTTGATTAGCTATTTTGTAGGTTAAACCCTTAGAATTAGCACTTATTTCTACAATATTTCCACTTATTAATTTCCCACCTAGGAGCATATTAGATAATTCATCTTCGATAGTATCTTGAATAAGTCTTCTAAGTGGACGTACTCCGTTTTTAATATCGTAACCTTTATCTAGTAGGTAATTCTTAGCTTTGTTATCTAGTTTTATGCTGGTTTTAGTTTTAGATATTCTATCTCTAAGTTCTTCAATTTGTAGGTCTATTATCTTAAATAAATTATCTTTAGTAAGTGAATTGAATATTATAGTTTTATCTATTCTATTTAGAAGTTCTGGTCTTAATAATTTCTTAAGTTCATCACTTAATTTCTCTTTAGAAGCTTGATTGATTGTTTCTTCGTTATTAGCATTCTTACTAAAACCAAAACTTATATTCTTTTGAAGTTTATCTACTCCAATATTGGATGTCATGATTACAATTGTATTGGTGAAATCTATTTTTCTACCCTTAGCATCAGTTAAAGTTCCGTCTTCTAGAATCTGCAATAACATATTAAATACTTCTGGATGCGCTTTTTCGATTTCATCAAACAAGACAATGCTATATGGCTGACGTCTGATCTTATCGGTAAGCTGACCTTGATCGTCATAACCTACGTATCCTGCAGGTGCACCAACTAATCTAGATACATTATGTTGTTGGGCAAATTCACTCATATCTATTTTTATGAGGGCATTATTAGTTCCATAAAATTCTTTAGCAAGCACTCTGGCTAATTCTGTTTTACCGACACCAGTAGGCCCTAAGAATATGAAAGAGCCTATTGGTCTGTTTTCACTAGAAATACCGCTCCTAGACCTTCGTATGGCCTTTGAAAGCTCTTTAACTGCTTCGTCTTGACCTATCACACTTAAAGCTAAGAGTTCCTCTAACTTGAGCAGGTATTTAGCTTCTGATTTGATCACTTTTTGTACTGGTATTCCACTTATTCTAGAAATTACTGCTGCTAAATCTTCGCTAGTTAATTTAATTTTAGGAGATTTTTTAACACTATCCACATATTTTTTATATTCTTCTTTAAGCTGAGAAAGTTTAGTTTTAAATGTGGCCGCTCTTTCATAGTCTTCTTTATCTACAGCTTCTTCTATTTGTACCTCGATTAATTGAAGTTCTTTGGATATTTTTCTATATTCAGGAGAACTCTTAGTACTGTTAACTCTTTTATCCGCAGAGGCTTCATCAATAAGGTCAATAGCTTTATCTGGCATATATCGATCTTGGATATATCTTTTAGACAGAGTAACCGCATCTTCTAGAACTTCGTCTGAGATACTAACTTTATGGAATTCTTCGTAGTTAGAGCGTAAACCTTTTAGGATATTGAGGGTTTCTTTAAGTGTTGTCTCGGGGACGTATATAGGTTGGAATCTTCTTTCTAATGCCGCATCCTTTTCAATATATTTAGAATATTCACTATTCGTTGTAGCTCCAATTATCTGCATCTTTCCACGTGCTAGAGCTGGTTTTAGAATATTTGAAGCATCCATAGATCCTTCGGCTGCACCGGCACCAACAATATTATGTAGTTCATCGATAAAAGCTATCGTATTCGAGTTGCCTTCAAGTTCATCAATAACTTTTTTTAATCTTTGTTCAAATTCCCCACGGTACTTAGTACCAGCAACCATAGAAGCTAGATCGATCGATACTATTTTCTTATCTAATAAACTATCTGGTACATCTTCGGTAGCGATGAGTTGAGCTAAACCTTCAACAATAGCAGTTTTACCGACACCAGGTTCGCCAATTATAACTGGGTTATTCTTGTTTCGGCGATTTAAGATTGTAATAAGTCTTCTAAGTTGATTCTCTCTACCTACAAGTGGATCTAACTTGCCTAGTTTAGCTAATCTTGTTAAATCTACTCCATAAAAATCTAAAGCTGTCTTAGGGGCACCTTTGGCTTTTTTGTCTCCGCCATTAGCACCTATAATATTTTCTGCGTACTGTTGTCTATTTAAGAATCTACTAAGATCATCTAATAGGCCTTCTGTATCGATGTTCATTTCTTTAAGCATTACAGTAGCTCTAGAATTCTTCTGTACAATTATGCTATATAAAATATGCTCTGTTCCGCAATTATCTTGTGAAAATTCTCTTGAAATATCAAAAGCAGTTCTTAAAGTTAATTTAGCTGTTTCACTTAAACCTTTGTATCCCACTTGAGTTGCAAGAGATCTAGGAGATTTATCTAGTATTTGTCTAGCTTTAATAACATTAACTCCATACTCGTTTAGGATCTTAGATCCAGTAGATTCTTTTTGAGATAAAACTCCGAGTAATAAATGTTCAGTACCGATATATGCACTGTCTAATGCGCGTGCAATATTATCTGCCTGATATAAACTCTTTTTAGCATTATCAGTCAGCTTAGAAAGAAATTCGTTAAAGAATGGATTATCGTTAGGTAACATAGCAATATATTTACACACCCTTATATTAATGAATATATAAATATATTACTTTTTTGGCACTCACTAGTCAAGAGTGCTAATATTATTCGCCGTGTTCTTCGATTGCATCAAGAAGAGAGTTTTCTAATTCACTCTTTCTTTTAAGTTTTCCTGCTGGTTTAGCTTCTACTTTAACTTCAGCTGGTTCTTCTGTTTTAACTTCATTTGGAGTTCCATTAGAAACGATATCTATTTCATATCCAGTAAGCTTGCTTGCTAGTCTTACGTTTTGTCCGCCTTTACCAATAGCTATACTTAATTGATCTTCAGGAACAATAACGTTAGCTCTTTTTTCTTCTTCAGAAATTTCAACTTTATCTATCTTAGTTGGACTAAGTGCATTAATGATGTACTGTTTAACATCTTCGTCCCAAACTATGATATCTATTTTTTCTTGTTCACCAATTTCACTCATTACAGCGTTAACTCTCGTACCGTGTCCACCAACAAAAGTACCAACTGGGTCAACACCCTTAACATTGCTCTTAACGGCAATCTTAGTTCTTACTCCAGCTTCTCTAGAAATACCTTTGATTTCAACTGCATTGCTTTCCATTTCAGGAACTTCAGATCTAAATAGAGCTTCAATAAATTCAATACAAGCTCTAGATGCTATAAGTTGTGGGCCTTTAAAACCTTTTTCAATTTCTTTAAGATAAATCTTAAGTCTTTGACCTGGGTAGTATCTTTCTCCTTGAATTTGCTCTTGTCTAGGCATAATTCCAGAAGCTTTACCAATCTCTACTCGCACTAAGCTTCCTTCCACTCTAGATACCGCAGAGTTAAGGATTGATCCAATTTTATCTTCATATTCAGCTAGAACAACTTCTCTTTCTGCTTCTCTAAGTTTTTGTAATATAACTTGTTTAGCAGTTTGCGCAGCAACTCGTCCGAAAGATTCAACTTTCTGATGGACTTCAATGCTATCACCTATTTGTGCTGACTTATTCATTACTTGAGCTTTACCTAAAGTCATTTCATATGCTGAGTTTTCAACATTTTCTACAACGATTTTTTGAACATAGGCGTCTACGTCTCCAGTATTTAGGTTCATAGAGATTTTAATTTCTTGATCTCTATCGCCATAATCTCTTCTGTATGCAGCTGCTAGAGCCTGTTCTACAGCGTCTTTAACGGTGTCTTCTGGAAGATTTTTTTCTTCCGCGATTGTTCGGATTGCTAGAGCTAACTGCTTCATATCTAAATCCATAATATTCTCCTTTATTTGATTTTCTTATTAAAAAAACCGACCTGATTTGGTCGGAAACTAATATAATTATATATCTAATCCATTCTTATGTAAAGTTGTGATAATATATTTTGTAAATGAAGAGCGTCAAAAGACTATTTAAAGATTTCAATCCACATACCTACAATTTAACGCTCGACCTAGATAAGGAAAAGCTTAAATTCAGCGGTAAAGTTGTTATTAATGGCAAGAAAACCGGTAGACCTTCTAAAAGGCTTACCTTCCATCAAAAGAATTTAAAAGTTATTAGTGCTAAGGTTACAAAACTTGGTAAAGATAAAAAAGATATTTCTATTGATAGGATTAATCTACACAATAGATTTGATGAAGTTAGACTACATAGCTCAGAATTAATATATCCCGGTGAATACAGTGTTGAAATTGAGTTTAAAGGAAAAATTTCTAATCAGCTGAATGGAATATATCCCTCAAGATTTAAAGATGGAGAAAAAGACGATCTTATTATTGCTACCCAATTTGAATCTCACCATGCTAGGGAAGCTTTCGTTTGTATTGACGAGCCTGAGGCTAAAGCTGAATTTGATTTAACACTAATAACCGAAGACCTTTCTGCAATAATTTCTAATACTTCTATTATTAATAAAGAATTTAAAGACGGAAGAGTTCACACAAAATTTGAAACTACTCCTAAAATGAGTACTTACCTATTAGCTTTTGTAGTAGGAAATATGTCATTCCTTGAAACCAGAACAAAGAAAGGTATCTTAATTAGAACTTATGCAGTTGATAAACTAGTTAAAAATACCGAGTACGCCCTTGAAGTATCAGCAAAGATATTAGATTTCTACGAAGATTATTTTGATGTTCCATATCCATTATCTAAATGTGATTTTATAGCCTTACCAGATTTCTCTTCCGGTGCCATGGAAAACTGGGGATGTATTACTTTCAGAGATCAAGCACTACTAGTAGACGAACACTCTTCAAAGAGTGTCAGGCAGTACGTTGCTAATGTTATAGCTCACGAACTTACTCATCAGTGGTTTGGTAACTTAGTTACTATGGAGTGGTGGACAGATCTATGGCTCAATGAAAGTTTTGCTTCTTGGATGAGTTACCTAGGAGTGGATCACCTTTTTCCTGAATGGAAAGTTTGGACACAGTTTAATAACGAAGAGCAAACACCTGCACTTAGACTAGATGGTCTTAATAACACTCATCCTATTGAAGTTCCGATTCATCATCCTGATGAAATTCGTACTATCTTTGATCTTATTTCTTACGAAAAAGGTGCATCTGTTATATTGATGCTTGAAAATTATCTAGGCCATGAACAATTTAAAAAAGGGATTAGAGAATATCTTAAAAATCACGCATACAAGAATACCTTAACTAACGATTTGTGGAATTCTATCTCTAAAGCTAACAATGTTGATGTGAAAGGTATTATGGATAAATGGCTTAAACAACCTGGCTACCCAATTGTTAAAGCCGATTTAAATAATGGCGAAGTTACACTTACTCAAAATAGATTTAAATATCTAGTGGACGAAAACGACCATTCTATATGGCCTATACCTATCAAGCGAAGTGAACATGATAGAGAGATTTTTGATACAAGAACTAC
>CAILQE010000005.1 GCA_903836325.1 uncultured Candidatus Saccharibacteria bacterium
ACTAACATTCGAATAGTTGATGTCAGCATTTACTTGAAGCGTAATATCTTGCTTGAGTTCTGGGTATTTAGACTTGGAAACATATGCTTTCTGATTTAACTTATTAACTAGATTTTCAATTCTAAGTTCGAATCCGCTTACGTAGTTTGGAAGTTTAAGTTCTCTAATAACATTAGCTCTGAATTCACCAATAATACCGATAAGCTTTCCTTCAACACAAATTCCAGCTGATCTATCCACGTCAAATAGTTTAGTCATTTCTATATATTCTTCCGTAAATTTAACTTGGGATAATGGTATAAGATCGTAAGTTATTCCCTTTAACAAATGATCTAAGTATTTAACTGACCTATAATATGCAGCGCCGGCTCGTGAGCTTTTTGATGCATAGACAAAAGCTAGAGTGTTAAATTCGCTAGGAACTTTATTTGTTAGATTATCTTTAAGATGATATTTACCAAGTTCAAATAGTGCGAATTTTTCATATCCTGATTTTATATTTTGATGAACCTTAGAAAGCAAACTTGGTAAAACACTTAGTCTAAAGTATTCCAGTTCCGGACTTAGTGCATTAGATAATTTATATGCTTTCTTGCTGTCTTGACCTGCAGATTTAAGAAGTTTTTCGGGAACAAAAGTATAAGTTAAAAGATCGTTAGCTCCAGCACTAATTAAGCTGTCACGAATTTGTTTACGTAAATCTAAGATCTGATTAGGGGTAACTCCAATTACTGGTGCAGTAAGTGGTTTATCAATAATATTTTGATAGCCATATAGTCTTCCTATTTCTTCAACAACGTCTTCGGGTATTTCTATGTCTGTTCTAAAGAATGGCGCCTTAACACTTAAGCTCTCATTTCTATTCTTCCTTACTTCAAATTCTACGTTTTCAAGAAGGCCTACAATTTCTCTAAGTTCTAATTTAGTTCCTAGTCTAGAGTTAATATATTCAAGATCTATTTCTACATTAGGATTGAGTGAGTTTCTTCTATTTACTTCAGCGCTTAGGTTATTTAGATCTACTACTTTAGAAGATATCTTTGCAGATGGAATATATTCCTTAATTAAATTAAGTGCATAATTAAGAGCTGCTAAATTTTGGAGCGGAGACTGACCCTTATTGAATCTACTAACTGCATCGGAAAATAGTCCTAGGCTCATTGAAGTTCTTCGGATTGAATACATATCGAAACTAGCAGATTCTAGAATTATATTTTTAGTATTTTTATCTACCTCACTATTACCTCCACCCATGACTCCACCAATACCAACAGCTGCCCTGTCTGAGGCTATTAAAATTGCATCTTTATTAAGTGATACTGATTTGGAGTTAAGTAAGGTAATTTTTTCATTATTTTTAGGTTTTCTAACAATTAGTTTAGCTACGCCGTTAGACAGCTTTTTAACCTTGTCCCAGTCATAGGCATGCATAGGCTGAGCGGTCATGAGCATTACTAAGTTTGTTATATCCACTACGTTATTGATTGGTCTTACGCCAAGTTTAGTCAGTAGCACCTGAAGTTTTATTGGGCTAGGTTTAATTTCAATATTAGAAACTGACACAGCTACAAATCTAGAAACTAAATCTGGTACTTCATTAACTATTTGAATACGATAATCATTGTTATTTTGTTTAGGAAGTTTGAAGTCTGTATACCATTTTGGAGATCTAAAAGGTTTATTAAATATTCCAGATATTTCTCTAGCTACGCCGATTTCACCAAAACAATCTGGACGATGTGTAAACATCTTATTTTCAATATCTACAATTACGTCATCTAATTCGAACTCATTCATAAATAATGAACCGGCTTTTACATTTTCTAATTCAACAATTCCATGATGATCTTCGCTAATACCAAGCTCATTAGCACTTGCCAGCATTCCATGACTCTTTATTCCTAACATGCTTCTTACTTCTAACTTGAACTGTTCTTTATCGTAAGTTGAAGGAACAATTGAATTAGGCGGAAGATATACGGTCATTAGTCCAGCTTTGACATTCGGAGCACCACAAACAACTTGAATATATCCATCTTTATTTCGTTCTACTTTAGTAGTTTTATTATCGTCAATAAGACAAAGATTCAAATGATCACTGCCTTCAATTTTTTCAGCAGAAACAACCTTAACAATTACTGCATCTTTATATACTTTAGATAAATCGAAAACACCTTCATCAACAGCACCTAATTGAAGGCCAATTTTATCTACGACTTCATTATTCTCAGGAAGTTTAAAACTAAGATATTTAGATACTTCTTTTAAACTGACTCTCATTAGTTGTCTCCCTTTATTTTTGATTGTATTTCTATAAGTCTACTTTCATCCATTTTAGGTCCTTCCATTGTTGTAAGCCAACCACGATATTCTTCAGTAAATTCGGTATTTAGATTATCTACTCCAAAATCTTCAGCTTTTTCTCCATATAGCGGGTAAAGTTTAATGTGAACATAAGGAACTCCCGTTCCTTCAACTACCATGGCTACCCTAGCTACAGATAATGATTCTTCTAGCATCTTGGCAACTTTTTTAGAAGCTTCAAGTAAACCTATGTATTGGTCGTCTTTAATTTGGAAGATATTATCTCCTGGATTAGTTTTAGGAATAACTACAGTTAATCCTGGCGTATTAGGAAAAGGAGTTAAAAATGCTAGGTAGTTTTCATCTTCCCATACATCGTAGCTTGGAATTTCTTTTCTTATGATTTTATCGAAAATAGTATCAGACATTAAAATTGCTCCAAAAATTCTAAATTACCAGTCATAAAGTGACGTATTTCGTCGATGCCGTATTTGATCATAACAAGTCTATTAATTCCAACTCCCCAAGCAAAACCTGTATAAATAGCAGGATTTATTCCAGCTTGTTCTAACACATTAGGATGCACCATTCCGCATCCAAGTAGTTCTATCCAGCCACTTCTAGAACAAACGCTACATCCTTTTTTATCGCAGAAAGGACAAGAAACGGCTAGTTCGAAAGAAGGTTCAGTAAACGGAAAGTAGAAAGGTTGAACTTTAAGTTCTATATCTTTTCCAAAGTATTTAGAAAACATAACTTTAAGAATATTAAGTAGATTAGCGACTGTAATATCTTTTCCAACATAGATTCCTTCAAGCTGATAGAAAGTGTGCTCGTGTCTTGCATCTACATCTTCGTTTCTGAATACTCGTCCAGGTATTACATAAGCTATTGGTTTTCCTTTTTCAAGTTCAGCTCGTTCGCTAACAAGTACACGGTGCTGCATAGTTGAAGTGTGAGCAGGTGCTATGAATGGTTTATTCTTCGAATCTTTTTCATGAGTTAAAAAAGTGTCCCAGTCGTCTCTTGCCGGATGACCTTCTGGAAAATTAAGACTAGAGAACATGTTGTAATCGTTATCTATTTCAGGAGATTCAATAGAGCTAAATCCTAGAGTTTTGAAGATATCTAAAAGTAAATCTATTTCTGCGGTAATTGGATTTTTTGATCCTTTTTCGGAGCTTAGTAGTTCAGGAAAATCTTTAAGAGAAATATTAAAGTCAGCTGGTGCAGTAACGTCAATTGGTTCTAAATCTACTCCAGCGTTATCTTCATTTGAAGCTTCAGTAAGTTCATTTTTAAGATCGTTAAGTAATTTACCGTATGAAGCTTTGTGATCATTTGGTATAACTTTCATTTCGTCATAAAGGCTTTTTAGTTCGGTGCTTTTTAAGATGTCTTTTTTATTTTTAAGTGTCGCTAGTTTTTCGAATAACTTAGCCCTTGTATCTGCAATTTGTTTTTCTAATTCTTTAATCATAAACTTAAATAAATTATATCAGTAAAACTGTCTGTTATACTAGAAAATATGCCTAACTTTTCATTTGATATTGTATCTGAGCTAAATATGTCGGAAATTAATAACGTTTTTGATCAAGCAAAACGTGAGATAGATAATAGATATGATTTTAAAAACACACCTGCAAGGCTTGACTGGCTTGAGGATAAAAAAGGTTTTAAAGTATTTGGTAGTGCGGATTTTCAAATCGAATCAATTATTGAAATTTTAAGAAAGAAAATTGCTACCCGCGGACTAGACCAAAAAATATTAGATATATCAAAAGAAAACACCACATCTAATCTTGAAATGTCTAAAGAGATTCCCTTTGTTAGTGGACTAGATCAAGAAAAAGCTAAAGAAATATCTAAACTTATACGAGACAATAATTCTAAAGTTAAGAGTCAGATTCAAGGAGATGCCGTCAGAGTTAATAGCTCGTCTAAAGACGATCTTCAAACGGTTATGACGCTTATTAGGTCTTCTAGCCTAGATTATCCTTTGCAGTTTACTAATTATAGATAACTGTGAAACAATATAGATAATACTTATGGTTGATAATCTTAAGACAAATTTTTTAGAACTAGAAACCGAAGCTAAAGATGTTCTAGACAAAAATAATAGAGGAAATTATACCTGCCCTAATATTCGTTTATATCCATATCAGTGGCTTTGGGATAGTTGTTTTATATCTATTGGATTAGCTCACTATGATATAGATAAAGCTAAACAAGAAATATTAAGTCTTTTTGAAGGCCAATGGGCTAATGGAATGATGCCAAACATTCTTATGTGGAAACACAATAATGAGGGAGATAACTACAATACTTCCAATGAAAGAATATGGAGATCTTGGTTAAATCCAGCCTCACCAAATGAGCTAGGAACTAGCGGAATTACACAGCCACCTTTAATAGCTGAGGCTGTGGTTAAAATAGGTGAAAAAATGAGTCCTAGCGAAAGACGAGACTGGTATAAACAGGTTTATCCTAAATTGCTTAAATATCATCAATGGATATTTGAGGAAAGAGATCCACACGGAGAAGGACTTGCTCTACTTATTCATCCTTGGGAATGCGGAATGGATAATACCGCACCATGGATGCAGGAACTAAGTGAACACTCTCTTCCACTTTGGTTGAAAGCCTTAATGATACTTAGAATCGATATGCTTTTAGGCTTATTTAGAAGAGATACTCAAATCGTTAAAGGCAATCAACGTATCACAAACGTAGAAGCACTTTCTTTTTTTGCAGTACAAAGAAGACTTAGAAGAAAAAGATATAATTTCGATAAAATTATTGATCACTCGCTATTTGCAATTGAAGATATAACTTTTAACTCTATTTTAATAAAAGCTAATAAGCACTTAAAAGAAATATCTAGAACTATCGATAAAAAATTACCCGAGGACTTAATAGAAAGAATGGGAATTAGTGAAAAAGCTCTAGAAGATCTTTGGGACGATTATGCGCAAGAATATTTCTCCAGAGATTTCGTTTCCCATAGATTGCTCAAAGAAAGCTCCATAGCCTCATTCATGCCTCTATATAGCGGATCAATATCTAAAGAAAAAGCTAAAATAATTGTAGATAATCTTTCTAATACTCACAGATACAAAACTCCCTATCCGGTACCAACCTCTCCAATAAGCTCAGATTGGTTTAATCCTCAAAGATACTGGCAAGGTCCAACTTGGATAAATACTAATTGGTTAATTATTGAAGGACTTAAGAATTACGGATTTGATAAAGAGGCTAATGAACTAAAGGAAAAAACCTTAAAGCTAGTAAATAAATCTGGAATTTACGAATACTTCGACCCTCTAAACGGTACTCCGCTTGGATCTAATAATTTTTCTTGGACAGCAGCTTTAGCAATAGATTTAATTAATTCTTAAGATTCTAATTCTTTGGTGCTTTTAGCAGAAAGTGTCTGAACTTTATTTAATTTTGATTCAATAGTTCTAGTTTTCTTAGTAGCTAAATCTAGCGTGCTGGTAGCTTGAACAAGTTTCTCCTTGGTCTTTACTAGTAGATCTTCAAACTTACCGAACTCACCTTTTATAGTTGTAAGTAATTCCCATACTTTTGAAGTTTGTTCTGCTATAGCTAGAGTTCTAAAACCAAGTTGATAACTATTTAATATTGCAGATATTGTGGTCGGTCCTGCAATGGTAACTCGGTAAGTGCTTTGAAGCATTTCAAATAATCCAGGAGTTCTAAGAATTTCAGCATACAAAGATTCTATCGGCACATATAGCACTGCAAAATCTGTAGTTCTTGGTGGTTTAATATATTTTTCACTGATAGATTTAGCTTCGCTTTTAATTCTACTTATTAATGCTTTAAGGGTGGTCTCTATAGTTAGGATATCTCCCTTCTCACTGGCAGCGACAAGTCTCTGGTAATCTTCAAGCGGGAACTTAGCATCTATTGGTAGCAAAATATATCCATTCTTATTAGATTTATCTGGAAGTTTGATTGCATAATCTACCACTTCATTAGAACTAGGATCTACCTTAACTTGTTTTTCATAATGATCTTTAATGAACACCTGCTCTAAAAGACTTTCAAGCTGGATTTCTCCCCATGTTCCTCGAGTTTTAACGTTAGTAAGTATTCGTTTGAAATCTCCAACATCAGTAGCTAGACCTTTCATTTCTCCTAGGCCTCTTTGCACTAGCTCTAATCTTTCACTAACAAGTTTGAAGCTTTCGCCTAATCTTTTTTCTAGAGTAGATTGAAGTTTTTCGTCGACTGTAGATCTCATCTTTTCGAGTTTATCGTTATTATCTTTATTAATGTTATCTAGTTTATTTTCAACAGTTTTTCTAATTTGTTCTAGTTTTTGATCGTTTTTATCTCTTAGATCCTCTATTCTTTTGTCTATTGATTCCCTTGTTTGATTTAAGTTAGCAGATAGTTCTTGACGAAGGTCTTTAGCTACCTGATTTAGTTCTTTTCTAGAAATAGAAAATTCTTCACGCATAGGCACAGACAGATCAACTTGACCACCTTTTAAGATCTTCATCACAAGGAATCCTAGAATACCCAAATTAAATAGACTTACCAGCAAAACAAATATAAGCATATTAGTATTCTAAACTATTAAGCTCTAGTTAACTATGTTAATTTGAGTTCCAATAGGAGCCCAGTTGTATACCCAGGCAACCGCATCCAAAGGTAATTCCACACAGCCATGAGATGCATTTTTTGAGTCAGGACTGACGTTCCCGAATTCATCTGGACTTCGCCAGGTAGCATCATGAAAACCATATTGACCATATTGATTACTCAGAAATGGCATCCAGTAGCTAACTGGATCATCCCATGATCCTGTGCTATCCGACCCCTTCAATGTCGTATTAGTGATCTTGCTGTATATATGAAATGTACCTGTTGGAGTTAAATCTGCTTCCAGAAAGCTCATACCCGTAATTACAGGCGATGTATATACCTGATTAGTTAAATTACAGGCCCATAGTTTTCTATTACTTATACTTACTATTAAGAGCTTTTCTAAAGTATTTGATGAACATTCTGTTTTAGAGGCCGTTATTGTATTAGATTTTTCCGACTTGGCAATACCTGAACTGGGTGCTGATTTAGATTTAGTAATAACTGTGCTAATACTCTTCTGTGAGCTTGATAAATTTTGAGTTACTGCATAGCCATAATGAGCATAAAGATAGATACCTAAAATTGCTACCAACAATATTAGTAGTCTTTTCTTAGATTTTTTCTTTTTTTTAGGAGTTATTTTGACTCCTCTATAATTGTTTCTGTTCATTATTTTACAATCAAATTATATATTAAATTTATCTAATATTAAAACATAAGATATTAAGATTTATTCTATTCGACCAGCTCTATCTAACATTTTTAAACCAACAGCTAAAGCGCCGATAGAAAATACCGCCAAAGCAGGATATCTCAATCTACTCTCTAATTGTTTTCTTTCATCATTGAGTTCACCTAGAACTTCTTTTGATTCTGGGTTTTTAACTGCACCCATTCGCCTAATAGCAGTAAAGCCATTGCTTCCAGCAAGTATTGCTCCAAATATTTGTGAGCTAATTCTATTTCCGCCAAATGTGAGATTAAAGCCAGTTAATGTTGATCGTACTGGACGAGTCCCATAACTACTCTCTTTAACTACCAAGTTATGTTTTTCTGCCCTTGCCCTAAATACAGACGGTAGCGGCGCAGTGATACCCGCAAGGATATTTATTACAGCACCAATTTTATCTCCATTTCTAATAGATCTCTCAGCAACAAGAAAACTAGCTCCGCTTTCTACTGCCTTATCTGAAAGTGCATCAATAAGATTTCCGTTAAGTTTAGTATCTTCACCTTTTTCTTCTGCTTTAATTCTAGCCAAGCTTCCATCTAGAGCATCAGCAAGTTCAAATATTGTATAACCTACAGCTCCAACAAATTTAATCTTAGAATTTTCTGTTTTTGCTAGAACCGCACTTACTCCAAGTGCAGCTACTGCTCTAGCTATAGTCAGCTGATTTGGTGTAACAGAAGGAAACTTTTCATGAATATACATAGCAACATTATGAGTAAGTCCATTTGCCGACTCTCTTAATGGGCTATTGTTTGGGTTGACTTGTTCCATATATATAAATCACTCTTTAATTTAACTTATTATATCCTAATTTTGACAATTATTAAATTATTTATGTTTAATATGATTTGCTTTAAATAATTTGTGGTAAAATATACTAAATAATTCATGAAACAAGATAAGAAAATAAAAGTAGCAGTAGTAGGCATCGGAAATTGTTTTTCTGCCCTTTATCAGGGATTTGGATTTTACGCAGAACATAAAAGCGGTAGCGTACCTGGAATAATGTTTGAAAACATAGGTGGATACAGTCCTACAGACATTGAAGTTGTTGCAGCTTTTGACGTAGATAAAAGAAAAGTTGGAAAGCACCTAGATGAAGCTATATTTGCACTTCCTAACTGCGCGAGAGTTTTCTATCCTAAAGTAGCTAAAGGTCCTAAAGTTTTAATGGGTAAAGTTTTAGATGGTGTATCCGATTACATGCTAAAACAGCCCGAAGAAGTCGGCTTTAGAGTGTCTAATGAAAAAAGTGTGGATGTAGTAGAAATATTAAAGCAAACTAAAGCGGATATACTTATTAACTATCTTCCAGTCGGATCTCAAGAAGCTTCTGAATACTATGCTCAGTGCGCAATAGACGCTAATGTAGCATTCTTAAACTGTATTCCGGTATTTATAGCTAGTAATCCTGTTTGGGAAAAGAAATTTATAAAAGCTAACCTTCCAATTATTGGAGACGACATGAGAAGTGCTCTTGGCGCGTCTATCCTGTCTCAAGTTCTACAAGAATTAGCTTTTGACAGAGGATTCGTTGTAGATTTCCATCAACAAATTAATATTGGTGGTAACACAGATTTTAATAATATGATGGTTCAATCAAGACTTGAATCCAAGAAAATTTCAAAAGAAAATGTAATTAGATCTCAAAATGAAATTAGAGGAATTGAAGTACCTAAAGATAGCTTATTTGCAGGACCTTCTACTTTCCTTCCGTATCTTAAAGATAATAAGGTTGCCTACTTTAATCTTAGACTAAGAGGTTTTGGTGATGCACCTATTAATATGGATATTAAATTATCTGTTCAAGATTCAGAGAATAGTGCTGGAGTTGTAATTGATGCAATTAGATATCTTAAAGTCGCTAGAGAATTAGGAATAGTAGGAGCACTACGAGGCCCAAGTGCTTGGACTCAAAAGACTCCACCAAAACAAATGATGTATGCAGATGCAAAACTAGAATGTGAAAGTTTAGCTAATAGAAAAATTAGCGATAGTTTGAAGAAGAACCAGGTGTTTATAAAGAAATAAAATGAATTCATATCTTCTGTTAGTTCTTATTGCTATTTTCGTAACCTTTTCAGCCATTTGTTCAGGTCTAAATGTTAGTTTAATGAATTTGGATACTGACGATCTGAAACGTAAATCTAAGCTTAAAAACCGAAAAGCTAAAAGAATACTTCCATTAAGAGAAAATTATCATCTTAGTTTAGCTGCACTGCTCATTACTAATGTAGCTTCTGTCTCTGGTACTTCTTTAGCTCTTAATACTAAATTTAATGGATTGCTTTCAGGCGCTATGGCTACTTTATTAATAGTCATAGTTGGAGAAATACTTCCTCAAGCTCTATTTATAAATAAATCTATTGAATATACTTATAGATTTTCTGGGTTGCTTAAATTAATGATTGTTTTTACCTACCCACTTTCTAAGCCTCTACAACTTATATTAGATAGATTATTTCCACATAAGAATGGAAAGCTACAATCTAGAAAGGAATTAAGTCTTTTAATTTCTGAACATTTAGCAGATCAATCTAGCGAACTAGATAACGATGAAGTTTTTATCATAAGAGGAGCTCTGCAACTTAGTGAAAAAAGAGTGAGAGACATCATGACACCAATTGATAACACCTACTACTTCCATCTTACAGATATATTAAATGACAAAAAGATGGACCAGATCAAAGAACAAGGATATAGCCGTATCCCTGTTTTAAACAAAGAATTAACTGATTGTTACGGCGTAATCCTAATGAAAGAACTTATTGATATAGATTTCGATAATAACGTATATAGGGTAGCAGATATGAAAATACGCCCCAGTCCAATAGTTGGATCAATGACGGCACTAGATACATTGTTTAGAAAATATATTATTGGTAAAAGTCATTTGCTACCAGTTGAAAAAGATGACAAGATTGTAGGTGTTGTTACTATCGAAGATTTACTCGAAGAAATAATAGGACATGAGATTGAAGATGAAACTGATACAAAAAATTAAGATTTATTTAACCGTACTATTTACACTTCTTGTCATAGATGCGGTATGGCTAAATATATTCTCAGCGAATTTATATAAAGAAAATTTGAATGGGTTAATTAGCTCACACACAAATCTTTTAGCGGCACTGCTTTTCTATCTCATATATGCATTCGCCCTATCCTACTTAATAATATTTGATGGAATA
>CAILQE010000006.1 GCA_903836325.1 uncultured Candidatus Saccharibacteria bacterium
AATATATCTTATAAATAAATTTACATTTAATAATAACCAAATAATATAACAATAAGAACAAAATATGAAAATAGGAATAATAGTAGGTTCCACCAGAAGAGGCAGAGTATCGTTAAAAATAGTTAAGTGGTCTTAAAAATGAACCAATAATTATAAAGAAAGATAAGTACTAGTATTCGTAAAAAACTCCTATAGTTTGATTTTATGATGGAGTATAGAGCTTCTATAAATCGTAAAATTTTTGAAATTCTTGGATGCTTATGAGCTATAGAGAGTAATACTTCTTTGAAGTTTAGCTAAAGTTTAAGTATACTTCTTAGTTAATGAAGAAAGATAAGTACTACATTCCTAAGAAACTCCTATGGCTTGATTTGGAGATGACTGGATTAGATCCTGAAAAAGATGTAATTCTAGAAGTTGCAGTTGAGATTACTGATTTAGATTTTAAAACTCTAGATACATATGAAGCTATAGTCAGACAACCACAAACTAAAGTGGTGGATAGAATGAATAAAAATCCTTTCTGGGCAGAATTTTCCGAAAATAGAGATGAATTTTTAAAGAAAATTTCTACTGCCAAAACACCTAGTGAAGTAGAGAAAGATTTGATTGAAATTACTGAAAAGCATTTCGGTAGCGAAGCAGCAATTCTCTCTGGAAATAGCATACATAGTGATAGATTATTTATTTCTAAGCACTGGCCAGAATTCAATCTTAAACTACATTACAGAATGCTTGATGTTAGTTCTTTTAAGTTAATTATGCAATCTAAATACAAAATATTTTTTGAAAAGAATGAGGCGCATAGAGCATTTGACGATGTTCAGGCTTCTATTGCCGAACTACAACATTATTTAGAATATTTTAAGGAGAATTAAATATGATAACTAAATCAGAAGTAGAAAAGTTACTAAACTCACACGAAAATGTTGTTAAAGAACATCCTTTTGGAGATGAAACGTCGGTATATAAAGTTGACGATAAGATGTTTGCATTAATGACTAATGATAAAAATCCAATAAGATTAAGTCTAAGATGCGATCCCAAGCTATCAAGCGTTCTAAGGGAAAAATACGTAGAAGTTATGCCTGGATACCATTTAAATAAGAAGCAGTGGAACACTATTGTGTTAAGCGGACAGCTTAAAATAGATGAAATTAGAGGACTTATTACTCACAGCTACGATTTAGCGGTAAAAGAAAACTAGTTTAATTGTTTAAGTAGGGTATTAGCGTTCTGATACTCCTGCTTTAATAGAGCTTTACCTTTTGGTCCTTTAGTAGTGTTGTAGCCAATACTTAAATAGTTGAGATAATTGTTAAGTTCAGATTTCATTATAGAATTGTACGTTGAAGTAAGGTTACCTGCTGCAGCTGCGTTGTTAATCTGTGTATCAAGGGAAGTTGTTTTGACTGAACCTATAGTCGAAGATTTGATTACATATGAGCTATCTTTAAGATAATTGATAAGACTTTTTTGTTCCGAAGGAATAGTTAAATTAATAGTGGCAATTGCGTTAATTTGAGCCTGAGAAAATTGATTTGTCGAGTTTGAGGAAATAAAATCATTTTTGACTAAGTTAATAATTTTTTGTTGCTCAATTACTACATTAGTAAGATCTGAAATTGATAGAACTTTTGTTGTTGTAAGATTTTTGAAGATCGTAAACCCAACTATTAAAAAAATTAAAATGGAAAGAATCGCTAATATTTTTTTTTGCATTGAGTTTCCGCCAATATTAAAAGCTTTTTTTGGTTTTTGAGGATTTAGGATGAAATCGTAATTCGAATTGGACGTAGTTTTATATGGATCAGGATTCATTATCTTATTTAACCATAAGAATGATGACATTAACAGAGTAGAAAATTAAGCAATAAACTTGCTAATTTAACTATTTCTATTCAATACTATAGATATGGATCTTAAAGAAGATATAAAGAGCAGGCTAAGCATAGAGGATGTAATAGGCTCATATGTCGAACTTAAACGTGCTGGAAGAAACTGGAAAGCGCTTAGTCCATTTAGTCCTGAAAAAACAGCTAGCTTCATAGTTAGTCCTGAAAAACAGATATGGCATGACTTTAGTTCCGGTAAAGGCGGAGATATGTTCAGCTTTATTATGGAAGTAGAGGGGTTGGATTTTAAAGAGGCTCTTGATTTATTGGCTAGAAAAGCAAACCTTGATGTAGATAAATACAAAAATAATAACTCTACAGGAATTGATAAGAAAAGAATCTTTGATCTATTAGAAGATGCCACTAGATTCTATCAAGTTCAGCTTAAAAATAGTTCGGCGGCCTTAGATTATGTTATTAAAAATAGAGGCTTCGACAAAAAGACGATACTTGAATGGAGGATTGGATATTCGCCGAATACTGGAGACGCACTCACGAAGTTCTTGAGAGGAAAAAAATATACCGAAAATGAGCTTAAGATATCTGGCATTGTAACTACTAGATACAGAGGAACGGAGGACATGTTTAGGGGCAGATTGATGATTCCTCTTTGTGATGCTTCAGGAAGAGTTATTGGTTTTACCGCACGTCAGTTAGAGAATGACGACAATAGTCCTAAATATATCAATACTCCACAAACTGTTCTTTATGATAAAAGCCGACATATATTTGGGTTACATCTAGCCAAAGAATCTATTAGAAAAAATGGATACGCTGTTTTAGTGGAAGGTAATCTAGATGTAATAACGGCACATCAATTCGGATTTAATCAAGTTGTCGCAACGGCTGGAACTGCTATCACGGTTTATCATTTGAAAGCTATATCAAGATTCACTCCAGATATTAGACTATGTTTTGATGCAGATAAAGCTGGTGTTAATGCTACTCAAAGAGCAATAGAAATAGCCTCAAAAGAAAACATCGATCTTAATATAATTGATGTTAAAGAAGGAAAAGATCCCGATGAACTTATTAGAAGAAATATTGACCTATGGACTGAGTCAATTAATACGCCCGTATATGCTTTAGATTGGTTAATTGATTATTACAAATCCCAAATTAATATCGATACAGCCCAAGGAAAAAGACGTTTTACTTCAATGTTGATGCCTACCTTGAATGCTCTTAGTGATCAGGTTGAAAAAGATCATTATTTAAATAAACTAGCTAAACTAATAGATGTTAAAAGTTTATCCATAGAAACTAAGTTAGATAGTTTTTCAAAAGATACGCCAGGAAAGACCTTCAATAAAATAAAGAACGTTAGTAGACCGATTAAAAATCTTGTCGAACAAAAGAAAATAGAAGACCAATATATGTCATTAATGTTAATAAAAAAGACCCTAAGAGAGTTCATGGATTTGGTAGAACCAGAAATGTTTGTTAATGAAGAGCCTGAAGAATTGTTCGATAAATTATTAAAAGAGCCAGAACTTGATACAAAGAACGGATACAATAAGTTTAAAGAACAGATAAATTATGTTAAAATATTGTCATTACTCTACGAAGAGCTCTACGCAGCACTAGATTTAAATGAGCTTCATTATGAAGCATCTCATTTACGGGCGCGTATTATAGAGACATATGTAAAAACTGAAAAACTAAAATTATCTGATGAACTAAGAGATTCGGATAGTAATAAAACCACAGAATTATTAACAAAAGCTAAAAAATTAGACGAATTATTAAATAAGATAAAGGAAAAGAGTCTGTAATGCCTAAGAAATCTAAAAAAGTAGAAGCTAAAAAACTTGCGCCAAACGACAAAAAAGATCAGTTTGTAGTTAAAGCAAAAAAAGCTGGCCAAGTTAATTTAAAAGAAATTAATGAATTATTTCCGGATATCCCAGAAAACGCAGAAGCACTAGATGCGCTATATACAGAATTAGCCGATTCAAATATTGAAATTATAACTGATGAACCTGGTGAAAAAGTTTTCGAAGATGAATGGACTGAAGAAGAAGTTGAAGAAGAGATTATTGAGGAAAACCACAAATATTTAGAAGACGATATTTCTGATGACTCAGTCAGACTATACCTACGTGAAATAGGTAAAATACCACTCTTAAAAGCAGACGAAGAGCTAGAATTGGCGCATCGAGTGAAGAAGGGCGAACAAGATGCTAAAGATAAAATGGCTGAAGCAAATATGCGACTAGTAGTTTCTATAGCTAAGAGATATGTTGGACGAGGCCTAGATCTTCTAGATTTAATTCAAGAAGGAAACACTGGTTTGCTAAGAGCTGTTGAGAAATTTGATCCAGATAAAGGTTTTAAATTCTCTACTTATGCTACATGGTGGATAAGACAGGCTATTACAAGAGCTATTGCCGACCAGGCTAGAACTATACGTATCCCGGTTCACATGGTTGAAACAATTAATAAACTTCTTAGAACTCAGAGAAGACTTACCCAGGAATTAAACCGAGAACCGACTAACGAAGAAATAGCTAAAGCCATGGAATTAGAAGTTTCTAAAGTTGAACATATCATGAAGATCAAGCAAGATATTAGCTCTCTAGACGCTTCAATCAGAGATGATGAAGAAGACTCAGTGCTTTCTGACTTTATTGAAGATGAAGATACAATTTCTCCTGAAGAATCTGCAACAGGTCAGTTGCTAAAAGAGCAGGTTAAAGACATGCTTAGATCTCTAACAGAACGAGAACAAAAGATAATTAAGATGCGATTTGGACTTGAAGACGGCAAGAGTCATACACTTGAAGAAGTAGGACAAGAATTTTCAGTTACCAGAGAAAGAATCAGACAAATCGAAGCTAAAGCCTTAACAAAACTTAGAAAACACCGAGACGCTAAGAAACTTCACGACTACATTAAATAAAATGGCCGAGGATTTTTTAATAGTTGGAATTGCTGGAAAAATAAGATCCGGTAAAGATACTCTAGCTGAAATATTTATACAAAATGGATATTTCGGAGTTTCCGTTGGAGATATAGTCAGGGAAAGATCAAGAGAACTACACTCCGATGATACAAATCCTATTTCTACAGAGAATATGACTAAGACTTCTAATTATCTAAGAGCTAAGTTAGGATCAGATTTTCTTTTTAAAGAAGCCATAGCAAGATATAAATATTCTCTAAAGTTTAAATCATACAATGGTCTAGTAATTTATAGTATCAGGGCTCCGATTGAGGCAGATCGAATTGTAGAAAATCATGGGCAATTAATATGGATTGAAGCCAATGATGAAATTAGATACAAGAGAGCTATGGAAAATTTAAGAACAGGTGACTCTGTTAACTCGTTTGAAAAATTCAAGCTCGCTGAGTCTAAGCAATTTACTCCAGATCCAAATATGCCAGATGAAAGTCAGATGAATTTAGATTATGTTAAAAATAAAGCTACAAAGTTATTAACTAATAACGATAGCAATATGAATAAATTCAAAGCTGAAGCACTTGAATTAGTAAAATCAATTAAGCTTAACTAATATCTTAATTTAAAAATCTAGATATACTATAAATATGGAAAAGGGTAGTAAAAAAAGATTCGTAGTAATAGACGGAAAAAGTGTTTTTTACCGAGGCTTTTATGCTATGCCATATTTGAAAACAGCTTCCGGCTTACCAACTGGTGGGGTGTACGGCTTTGCTTTAATGTCTCTAGAAGTTATTAAAAGATTAAATCCTGATTATGTAGCTATTGCTTGGGATAAATCTAAAACTAACATTAGAAAAAGACTTGAATTATATCCAGAATATAAAGCCGGCAGAAAAGCTGCTCCTCCAGAATTTTATGCACAAATACCGCTCCTACACGAACTACTAGATGCTTTAGGTTGGCCGCTATACGAGATGGATGATTATGAAGCGGATGATCTTATTGGAGCACTTGCCACTCAGGCTTCCAAAAAAGATATTGAAACAATTATTATTACTTCAGATATGGATCTACTTCAGGTAGTTAATGACAATATTAAAGTCTATGCTTTAAAAACAGGGCTTTCTAATATTGAGCTTTATGATCCCAAAAGTTTCGAAGCTAAACACAACATAAAGGTTGCTCAGTATCTAGACTTGAAAGCTTTAAAAGGGGATAGCTCGGATAATATTCCAGGCGTGCCAGGAATAGGTGAAAAAACTGCGGTAGAATTATTAAATACATATGAGACTCTAGATAATATTTATGAAAATATTGATCTTATAAAAGACTCAATAAAAAAGAAATTAATTGAAGGAAAAGATAAGGCATATTTAAGTAAGCAACTTGCTGAAATTTGGATCGATGCTCCTATAAAATTAAATTTATCTGAAATAGATGGAAGTAAGATTAAAGTAGATCAACTAACTAAGACTCTGGACGAATTACAATTTAGCAGCTTAAAAAATAAAGTAACCGAACTGTTTCCTAGCTATAAAGAAAAGATTGAAGCAAATACTCATAAGTTAAAAACAGTACACGTAAATAACGATAAGGATCTTGCAAAGATCGAATTTGATAAAGAAGATACATATATTTTTTCAAGAAGCGCAGGTAAAAATGGGATAGATCCAAAAGTTCTTTTAATTGCTAATTCAAAAACAGCTTACTCTGTTGATCTAAATAAAGTTTCAAAGGAAGAAGTTATCAAAATACTTAAATCAGCGAATAATTTAATTGGATATGACTTAAAAAATACTTTAAAAATTTTCCTAGAGTTTTCACTAACTAAATTACCTGAAATAAAACACGATGTTCTATTGGGCGCTTTTATATTAAATCAAATTCAAAAAGATCAATCATTGAGCGGTTTAGGAAACCTAAGTTTTAATATTGAAGAATTAGATAATGAAGAATTACTAAGTCGTTGTGGCGAAATACTTGGATGCATACAAAATCTATACAAGGAACAAGTTGAAGAACTAAAAAAACTACCAAAGCTTAAAAAATTGGCTAATGAAATTGATTGGCCCATTATTTCTGTGCTTTCTAGAATGGAAAAAATAGGCATAAAATTGGATGTTAAATACCTAGAAGAATTTAATAAACAGATTGAAAAAAATATTTCGGAACTAGAAGATAAAATTTTTGATCAATGTCAGGAGAAGTTTAATATTGCTAGTCCAATTCAACTTTCAGACGTTCTATTTAATCCAGATAAATTAGCTTTGTCTACAATCGGAATAAAGAAAACTAAAAGTGGATACTCTACAGCTGCTAGTGAACTAGATAAATTGAGATCGCACCACCCAATCATTAATCTCATTAGTGAATATAGAGAAGTAGTAAAACTAAAGAATACATACATAGACACACTCCCTAAGCAGGTGGACGTTGATTCTAGAGTTCATACCAACTATAGTCTTACAACAGCTCAGACGGGTAGATTAAGCTCTCTGGATCCTAATTTACAGAACATTCCAATACGAACCGAACTAGGTAGGAATATAAGGAAGGCTTTTGTGGCCGACGAAGGAAAAGTTTTTGTTAACGCTGATTATTCACAATTTGAAATTAGACTTGCTGCAGTATTGTCTCAGGATAACGATTTGATTGAAATGTTCAACAATGATGCCGACGTTTACACGATGACGGCCGCACAAATGCATGGCAGAAATCCTGAGGATGTAACAAAGCAGATGAGAGATGCAGCAAAAGTTATTAATTTAGGAATTATGTATGGAATGAGTCCGCACGGACTTTCTAATGCCATAGGTATGAGTTATGAGCAGGCAAACGGATTCATATCTAAATTTAAAGAACTAAGAAAACCCTTATTCGACTACATTGATAAAATAATAGAAGAAACTAGAAAAACAGGATATGCAGAAACTATGTTTGGTAGAAGAAGATATTTTCCAGACATTAACTCTAGTAATTTTATATTAAGACAAGCAGCTGAAAGAGCAGCTGTAAATATGCCGATACAAGGCACTGAAGCAGACTTAATGAAGCTTGCAATGGTTGAATGTGAAAGAGAATTGAATAAATTAGGTAAAGATTGCAATATCTTACTCCAAGTACATGATTCTATACTTATTGAATGCCCCAAAGATCTGTCCAAGAAAGTCGCTGAAATAATACGGAATACAATGGAAAACGTATATAAATTACCACTTAATCTAAAAGTAGATATTAAGACGGCTAATAACTGGGGAGATCTTTAGCGTCTTTTTCTGATTCGAGGTTTAGATCCACGAACGATTCTTTTTTTCTTGTATAGAAAAATATTTATCGTCATAAATATTATCCAGATAGACAATATGGCATCAGCTAGGCTAGTTAATTTATTATTTATGCCACTTGCCCTAGGAAGATTGAAGTATCCAGCCACTAAAAGAGTAATACCTTCAGTCATCATTAGTAATAAAGTTAATTTTCTGTCTCTTTTGTGCTGAACAAAAAATCCAAGCATTGCGAGGAATGCAAACCACAAGGCAGTCAGTATAAAAATTATTAGTGTTGGAATAGCATTGCTTACGCAATCGGAGCTATTTGAATGACAGGTAGATATTATGCCGACGAAAGTGTCGATCAGGCTCAATATTACAACTACGATAAATTGGATTAAGGTTCCAAATCCTGTCTGATATTTATATCTCATTACTTAAGCATAACCATAAACGGAAGAAATTTCTATATATTTTGAAAATATTAAAGGATTATTTTATAATATATATAACTAAAATG
>CAILQE010000007.1 GCA_903836325.1 uncultured Candidatus Saccharibacteria bacterium
TAGATAATATTTTATATGAATCGTCGGAAATACAGTCGGAATTACATTGGAAAACATAGGCACCAGACGTAAGTTTATCATTTAACCCAGTCCCTTTATAACTCGGTAAATTCGGCGGGGCTACTACTGCATCTGCAGTAGTCCACTTAAAATAACCTAGATATTTATAAGCCCCATTAGTTGCTTCTACGTTAATTTGACTTCCTGAATAGCAAAATTTAAAATCAAAACCTTTACTACCATTACTACCTATGGTAGTAAATGACGTTACGCTGCTTGGACATGGAGCTGGTTGAGTTGAAGTTGCAGCCGATACATGATTTATTTGAGCAAAAAAAGAGAATACAATACCAATTATAATCGAGGAAAATGATATTATTTTTATTTGATTCTTAAATAGTCTTTGCATTTGTGAAATTTTAAAATATTCTAATCTTTATAATAGCAAAACTTAAGCGTTTATGTATAATTAAAATATAATAATTATGAAAATAAATAATTAGCTTATGTACGACAATAATAGAAATAAAAAAATAATTAGATATGCAATTATTGCATCGCTAGTTTTAGTTGTTCTTTTAGTTACATACTATCTATTTCTTAAGCCTAAATCAGCAGAACAAGTTGCAACAAACTTTATTTCACTAGTTGTATCTAAAAATAATGTAAAAGATTCATATTCACTTACAAGCCCAGATTTTAAATCTAACACTAGTTTAAGTGCTTGGACAACTAATGTTGAAAGCACCAACACTTTCTGCTCCGGCACTATTTCAAAAGCTACCGGTAGCTTTTCAAAAAATACTGCAGCGTATAATTTTGTAGAAAAAAGTAACTCTAATATATGCAATTCATCGGTTAGTCTTAGCAAGATTAATGGACGATGGTATGTAGACTACTTTAGCCCCCTATAGGTATATAATATAGATATGAAAACTGACGATTCTTTTAGAAGCAGTAGGGTAAAATTTTCAGCTCTTAATGGTAATGAAGTTTACTGCACCCACCTGCTTGGATACTCTCCTTCCGATATGATTATTGGAAACTCAGTGTTCTCTATGGGAATAATTGGGTCCATAAGATCTAATGTTCGTAATTTTATCGGTGGAGAAGTAGTGACAATTACCAATATGATTTCTGAGGGAAGAAGATTATCTTTAGATAGATTCAACAAAGAAATGAACCAATACGGAGGAGCGGGTGCAACTGGAGTAGATAGTGAACTCGTATTCCATCAAGGTAATGTAGAGTTTCTTTCAGTGGGATCGGCAATAAACAAGAATGCCGAGAACGATATCCCAACTTTTACTACTTCTGCTGACGCTCAAGATTTATTCTGTCACTGGGATGCAGGATATCAGCCAATCAGTTTTGTATTTGGTAATGTAGCTTATTCAATAGGTTTTGGAAGAAATATTTTCGGTTCAATTCGTAAATTCGCTAGAGGTGAAGTAAAACAATATTCAGATATTTTTAATACTACTAGAAATTTAGCCCTTCAAAGAATTGAAGCAGATGCCAAATCTAAAGGTGCGAATAGTATTGTCGGAATTAAAACTACTATCTCTGCAGTTTCTACGAATCAGATACATGAAATGATTATGGTGGGTACTGCTTCATATAATCCTCAATTGGCAAATATTACACCTGCCGATGGTGAAATAATCTCTAATGGATTAAGTGCGGTTGAGACCTGGAATCTTGCAAGAATTGGATATGCTCCCATTAAGCTTCTTATAGGGACTAGTGTTTATTCATTAGGTATCATTGGTGGAGTTAAAGCAGTACTAGGAAACCTAGTTAAAGGTGAAATAAACACATTAACTACCCTTATTTATGAAGCTAGAGAAGAAGCCCTTAAAATCTTAGAAAAACAAGCTGAAGCAGCCGGTGCTGACGATGTTTTAAGTATAACCACGCACATTTACGATATTGGAAGTGGACTAATAGAATTCATGGCGATTGGTACAGCTGTTAAGAAAATAGATGGACTTTCAACACATTCCGATCAAATTCCACCACAAGCTATTGTTAATTCAAAGAACATGTTTGTAGATAAAGCAGATAACGGATATGGCATAGATCTGCAGAATCCTAATTTTAAGAGATAATTTAGGTTTGCCAAAAGTGTATAAATAGGGTACAATTACCCCTGTTATATATCTATATTATGGCGGATGTAGCTCAGTAGGTAGAGCGTCGGGTTGTGGTCCCGAATGTCGTGGGTTCGAGCCCCATCGTTCGCCCCATTATTAAAATTAAGAGGGTAATTACATGAAATATCTGAAAAATATCTTTAATTTCTTTATGCGGTGGAAGCTATTCTCTATAGCATTACTAAGCTTAATACTTGCACTAGTTCTGACCTATTTTAATCTCTCAAAATTAGCTCACATTATCTTAGCGATCGTTGCATTATTCGAAGTTATACCTCTACTTATGGGGATGTGGGAAGACATTAAAGATGGATCTTACGGAATAGATATCCTAGCTGCTACAGCTATAGTGGCATCTGTTATTCTAGGTGAATATTGGGCGGCAATAGTAGTCGTTATTATGTTAACTGGCGGTGAATCCTTAGAGGATTATGCTGACCATAAGGCTATGCGTGAGTTAGATAGCTTATTAAAAAGAGCTCCTGTTTCAGCTCATTTACTTAAAAATAAGAATTTAGTTGATGTTAAAGTTGGAGAACTTAAAGTTGGAGACTACATTGTTATTAAACCAGGTGAAGTAGTTCCGGTAGATAGCATTGTCACAGAAGGCACTAGTAGTTTCGATGAATCTTCACTTACCGGAGAAAGTGTTCCCGTTACTAAGAAAGTTGGAGAAAAGCTGTTATCTGGTGCTGTAAATATTGAAGGATCTCTAACTGCTAAAGTGCTAGCAACTGCCGAAAACTCTCAGTACCAACAGATTATTAAATTAGTTAAGTCTGCAGCTGCTAGTAAGTCTCCTTTTGTTAGACTTGCAGACAGATACTCTATTCCCTTCACTATTATTTCTTACGCAATCGCGGTAACCGTTTGGGTGGTTAGTGGACACGCCATAAGGTTCCTGGAAGTTATTATCGTGGCAACTCCCTGCCCACTTCTACTTGCTGCACCAATAGCTCTAATCTCAGGAATGAGTCGAGCATCTAGACATGGAATTATTGTAAAAACAGGTAGCGCATTAGAAAGATTAGCAGAAGTTAAAACTATTGCTTTCGATAAGACTGGGACTCTTACGACAGGTATTCTAAGCGTAAAGGACGTACATCTAGTTGTTTCTAAATCTAAAGATGAAGTGCTTACACTTGCTGCAAGTCTAGAGCAATATTCTGGACATATTATTGCTCAATCAATCGTTGATGAAGCTAAATCTAAGAATATTAAACTTCCAAAGATTAAGGGACTTAAAGAAATCCCCGGTAAAGGTCTTACTGCCAACTTTAAGAATCATAGAATTCTAGTAGGAAAAATAGATTTACTAGAAGATGAAGGTTTATCTGTTCCAGCTAAACTTCTTAGCAAACTTAATACTACAACTGTATTCGTAGCTAGAGACAACGAAATCTTAGGATATATTACTCTTGAAGATACTCTTAGAGACGAGAGTAAGAAAACTATTTTCGATCTTACTAGTCAAGGAATAAAACACCTTATCATGGTTACTGGAGACAACCAAAAAACTGCCGAGAGAATTGCAGCGAAAATTGGAATAACAGAGATTGTAGCTAATGCCCTTCCCTCAGATAAACTTAATGCTATAGAGGGATTAAAGAATAGACCAGTTGCTTTTGTTGGAGATGGGATAAATGATGCGCCAGTGTTAACTGCATCAGACATAGGTATAGCTTTAGGAGCTAGAGGATCTACCGCAGCTAGTGAATCTGCAGATATGGTCATTATGCTAGACGATATTAGCCGAGTAGCTTCTGCGCATAAAATTGCTAAACGAACTTTCTCGGTAGCTAGGCAGAGTATCTTGATTGGAATTGCACTAAGTATCTTACTTATGATTGTATTTGCAACAGGGAAATTCCCTCCTATATATGGAGCATTATTACAAGAAGTTGTAGATGTAACTGTTATATTTAATGCTCTAAGAGCACACTACTAGGCCGCTAGAAATAGGGCTGCTACCAAAGGAACTAGTAGATTGTCCATGCCCTTTGGAGAGATATTCTCAATCAGAGTTAATCCAGCAGCTACAGCCAAGTAACCTAGACTAAATACATGACCGGTCTTGTCTATATAAATTAAGATTAGTACAAGAGCAACAATAAAGAATGTAAGACTGCCTAGGACGGTCTTGGATCTTCCGTATACCTTATATTTCCTATTCATGCCGTAATATGTGCCAACCAGTGCCGCTAAGCCGTCAGCAAGGCTCATAGTAAGCAATGAGATTGTATATACCAAATGTGAGGGGTTAATAAATGTAATAAGTCCTACAGAAATGGCAAAGTAAATTTCCCCTAATGAATCTCTTTTTACACTATGAATAGATTTGAATATATTAAATTTAATAGAACTAAATACTACTATCGTAAATAGGACACTAATTATTCTTATGGAGTTAACAGACATAATATACGGCCAGAACGCCACAAAGCTACCAACGAGAATATGTATTAGCTTCCTAGATAGTTCGGAGTGTTTCTTTTTTCTTCTCCACCAGATTTCATTAATTACAAGCAACATAAAGACGATTGATAAGGCTATAAATATATTCATGTTATTATTCTACATTATATAAACATAAAAAGAATAAATACTTGACATATTTAGCATAAGTGCTATAATATACATCATGAATAAAGCAATTACAACCGACCAAAAAATTTTAAGAAGAATTGAAACTAAGGCTAATAAAAGACCTAACTATACTGCTCGAAGAATTGGTGCAGTAGCTGTATTAGGCTTAGCCTCATTTGGTGCTTTTAAAGGTGTGGAAGCTGCTAGAAACTTCTTTAGTTCAAAAGCTCCTACAGAACTTAGCCAAGTATTTAAAAATGGTGAGAAAGTTACCATTATTAAGGACATGGTTATAAATGGGTCTGTTGACGGTAATTCTGTTAATATTGAAAAAATCATGCCCTATTTAGATAGCGATGGTCGTTTTGTAAATGACCCTGCTGGTCAAAAAATTAATCCTGGAGACGTTATTAAATCCAGTTGGGCTATAGATATTGAAAACGGTCCTAATTTAATAAACAACGATGGTACTTCAACTCCACAAGAATACATTATGTTTAATGCAAATATTGATGGTAACAAAGGTTGGTATTACGTAAACTCTATGGCAGCAGACAGTGTGGGAGCATTTACGAGTCACGGCTCTAGCTCAAATGGAATAGTTGAAGGCAACAAAGTAATTCATGGTAATACTGTTTTAAGTAATCCAGTTACCACAATTACACACGAACAGAAATAAATTAATATAATGTTTGTTTTAAACAGACCTCAACAAAGAGGTCTGTTTTTTTAATTTGTTAATTCCTATTAGATAGAATCAAACTTTTGATTTTTAGACCCAGCCTAAGCCTAATTAAGGTATAAAGTACTGAACAATTCAGAAATATATAGAGAGGAAATGCAAATGCAGTAAAGGTTTGATGCTGTATTGCTAACATAGTTATCGCAGCACTAATAGCACCATTTCTAAATACGCTATGATGTTCACTCGATGGGTCTCTATATGATTTGATAACTGTTGGAACACTTGCGAGCAAGTCGGCAGCTATACTCAATATAATTGCGATTACTCCCGTACCTGTAATTAGCCACAATATGACTGCAAGAACAGAAAGACCACCGCACCACCAGTCTAGAGTAGATATTTTCCAATATGCTTTCTTGTTCATTAGTGACGCCGTAAGAACTAAGAAAGGACCAAAACCAACCATAAAAGTCATCAGTGAAGTTAAGCCAACACCTTCACCAATCATTGCGAAAAATGCAATCATTGGTATCAACATCCAAAGAAACCATGTCACTCTATTGGGCTTTGTCTTACCTTTAAGAGTATTCCATGCATAGGTAGAACTTCCAATGACATTTAATATAGCTCCGAGATATACGAATTTTTCATTTATCATAGATGTAATTATCTCACAATTCTATGCGAATAATAATCAGAGCATGATTTTATTTATCAAATAATAAATCCACCGTAAAAATATATGGTGGATTTATACAAGATACATAAATGGTCGGGGTGAAAGGACTCGAACCTTCGACCTCCGCGTCCCAAACGCGGCGCGCTAGCCAACTGCGCCACACCCCGATCAATTAGGGAGTATTATACCCTAATTAATGGCTTTTTTCTAGTTCTATTTAGCGAATTCTATAGCTCTAGTTTCTCTAATCACATTCACCTTAATGGTTCCTGGATATTGTAGAGTGGATTCAACTTTATTTGCTATATCTATAGCGAGCTTAATTGCAGATAGATCATCAATTTGTTTTGGATTTACAAAGATTCTTACTTCTCTACCAGCACTAATAGCGTAAGACTTATCTACTCCGCTAAAGCCGTTAGCAACATTTTCTAGATCTCGCATTCTTTCAACAAAGTTTTCAGCAGAGATATTTCTTGCACCCGGTCTTGATGCGCTTATTGCGTCTACAACTCGAATGATCAAGGCTTCTACAGATGTTGCTTCAACGTCATCATGGTGTTGTTCAGCAGCTAAAGCTACTTCTTCTGGTGCTCCATACTTTCTTAGCATTTCGCCAGAAATGTGGTGATGCTTTCCTTCTATCTTATGACTAAGCGCTTTTCCTAAATCATGAACAAGAGCAGCATACTTAGCAGTCTTAACATTAGCACCTACTTCTTCGGCTATCATTCCTGCAATGTGTGCCATTTCAGTACTGTGCTTTAGAACGTTTTGTCCGTATGAAGTTCTATATCTAAGTTCACCTAAGAGATGAAGAATTTCTTTTGGTATTCCAATAATTCCAACTTCTCTAGCTGCATCTTCTCCGGCTCTAATAACATCTTTTTCTACATTTTTTTGTGCTTTTTCTACTACTTCTTCAATTCTTCCTGGGTGGATTCTTCCATCCTTCATTAACATTTCAAGAGTTTGTTTAGCGATCTCTCTTCGAACTGGATCGAAGCTAGAAAAGACTACGTAACCTGGGGTGTCGTCAACCATAATGTCTACGCCAGTAGCTTTTTGTAGAGATTGAATATTTCTTCCTTCTTTTCCAATTATTCTTCCCTTCATTTCTTCGTCTTCTAATCTAAGACTAGTGACTGTTCTTTCTGCAGTAACTTCACTAGCCATTCTTTCCATTGCAGTAGTGATGATTAAGGCTGCTTTTTCTTCAGCATTTTCTTTAGCTTCATTTTGAAGTTTATTAATTAGACCAGTAAGATCGTTTTTAATATCTCGTTCAGTCATCTGCATTAATTTACCTGCAGCTTCATCTTTAGTAAGCTTTGCAATCTTTTCTAACTTATCTTGTTGCTTAACCCTAATGTCTCGAATATCATTCTTTAAGCTTTCAATTTCATCTTCACTAGATCGAACCCTTTCAGTTCGCTTATCTAATTCATCAAGTTTCTTGTCTAAGGCTTCCTCCCTATTAACTAGTCTTTCTTCAATGCTCTTGGTTTCTCTTCGTCTAGTTTGTTCCTCTTTTCGAACTTCATCCAATAATTTATCTGCTTCTTCCTTGGCTTCAGACTTAATTTTGTTGGCTTCTTTTTTAGCTTGTTCAATTTCTTTCTTAGCCTTATCTTCTACAGATCCCATCTTCTTCTGATTGACGACATAATTTGCGCCAAATCCAAGAGCGGCACCTACTACCGCTAATAGTGCTGGTAACATATTTTCTCCTTTTCCTTAGAGTATAAATATTGTTTAATCTCTACTTTTTAACAATCGCTATCACTTCACTAGTTAAAACTTGAGTTAAAATATTTTTTCTAAATTTAAATCTTTAAAATGTATCGGAAGATTAAATATTCTTCATATGGGAAATCCCCATGATCACTCTTCCTTAATACTAAATATACAGTTATTTATAGATATGTTCAAACGAATTAAATTATTTTTTAGGCAAAGTAATGTGAGGGTCTGCTCCGTAAAATGGTGTGAGCTGTTTAGTGCTTTGTCTTTTAATTAAATTATCTATGCCTTCATTGATTGGCTCATCTTCCATTATGCCTTCAATTGGAATACCTAGACCGTATGAAAGTGCGTTAGCGAGACTTATTCCTATCCTAAGTCCAGTGAAGCTTCCAGGGCCCTTATAGCAAAGAATACCCCCTAGTGAATTAAAGTCTATTTTATTATTTTTAAGAATTTCTTCTATTTTTTTAAGAATGGTAGTAGATAGTTCGCGGTGAGCATAATATGAAACGAAAGTTAAAACTCTCTGATCTTCATATAAACCAATTTCGGCATCTTCTTTTGATGTATCTAAATAAAGTATCTTCATATTAAATATTCTTTTCCTTCTGGAATATGTAATTCTATATCCCTGCTATCATTCTCGGTCTTATTTATAACTAATTTTATTGTATCTTCTGGAAGTGTTCCTTCAACTATATCAGCCCATTCAATTAGTACAACCGAAGTGTTATCGTGCACCACTTCACTAAGTTGATGTCTGATTATTCCTGGATCGCTTAGTCTATAAAAATCGAAGTGATAAATATGAAGTCTACCTTTATATTCATTTAGAATAGTAAAACTTGGAGAAGTTATATCGTCTTTAGATTCAAGGCCTAGAGCTATAGCTTTTGTTAAAGTAGTCTTTCCTCCCCCTAGGTCTGAGGCTAATACCAAAACTTCACCTCCCTTTAATTTTCTTCCAAGGGTTTTACCTAATTCTATAAATTCTTCTAGATTTAAATTGTTATATGTTTTAATCTTCATAGTCTTTCTCTTTAATCCATATTATAGGTATAATTTAATTATGTTAATACTAAGTGGGCAATTTGCTAATAAAAAAGTAATTTCATTGAGAACTGGTCAAGAAGTTGCATACCTAGTTGGCCCTATTATAAATCCTAGTAATTTAAAGATCGAAGGTTTTAGAGTTACCGACTCTAAAAGTAAAGAATCTTTAATATTACTCACTCAAGACATTAGGCAGTACGATTTATCTGGAATATTTATTAATGATCATTCGGATCTTTCAGAAGAAGTCGATCTAGTTAGAATAAAAGACCTACTAAATATGAATTTTATTCTGATTGGTAAAAATGTTGAAACTGCTAGTGCATCTAAAATTGGTAAAGTTGTAGACTACGCATTCGATAATACTTCTATGTTTATAGCTAAGCTATTTGTATCTAAGCCTTTATTCAAAAGCCTGAACGGTGCAAGCCTAACGGTGCAAAGAGATCAAATAGTGAACATAACTCCAAACAAAGTAGTAATTGAAGATTTATTATCCAAAGTTCCGGCTGCTGCAGTTAACGTAGCTTCTTAATATTCAGAATTATTTAATACTTTATTAACCAAAGAATAGTTATAGCCACTTCTAACTAAATAAGCTTTTAACTTTAAATCATCTTTAAATTTTAATTGTCTTCTTTTAATTTCTATAAGTCGTTTTAAATCTGCTTCTTCGTCCTGCTTATTAGAATTAAAATAATCATCTATAATATTTTTAGCTAATCCCTTACTTCTAAGTTTAAAAATTAATTTTGTTTTAGAAATTGGAGCTTTCAGGTTCTGGTCATGAACATAACTATCAATATATTTCTTATCGTCTATTAATTTAACGCCCTTTAGTTTTATTACGTAAGAATTAATCTTATCTTCTTCAACATTTTTTCGTTTTAGATATTGTTTTATCTCGTATTCAGTTTTAAGTCTACCGGTAATTAGTCTAAGCAGAGCGTGATACATCCTATCGTCGCTCGCAGTAGACTTAATTTCCTTAATTTCTCTTGAACTAAGATCTTTACCTGGTGCTAGTTCATATTTAAATAAAACATTGGAGCTAGCTCTGAACTTAGAGTTATTCTCTAGAATAACTAAATATTCTTTTTCGTCTGAAGTAGTCGTTATACTAACTACTTTCATTACTCTTCTTTAGCAACCTGATCTCTTACGGCCTTAGAAATTTCCTGTAGCATCTTAGGGTTCTTATCTAGGTAGGTCTTAGTAGCTTCACGCCCTTGACCAATCTTTTCGCCTTTATATGAATACCAAGCTCCCGCTTTATCTACGACGTTTCGATTAGCTGCAAGATCAAGAATATCTCCGCTTTTTGAAATACCTTCGTTATACATAATATCGAATTCAGCTTCTCTAAAAGGTGGTGCTATTTTGTTTTTAACAACCTTAATTCTGGTTCTATTTCCAACTATAGCTTCACCTTGCTTAATCTGACCTATCTTTCTAATATCCATTCTTATTGATGCGTAAAACTTTAGAGCATTACCGCCTGTTGTTGTTTCTGGATTACCGAACATAACTCCAATCTTCATTCGAATCTGGTTAATGAATATTACGGTACTATTGGATTTATTAATTACGCTAGTTAATTTTCTTAGAGCTTGGCTCATAAGTCTTGCTTGTAGACCAGGAAGTGAATCTCCCATATCTCCCTCAATTTCAGCTCGCGGTACTAGAGCTGCAACTGAATCGATAACAATAATATCTACAGCATTAGATCGAACTAGAGTTTCACAGATCTCTAAAGCCTGTTCCCCATTATCTGGCTGGCTGAGTAAGAGGTTTTCTACGTCAACGCCAATTCGTTTAGCATATACAGGATCTAGCGCATGCTCGGCATCAATAAATGCCGCCACACCACCTGCACGTTGTACTTCAGCAATTGCATGTAGAGTTATTGTAGTTTTTCCAGAACTTTCTGGACCATAAATTTCTACGACTCTTCCCTTTGGAAGACCGCCTCCTAGTGCTAAATCTAACGATAGTGCACCTGTTGGAAATGTTTCTATTTTGGTATGAGTAGATTCTCCTAGTTTCATTATTGAACCTTTACCGAATTGTTTTTCAATTTGTTCCAAAGCAAGACCTAAAGCTTTGGTTTTCCCCGCTTTTTCATTACTTTCTGTCATATTTACCCTTCTTTTACTTATCTATACTATATCCGATTATGTCTTTACTAGTAAAACGCTTATGTTTAATTAAAAATATATTTTAGCAGAAAAATTTAATATTACCCTGTTAGAATAATTAATAAATTCAATATTGTTTTAATTATTGATATATTAAGAAGTAGAAATATGGGTGGAATAATTAAAAAAGAACTAGATCAAGACTTAAAAGCAATACTTCAAAATGCTCTAAAAGATAGAGCTAGCACTATTCATATTGAAGATACGGATAAATATATCCTTGTTAGATTTAGAGTAGATAGAAGATTAATAGTAGTAAATAAGCTACCTAAAAGTAACAAGAATTTGATACTCAATTTAATTAACTGGGCTGATATTAATAAATTAAATATCCTAGATGAGGCTAGACAGGAATTTGAAGGAAACAAACTTAGAATTAATGTTATTCCTAATATTCATGGATATAAGGCGACTATAAACATATTAACTAATTACACTCAGCATAAGCTTACCGATTTTGGTCTATGGGGAAATAATTTAAAAGAAGTACAACAAACTATTGGGGATGGAAATGGAATAATAATTATTTCTGGAAATAATGATGTTTTCAGTAGCTCAATAAGCAGAGTTATCAAAAATATATTAGTTGAGAATAAACAGACTGTAGCTAAAATAAATCACGGTACTCTCGGAGAGCTAAAATCCGCTTTAGCTAGAAGATATGACGCATATGAAATAAATTTAAATTCTATCGAAGAAGTTGAATTAATTTCTGATCGTGCCAAGACTAGTCTATTTATTCTAAAACTAAATAGCTCATCTAGAATGGATCTGATTTCTAAATTAAAAATTCTTAGATTCTTTGATCATAAGAACTTAGTTCATTTAAAAACTACACTGCACTACAAGACAGTAAAAAAACACTGCACCTATTGTTGTTATGTTCTACAAGAAAAATATTCTTCAGTTAAATTAGTAGAGAGTGCTCTTGGTATAAATACTAAGGTTACACTAGACGATATTGAGAAATACAAGAAAGTTGTAGCTAGAGAACTTGAGTTAGATTCTACAGAATACAGAGAATCTGCAGGTTGTGAAAAATGTCACTTTACGGGATACCTAGGAGATTATGGATTATTTGAAGCACTTAAACTTAAAGTAAACAAAGACAGAGTCTCATTAGTTCGAATGGGGGAGACTATTGAAATAGACGGATTAATAAAAGCACTTCTAGGAGTGATAGATCTTAAAGACATCATTTCCCCTAACTAATAGGAAGTTATATAATTTATAAATAATGAAAAAAATAAATAACAACGGATTTACTATTTACGAATTAATAGTAGTTATTATTGGAACCTGCTTTCTTGCTTGGTTAGTATTTTACGTTCATCAAGGAATTTCCATAAATACGAGAAACGACCAAAGAGTAACTAAAATTAAAAATACTCAGTCTGTTCTTGAAACATATTATTCAAAAAATGGACACTATCCCTCATTAACGGATTTAAATAGTTTAGATTTTAGAAATAAAGAATTAATTAATTTTAATCAAAGTAATTTACTGGATCCTTCGTCTAAAGATTCTACACAAAATCTGGAATTATCTTCAATGCCAATGAAAGATATGTTTGCCTATGAAATTACCGACAGCAATGGGGGCTCTTGTGAAAAAGATGACTTGCTTTGTTCAAAATATAATTTAATTGCAACTTATGAAGGTAAAGTAAATAAAAACTCATACTATATTCGTAAGAATATAGATTAAAGATTAATTTTATACGCTTTAGGTGTAACTTTTCTTCCTTTTGGAGTTCTTTCTAGTAATCCAAGCTGCATTAAGTATGGCTCTATGAAGTCTTCGATTGTTTGTTTGTCTTCAGAAAGTAAAGCTGAAAGAGTTGCAGCACCAACTGGTCCACCATCGTAGTTGTCGATGATTGCTCTAAGTAAAGCTCTATCTACACTATCTAAACCATTCTCATCGATTTCTAATAGTTTCAAAGTTTTTTCTGCAATTATCGTATCAATAATCCCGTCACCATTTACATCAGCGTAATCCCTAACTCTTTTTAGAAGCCTGTTAGCTATTCTTGGAGTAAGCCTAGAACGCTTCGCAAGTTCTTTGGATGCGTCTTTATCTATATTAGTACCTAGTATGCTTGCAGCTCTATTTATAATTTGTTCTATTTCATCCTCAGAATAGAATTCGAGACGATGAACAATTCCGAATCTATCTCTAAGAGGTGCGGATAGCGCTCCTGCTCTTGTTGTAGCTCCGATGATAGTAAACTTTGGCAGATCTAGTCTAAGGCTTCTAGCACTGGGCCCTTTGCCTATCATGATATCTAATTTGAAATCTTCCATTGCAGAATACAGAACTTCTTCAACATTGCTATTTAATCTGTGTATTTCATCGATGAATAAAATATCGTTGTCTTTAAGATTGGTAAGTAAACTTGCTAGATCTCCAGTTTTTTCAATTGCAGGTCCAGAAGTAATTCTAATTTGAGCACCCATTTCGTTGGCGATCACAGAAGCCATAGTGGTTTTTCCAAGTCCAGGTGGCCCATACAAAAGAACATGATCAATAGGTTCATTTCTTTTTTTACTAGCAGTAATAGCCAGTTTTAAATTCTGCTTTAATTTTTCTTGTCCTATGTAACTTGAAAAATCTCTAGGCCGAAGAGTTATTTCTAATTCTTTTTCTTCTTCTGGTTCTGGTGATGTATCTAATATTCTATCTATCATGGTACTAATGTAGGATCCCAACAAGTCCTAAGATTTTTATCTAGTTTACTTAGTTTCTTCATGTCTTCTTCGTCTAATTTAAAATCAAATATTTCAATATTTTCTTTGATTCTTTCTGGGTGTGTAGATTTTGGTATAACCACCAGACCTTTTTCTACTAAGAATCTTAGCATAATCTGGGTATATGTTTTTCCGTACTTGCTTGCAACTTCGCTAACCGTTTTATCATTCATAGCTTTACCGTGTGCGAGCGGAGAATATGCTTCTATTATAATATTGTTTTCTAAGCAGTATTTAATAAGTTCTGGTTGTTGAAGAAATACATGGAGTTCTACCTGATTTACAGCGGGTATAATTTTTGCATATTTTTTCATTTCTTCAAGATGCCTAATTGTATAGTTGCTAACTCCAATAGACTTAGCTCTTCCGCTTTCTTTAATTTCCTCAAGTGCTAACCAGGTTTTTTTTCTAAGTAATGTTACTGGAAAATGTAAAAGAATTAAATCTAGGTAATCCGTATCTAAATTCCTTAATGATTCATCAAAACTTTTCAAAGCTTTCTTATAACCGAAATTACTTATAAATATTTTAGTTGTTATAAAAAGTTTTGAACGATCTATCTTAGATTCTTTTATTGCTCTGCCTAAAAATTCTTCATTACCATAAATCTGTGCACTATCGAATAAGGTATATCCGTTTTCAATAGCAGAATCAAAAGCTACCTTTATTTCTTCGTAGGTTTTGATCTTCCAAAGTCCTAGACCGAATTGTGGAATTTTGTTACCGTCATTTAATTTTATTTCTGGAATTTTCATATTTATCCTTTTAATGCTTCCTTAATTCTCTCGTCTACTGGTAAATTAATATCGACTTTAGAGAGTACCGTAGATGCATCCGACTGAGAATATCCAAGACTCATAAGTCCTAGCAGGGCTTCATCATTAATATTTATACCTCTTCTCGTTAGAACGTTCTCGGCTTCATCAGTGGCAACAAGTCCAACTTTATCTCTAAGTTCAACTACCACTTGTTCGGCAGCTCTTTTGCCTACACCTTTTGCTGTAACTAGGAACTTGACGTCTCCTCCGGCAATGGCATTCTTTATTTCTTGGTCTGATCCAAGACTTAAAATAGAAAGTGCTACTTTAGGACCAACATTCTTAACGCTAATCAATTGATTAAATAGACTCTTAGTAGATTTATATACAAATCCATATAGGTCATATGAGTCTTCACGGATATTTTCAAAGATATATAATTTTGTATTTTTGCCAACTTCAAGTTCATCATAATCTTTAGTTGTAATACTTACCAAATAGCCAATACCATTGGTCTCTATAATGACTTTTTCTAATTCTTTTTCTTCTACTCTTCCAGAGATACTTGCAATCATAGCTATATTATATCAATATTAGCTTTTAATATTCATAGCATGTGTAATTGCGGCAGCAAAAGCATCGGCACAATCGTCAGGTTGAGGAGCTTTTTTTAGATTAAGCAGAATTCTAACCATCTCCTGAATTTGTTTTTTTTCCGCCCTACCATATCCAGTTAATGCCTGTTTAATTTGGAGTGGGGTGTATTCATGTATAGATAATCCGGCTTGCTGACCGGCTAACATTATCACTCCTCTTGCCTGGGATACACTCATTGCAGTAGTCACATTAGTGGCAAAAAAAAGTTTTTCTACTGACATAAATTCTGGCTTAGTATCTTTAATGATAGCCGTTAGTTCATCGTAAATTGTGTGTAGTCTTATGGGATCAAAAGTTTTTGCAGGAGTTCTAATTACCCCTCCGTCAACCATTTTATATTTACCATCTAATACATCTATTACTCCGAATCCTACAATTGCTGTTCCAGGATCAATGCCTAGAATTCGCACTTTATTAATTTCCTGATTCGTTTATTAAGTCGTCTTTAATATCGAAGTTTACGTATGTATTAGTAACGTCAGCGTTATCTTCAAGTGCTTCCATCAGATTCATGATCTTGTTTACAGTAGTCTGATCACTTACTTCAACACTCATGTTTGGAACATAAGTTAACTCTGCATCTAATATCTGATGATCTTTAGAAAGCTTATCTCTTACGGCAGCAAGGTCTGTGGCCTTAGTATAAATAATAAGTTCACCGTTTTCTTCAACTACATCAACAGCACCTGCATCTAATACTTCGAGCATAAGTTCATCTCCTGAACCTTTGATTCTAATTAGTCCTCTTCGGTCAAACATAAATGCCACTGAATTCTTCTCTGCTATATTTCCACCGTGTTTAGTAAATGCCAATCTTACTTCAGGGTAGGTTCTGTTTATATTGTCCGTAGCTACTTCAACTAATATAGCTACTCCGCCGGGTCCGTATCCTTCATATAGAGCTTCCGTTAAATCACTTAAGGATTTATCTTTGATTCTATCGATACTTCTCTGAATGTTAGCTTGAGGCATATTAGCCTCCCTAGCTTTATCCATAGCTATTCTTAGTGAAAAATTAGTATCTGGATCTGTACCATTTCTAGCTGCGATTGCGATTCCGTTCCCTAATCTTGTAAATAGAGCGCCGCGAGCTGCGTCTTTAGCGCCTTTTTGTCTTTTGATTGTTGACCATTTTGAATGACCGCTCAAGGGTATATTTCCTGTTTATCTATCTGTTACTATATCCTATTCTTTACTTGAAATAAAGTAATTGTTATTGAAGTTATAAAAATGCTATTGTTTATTTTTCTACAAGGACTACAATAATATTAAAGTCTTAACATTAGATAACATAAAAATAAAAATAAGACTTAGTGTGAAAAACAAAGAGGGGCAATAATGGCACAATCCATGGGTGTTAATGGAGTTGCTGTTGGTAATGAATTTTTTATACCGGTAAGACGTAAGTCTCCGATACAAGCTATCTATCCAACAGTAGCAAATGACGAAGAAGAAATAATCAACGTCAGAACAACCGCAAAGGTTGAAACAAAATCTATAGCTATACCATTTGGTAAGGCATTCTTTAGTATTTTTGCCGTAATGATTCTAGTTTCATATAGTCTATTATCCGTTTATTCATTTATGGTGATGGCTAATAATGCCAAATTATTAGCTTCGCAAAATGCTTTGGCTAAAGAACAGAATATTGCTCTAAATCTGAAGCTTAATCATTCTAAATTCCTTACCAAGCTAAACGGTGTAGAGAATCAGAATATAACCATATCATCCAATGGACAAACCTTTAAGCTATCTTCTGCCGACATTACTTCTTTAATCGATTCGTCTAAACTTCAAAATAATAAATACTCAATAAACGAATCTGCATTAAATAGTTATATAGATAATTTAGTAAACAAAATAAACGTATCTCCAATTAATCGTACGGTTATAACTCATGAAGACGGATCGAGCGTAATTGTAAATAATGGATCTAATGGATTTAAATTGGATACAGCTTCAATTAGTTCACTATCATCAGGAATCAAGACTGCATTAAAGAATGGTGGTGGCGCTAACTTTAGCCTTAATGGAGTGTCGATACCTTTTACTACAGATAACACCACAGCAGGCTATAAATATTTAATAGAAGGAAATCTAACTTCTAAAATGCTCTATGCGTATCAAGACGGAGTACTTGTAAAGAGCTTTCAAATGAGTGCAGGAAAATCTTCAACTCCAACTCCAGTTGGCACATTCACAATTTGGCAGAAAGTTAGAAGCGTAAACATGTGGGGATACAATCCTGATGGCAGTAAATACAATCAGCCAAAGGTTCCTTATGTAATGTATTTTGATAAGAATGGTGATGCGGTTCACGGAAACTACTGGAGACCAGATAGCGTCTTTGGAAACGTTAACACATCTCATGGATGCTTAGGTCTAAGAGTGGCGGATTCAGCATGGGTGTACGACTGGGCTCCTATTGGAACCACAGTTGTAACTCATTACTAATTATTTTGTTGTCTGATTTTCTTGAATTGTCTAAATGCTATAAAACTAGATAATCCTGCAATAGCGAAAGACTCGGCCGCATACAAAGCTTCGGAACTAATTTCACCCGGCAACTGATCATGTTCCTGATTCATTTGGGGGGTAAATTCAATATTAGGTGAATTACTTAAATAGTCGTAGGTTTCAGTGGATGCCTTAGCTGCATGAACACCTCCAATTACAGTAATAGATAGAGCTAGTCCTGCAGCCATTTTTAAAATAGCTCTTGGCCAA
>CAILQE010000008.1 GCA_903836325.1 uncultured Candidatus Saccharibacteria bacterium
TAGCCCAAGTTTACGAATGCGTCCACGAAACATTACTCCGTTTATTGCAGACCCTTTAGTAGATATCTCGTAAATATCCCAGTATAGCAGCTTCGTCATACTTGTATTATATCAAAAACAAAAGCAAGTTAGCTCTGTTTTAAACATAAGCATATTGGAGGGCCTACTGCATAGCAATTGCAACCGAACTTAAGGATAATAAAGAATTATTTGTTCTTCAGTTTGATTATTAAAAGTAAAATCTGCTATTAATTCTGGATGATACTTATCTTTGTATTTAATATCATTTACAGCCCATAAATCCCACATAACTGCATTTTCATTACTCCCATCTCTTGCTTGGCCTCTTTTTTTAGCTATTTCAATTGGAGTATCTACCCATATTTTAAAATCATAATACTTAGCTATGTCTGGATGGTAGCAGGAGATGCCCTCAATTATTAAATAATCAACAGTTGGTATTTCGTAAAAGTCACTAAGCTTGTTGGTCTGCCATATTAGCTTTTGATATCTTATGTCAATATTTGAAGTGGCTGGGATTAATACTTGCTCTTCTAAACGCTTTCTGTCGAAGCCGCCTTTGTCCCAAGATTTTTCATTAAGTTTTTCTTTAACAATGAAGTCATCAATACTAACTGTATATGCATTACCTAGCTTAGATTTTAAATGTTCTGCCAAAGTTGTCTTGCCAGAGCCGCCAAAGCCTTCAATACCTATAATAATAGGTCTATGGGTAAGTCTTGATTGCGATATAGTATTGGCTATTTCTTCTAAAGTCATGCATAAATCATATCAAAGAAAAACTCCTCACAAAGTAAGGAGTTTAAACATAAGCGTATTGGAGGGCCATCTGGGAATCGAACCCAGGACAACCTGCTTAAGAGGCAGGTGCTCTAACCAGCTGAGCTAATGGCCCTTATAAAATAAAATCATAGCAAATTTACCCCTATTTATCAATAATTAAACATAAATCCTCATCTGTTATATAATCTATTCATCATCATGAGAATTTTAAATGGTAGCGATTTATCAAGTTTTATTAAGGCTCGACAGCAGACTGAAGTTCGAAGCCTTATTCAGGCGTCTCATATAAAACCTAAGCTTGCCATCATTATCACCATAGATAATCCAGTCATAAATCTTTACGTTAAACTAAAGCAATCTTACGGTAAAGATATAGGAATTGAAGTTGAAATTCATAGAATTAAACAAAGCGAAGCAAATTATGTTATTGAACAATTAAATAACGACGAATCTATCCATGGAATAATACTTCAGCTACCAATCGAAGATCCATCTCAGACGGACGAATTAGTTAATTTAGTTTCTAAAGATAAAGATGTTGATGCACTTGGATTAAATGCCAACTTTGACCCGGCAACACCAACTGCAATCCTTTGGTTGCTAGCTGGATATAATATAGATTTCTCAGGTAAAAAAGTTCTACTAATAGGGGAGGGTAAACTAGTCGGAAAACCTTTATTCAGAATGCTTCAAAATTCCAATGTGGATGTAAGCATTGCTAACGATAAAACTAAAGACATAATTAATTTAGCCCTTAGTTCAGATATTATAGTCACCGCTACTGGTAGTCCTGCAGTATTAAATTCATCTATGGTTAAAGAAAAAGCAGTTGTAGTAGATGCAGGTGTAGCAAGTGAAGGCGGAAAGACAGTTGGAGACGTAGATGATGATCTTTATGAAAGAGATGACATAACTATTACTCCTAAAAAAGGCGGAGTAGGTCCACTGACTGTATGTGCTTTATTTCAAAATGTATTAATAAGTGCTCGCAGAAAAATTAAAACTGACTAATCCAGGAATCAAAAGATAATTTAATTTCTTCTGGCATTAAATCTGATCCAAGTTTCTTATAGTCATAGTCTGATGGAATATCGAACACGTATTTTTCTTTAAGTTCTGGATACTTATCAAAAGCCATACGCATTGCAGATCTAGATTCTTTAATTTCACCAACGCATTCTAGTGGTTTACTTCCTTCAATTCCAAGTAATTCTTTGTAGGTTTTTTCTAAAGAAGAATCTTTTAATAAGTTCTTGCCGCCAAATAATTCTTCTAATTGTTCCATTCCAACAAAAGGCGTAAATGCTAGGAATACAAAAGCACACTTTGGACATTCTCCACACCAACTCATTTTGTTAGAACTCAGCTTGAATGCTTTATTGCAGGAACTAAAAACGCTCATATATTTTTCTAGATAGGTATTTGCAAATATTTCAGCAATCCTGAGTTCAGTTAACGGTCTTAAAAATGAATAATATCTAAAACTATCTCCAAAATTATCTTCTAATAATTCCTGATACTTCTTTTCAAATTCTTTACTCTTAGAATATTGATGGTTAACCTCCACTCCCATGTATTCAAAATTAGGTTCACTGGCAGTTTGTTCATTACTTACAACCACGTCAGTTCTTCCGCATAGTAAAGCCTGAACTGTTCCGGCAAAAGCTAGTATTGCTGAAATGGGCACATGACCATTTAGAGCACCGTCTTCATTAGCCTTAATTAAGTTAAGGTCGATTTCTCTGCTAACAAAATAATGTTTAGTCCCAATCGTATTAACTAGCGGCTCTAATTGTTCTTTGTGATTTAAGCTCCAAGTGGCAATATCTATCCCAGTATCTTTCAAAGACTCAACGCTGCATAGCGAATCTTTTCCTCCACCAATTCCTATAAGCAAGTAAGGATCGTTTGTGCTAATCGTCTGCTCTTTTAAATTAACTTCTGATTGCACAAAAGGAAATATAATTTCTTTTTTAGGATCTAATTTATTAATAAAGTAATACTCTCTAAGTCCTTTAGAGTATGTGTCACTAAAGAATTCGGCATCAGATTTAGTTAATTTATTATTCATAATCTCTATAGAATTAACTTCATATGCTTTGTAGTAAGAAATTCCAGCCATAATATATAGGTTGAATAAAGCTTTATCTAAATCCGCCTTATTAATTTCGGAAACTTCATTGTCTAATTGGAAATTTAATATTTCTTTAAACTTTAGTTCGTTATCAAAAGAATAATTAAGTTCTAAACTTCCTGTTTCATTATTAAAATCATAACTATTAAAAATAAATTTATCGTATTTCATAAGGCATCTACCGTTCTATTAAATTGTTTTCCTCGATCTTCGAAATCTACAAACATATCAAAACTAGGGAATCCAGGTGAGAGAATTATACTATCTCCAGGCGCTGTATTTTCTTTTGAAAAATTAACGATTGCATCCATATTAACATTTTCTAGTTTTGTGTAATTTCCAAAACCTATTTGATTTAAGTTTTCTAAAATTCTATTTCCAGCTTCGCCAATAACTACAATCTTTTTAATTTCATTAGAATGTTTACTAATACTGTCCATTAAATCTTTTAGATCTAGTCCTCTATCTTTTCCTCCAAGTATTAAAACCTTATTCCCTTTTATGGACTCTAGTGCTGCCATAGTAGCGATCGGGTTAGAAGAGAATGAGTCATTATAGAATTTAACACCATCAACATCTTTTCGCATTTCAAGTCTAAAAGGAAGATTAGTAAAACTAGAAAATACTTTATTTGCAGCCGAAGAATCTTCTTTAATTTGCCAAAGGATAGTTAATGCAGCACAGATATTTTGTAAGTTATGTTCGCCAATCAATTTAACGTCTTTAGTTTCAATAATTTTATTTCCTTCAATCTCCACCCAGCCATCTTTTATGGTTGCCCCAGGTTCAATGAAGTAGGGAATTAGATTCGCTTTTCCAGCCGATGCAATTTCTTTAGATCTTGGATTTTGACCAAAATATATAGCCACATCTTGTTCTGTTTGGAATTTAAATAATTGAGCCTTAGCTTGCATATAGTCATCGTAAGTATCGTGCCAATCAAGGTGCTCAGGTTCAATCATTAGACATACTCCGATGTGAGGTGAGTATCTTAGGTCTATAGTTTGGAAGTTGGCAAGCTCCAGTACAACCCAGTCTGACTCTGAAATGCTATCATTCAATAAATCTAGAGGAGGTGTACCAATATTTCCGCCTAAGTGAACTTTAAACCCAGCTTGTTTTAATAGTTCAGTAACTAAAGTTGAAGTAGTGCCCTTGCCTTTAGTTCCAGTTATGCCAATAACATTCTTGGTGGGGCAGACGCGTAGGAATTCATTTGTGTTTGATGTAACTTTATTTAATATCTCTTCAGAATTTGCTTTAACAATATCTAATGAGTGTATTTTAGGGCTACGAATAATTAAGTCGTAAGAACTGAGATTGTTAATATATTCTGCTCCTAGAACACTGCTGGCGCCTTCAGGTAAAATCAGAGAAGTGTTTTGGTCGTGAATGACGACTTCGTGTCCTAGTTTCTTACAATAATTGTATGAAGACATACCCTGTCTGCCGTAACCTAATATAGCTATCTTCATTATTTATTTAAGTTCTCTTTTAACAATATCTACGACTTGTTTTGGGGTAAGTTCTGCTTTTAATATAATTTTTCTTACATTATGTTTAGTTAGAGATTTTGGAATCTCTTGTTCTCCAATATTAGTTAGAACAAATACCATTACGTCTTTACCCCATTGAGTAGCTCTTAATTTTTCAAGCATTTCATCGCCATTCATTTCGGGCATCATCAAATCTAGTAGTACAACTTCAGGCTTATATTCTTCAATTAAGACGAGGCCTAATTTACCGTTGTCGGCAATTTCAATTTCAAATCCCTCAGATTCAAATTTAAATCTGTACATCTGACTGATTGCTTGATCATCTTCGATAATTGCTATTCTAGTCATAATATCCTAATAGTAACTCCTATAAGATGGATTGTCATCTTTAATTACTTATTTATTTAGCTTATGCTATTGACTAAACTTACACAATTATTATAAAATAGCATAAGTACATTAGCAAATAATTTGTCACGGGGGCTTGGGGTCTCTGTGGCATTTTGTCTTTAAAGAGGGCTAAAATGGAAAATAAACAGGCTAACTGGACTGATTCAAGAATAGGGGGCGGAGCTGCAATGGCTTATAGCCTAGCTATGATATCTCCTATAAATGAAGTTGTTAGAGTTGCTGCACTTGCTTCGTCTGAAGCAATAACTAATGGAAATAAGTTATCCAACGCACTCGTCTTAGGACTCAGTACTCTCGCTATAGAAGGATCTAGTGGTGTTGTTCTATCAGATCTTCTAAGTTCTAAGAGGGCAGAAACAATTAGACACAGCATCTACTCATCTAAAAGAGGCGAGAAGCTAGCGAAGGCAATCAGTGAAGGAAAAGGTTCTAACTTAAGTTTAGAAATGGGAACAGGATTACTTGCTGGAACTCCAGTAGCTATGCTCGCAAGGGAACTTAGAAATCCTAAGCAAGATAGGAATGAAAGAAGAAAATATAGCCTACTTATGAGCATTGGAACTGCTGCTGTTATCGGTTCTGCTTTTTATGGAGTCGAAGAAGGAATTGGAGTTAATGCAACTTTTGAAGTCGGTGGAGCTCTAATTGGTCTTGGGGTGATCTACTCATTATTTAAAGTAGTAAAGAATAGAGCTTAATATAATGTCATTTGAAAAGTTCGAATCAATTCACTACGAGCCTGATTACAATTTAACCGAAGTTCAAATTGCATTGCTAGAAGCAGATTTAGGAACGCGAATATCTCAAGAAATGGGACTTAAAGAAGACCTTTATTCTCTATGGGTTAATCCTAATAGTATCTACGCTAATATAGCTAGAACTAACGAGAGAAAGTACTGGAAGTATATGCCTGAAATAATGAGTGAGCACGAAGATCAGTCCTTATTCTTAATGATTTATGATACAAGAGCAGGAAGGAATGAGGTAATACACGGAACTAGAATTTCAGGCTTTACTCCTGATGGACTTAAAGAAGAAAACGAACAAACTGGATTAATTATCATAGACGATATTATTAATTCAGATCAGGGCTTAACAGCTAAGAATTTTAGAGATTATTATACAAGTCGAGGTATAGATCTAATGAAATGTATAACTGTCGAAAGCAATGTTTCCATTGCTAAGACTAAAAAATATAACGGTCTTCATACTCCTGACCTAGCTTACTTATCTATATTCAAGAACCTAGTAGGAAGAGGAGGTAATCCTGGAGATAGTTACGTTTTTGCAGTAATTAATATGCCTACAGTTCTATCTTTCGGAAGAATAGGGTTAGATTACGAAAGTCTTGCTGGTATGAAAAACTTAAGGACCCCATCAACTCCAGGTCACTTTGACGATGACTTCATACCGGTAGCAATGCCACACACCGATGAATCACATAAGATATTCCAAGACATTGAAGAATTTGCACTTAAAGAAGTTTACTTTGCCTAAGCTCTCTTAAATAAGATATTATATTAGAGAAAGCGCTTATGTTTAAGTTAATAGTCTATTCCATATCCATTATCTCCCTTAGCTATGTTGCATCCATTATCTATAAGGATCTAAATAAGGCTAGCTTAAAGACTCGATTTTTCTTCTACTTAGCTGTGTTCATGGAGCTCTGGGTAGGTATCTTAGCTATAGCGGATTTTACAAGTAGCTATAGCGTGGCTCTACTGGGTGTTAACTTAGCTGTATTTTTTATAGAAGGCGCTAGTTGGTCGTTTTTGTTCTTTGCACTTAGTTATCTAAAAGATTTTAAGAATAAAATAGTATATTATTTTGCTTCAGTTTTAATGTTGGCTACCCTATACCTAGGATTAACGGAGAAATTAATTTATTCCGTTAATTTAGATATTTATGGTGCTGGCATAGATAAGATCAGTAATCTTTATCTCCCAATAGTTGTGGGCATAGATTTTCTTATAATTTTTGGAATCTTTTACTTACTAACTATTAAGAAAAAAGTTAGTAAAATTGTTAAGACACAGATTAATATAATAACTTTCGCTACCATAATAGATTTAATAGGAAATCTGTTTGGAAACGAAGTCAGTCAATACTTTCCATCTTTAAAATATTTAATCCAGGTATCAACTATCGCCAATGCATTATTTGTGGTGCTTATAGCCTATACAATTATTAAGCATAAATTTTTGGATATTAGAGAGGCAGCCGCTAGAAGCGTAACCTATCTATTCACTTTATCCGCAGTGCTCCTGCTATATGCGGTTCCTTTAGTTCTTCTAATTAGATATGTTTTAAATGTTCATTTATCGATAGCTAATATATCTATATTTGTATTAGCTACTTTTATTATTGGTGCATCTTTTCAGCCAATTAAATTCTTCTTCAACAGATTATCTAACAGAATATTCTTTAGAGATTTCTTCGAACCTCAAGCTGAGTTAGATAAGTTAGGCAATCTTCTAGTTGGAAATATTAAGTTAACTGAAATCCTTGAAGGAAGTAAAAAATTAATTTCAGAAGCAATTAAACCAAACAAGATAGATTACCTTATTAATTCTTTAGAAGAAACCATAGATAAGAAAGAGTTAATTCGTTTACTAGATAAAAGCGATTTGTATTTAATTAATATTGAAGGAAATACAAAAAATATTGATTTAAATTTAATTAAAAATATGGAAAAAAACGGTTACGTTATTTCCATAAAACTTAGAACCAATGATCAGAATCTAGGTTATCTTCTTCTTGGATATAGAAAATCTGGAAACCTATACAGCTTTAACGACATAAGGTTTTTGACAATTGCTACTGATGAAATTGCTATAAGTCTTCAGAATGCAATCAACTATGTTCAAATTGAGCAGTTCAACCAAAAACTTAAGAACGATATAGATGAAGCAACTAGCAAACTTAAGAGTGCTAATTCAAAGTTGAGGCTTGAAGATCAAAACAAAGACGACTTTATATCTATGGCTTCTCATCAGCTCAGAACACCACTTACTAGCGTAAAAGGATATATATCCATGCTGTTAGATGAAGATGCGGGAAAGATCAATAAGACTCAAAGAGAAATGTTGGATCAAGCTTTCTATGCATCCTCTAAAATGGTTTACCTAATCGCAGATCTACTTAATATATCTAGACTTAAGAGTGGTAAATTTGTTATTACGCCATCACAAATCAATCTTAACGAAATAGTAAGTCAAGAAATAGATCAACTTAAAGATAATGCTAAATCTCATCAAATTAAAATAAATTTTACAAAATCTAAAGAATTCCCAGATGTCAGTATGGACGAAACTAAAACCAGACAGGTAATAATGAACTTCTTAGACAACGCAATATATTACACTCCTCCAGGTGGAAATATAGAAGTTAAGTTAGCACATGATGATACTTCAATAGAGCTCAAAGTAATAGATAGTGGAATGGGTGTGCCTCGCCAAGATCAGCATCATCTATTTACCAAATTCTACAGAGGTTCAAATGCTAAAAAAGTAAGACCTGATGGTACAGGAATTGGTTTATATATGGCTAAGAAAATTATTTTAGCTCAAGGTGGTGTAGTTACATTCTCGAGCACTCTAGGTAAGGGATCCACTTTTGGGTTTAAGATATCTAAAAAAGGATATAAAGTTTAGAAATCTTCGATATATTTAGTATCTATTTAAATTAAATTTAAAATCTAAAATTTGATGTGTTTTATGTTGCAGCAGAACAGAGTCGATAGGGTAACAGCTATTGACAATCTACAGATATAATGGTAGAGTTATAA
>CAILQE010000009.1 GCA_903836325.1 uncultured Candidatus Saccharibacteria bacterium
AGATTCACCAAAGTGATCTTCGATACCCATTCTTTTAATTTTAACTGGGTATACTTCGCTCAAGAATTCAGAAACAGCACTTCCAAATCCTGCTGCAACTTGAGCTTCTTCAATTGTTAATACTAAATTAGTTTTCTTAGCCGAAGAAAGTATAGTGTGAATGTCTAGTGGTTTTATCGTAGGTACATGAACAACTTCTGCATTAATACCAGATTTCTCAAGATTGTGTGCCGCTATGAGCGCCTGATAAGTCATGGTACCTGTAGCCATAATAGAGATATCTTTTCCTTCTTTAAGGACATAGGCCTTTCCAATTTCAAATTCATAGGTATCGTTAAATATTGTTACCACTGGTTCGCGGGCCAATCTCATATATGAAGGTTTGTTGTTGGTAGCAATTGCCAGGGTTGCTTTCTCGGCTTCTACTTTATCTGCAGGAGCAATTACTATCATGTTTGGAAGCGATCTCATTAGAGCAATATCTTCTAACATTTGATGAGTTGCCCCATCTGGACCCACACTTACACCCGCATGAGATCCAATAATTTTAACTGGAACATCATTAAGGCAGACTGTAGTTCGAATTTGTTCCCAGTTTCTTCCTGGAGAAAAAGCTGCATAAGATGATACAAAGGGAATTTTACCCATTAGAGCGAATCCACTTCCAACAGTGACTAGATTTTGTTCGGCTACTCCAACATCGAAAAACCTATCTTCAAATTTTTCTTTAAATAAATGCATCTGTGTAGATTCAGTTAGATCTGCACAAAGCGCTACTACATTTTCATTTAGTTCTCCGGCTTTAAGTAGTCCAATTCCGAAACCTTTTCGGTTAGCGTCCTTGATTGGATTATTTAAGTAATCTGCTAGAAATTTATTGGTGTTCACTTGAGATCCTTCCACCTAATGTTCTCAGTTCTTGAAGAGCCTTCTTAGCTTGCTGCTTATCTGGTGCTCCACTGTGCCAATGGTAATCTTTTTCCATAAAATCTACACCTTTTCCAGGAATATTGTGAGCTATGATCATAACCGGCTTATTTTCAACGGCTTTAGCCATAGAACATGCATCAATAAATGCTTCCATGTTATTACCATCAATTTCAATCACAAACCAACCGAAACTTTCCCATTTAGCTTTCACATTTTCAAGAGGCATTATATCTTCTGTAAAACCATCAATCTGGATATTATTTCTATCCATGATAGCTATTAAATTAGATAGCTTATATTTACTAGCAAACATCGCAGCTTCCCAGATATTTCCTTCATCTGTTTCACCGTCACCCATGACTACAAAAACATATCTACCTTTTTGCTTATCTAGTCTCATACTTAGAGCGATTCCATTTGCCTGAGACAATCCACTTCCAAGTGGACCAGAAGTTGTTTCAAGTCCAGGAAGTCTTAGTCTTTCAGGATGACCCTGAAGTCTAGAACCTAGCTTTCTTAAGGTTTTGAGTTCGCTTCTTGGAAAATATCCTCTATGTGCCATAGTCGCATATCTAACTGGAACACAGTGTCCATTAGATAATATTAAAATATCTCGTTCATTCCATTCTGGCTTTTCTGGGTCGTTTTTAAGCACTTCATAATATAGAGCCGTGAATATGTCTGCTAAACCCAGTGGACCTCCTGGATGACCACTTCCAGCTTCTAGGAGCATAGAAATTATATCTTCTCGAACCTCAGTAGCTATTAATTCTAGTTGTTGGATTGAAAGATTGCTCATCTAGCTTAATTTTAGCATAAGCTTGTTGTAGCTATCTTCCGGATTTTCAGAGAGAGTTATACTTTTTCCTACGTTAAGAACATTAATTCCACCGTCGACAAGTTCGTTTAGATTAAATTCATTAATTCCACCGTCCCATGCCAATTCAAATCCTGGATAAATCTGATGTATTTCTTTAGCTTTACTAAGCATGGACATGTCTGCAACTCCCCCCTGATATCCTAAATGGCCTGAAAATATTAAGACTTCATCGAATTCAGAAATTAAATCTTTGATTTCTTCAACTTCTGTTTTTTGCAAGATAACAAGTCCAGCTTTAATTCCATGTTTTTTTAAGCTTCTAGCGAATTCAAGATGATTTACTCTAGCTTCATACTGAATTAGTACTAAATGAGGCTTAAGATCTATTACTTTTTCTAATAACTGTTCTGGATCTTTAGCCATAAGATGTAGATCGATATCAATACCTTCAGGAAAATACATATCATTAAGTGACACGCTCCTGGAGGAAGTAAATACTCCGTCCATGTAATCTACGTGGATGCGCTTAGCAAATCCACTTAATAAATCTAGCTGCCTGGAATATTCTTCAGTTGTAGAAGCTGTAACTGTCGGACAGATTACTGTCATTAGTCCTCCACTTGATCTATTTCTTTAATTCTTCGAACGAATCTAGCAGCATTTGCAAATGGTGTATTTAGGAAAGTTAAGGTTGTATCCAGGATATCTTCTTCGCTTGTATGATCTGCACTTAAGCAAAGCACATTAACGTCATCGTCATTTCTGGCAACATGCGCCATTTTTGGATTCCAACATAGAGCAGCTCTAATTCCTTTATATCTATTGGCTGCGATACACATTCCCTGTCCACTTCCACAAAGCATAATAGCTCTGGAATTAGTATCTTCATCTGTAAGAAGAGCGTGTACGGCTTTTTTAGCAAATATTGGATAGTCGTCATCCGGATTTAGTTCTTTATCTCCAAGATCTATAACTTGATAATTTTTCTGAGTTAAGAATTTAAGGATGTCTCCCTTTATCTTATAACCGTGATGATCCGATGCTAGGTAGACTTTCATTTGTATGCGTTTTTACCTACATCAGCTACAACTTCAACAAGTCGATTTGAATATCCCCATTCGTTGTCATACCAAGCAACTACTTTAACTAGATTGCCGCCAACTACATTAGTTAGACTTAAATCTACAACGGCTGAATAGCTATTGCCTATAAAATCTGAGCTTACAAGTTCTTCGTCGGTTACAGCTAATATTCCCTGATAGAAAGGAAGTTTAGCTGCGTCTTTGAATGCCTTATTAACATCTTCAATGGTTACATCTTTTTTTAGAACCATAGTAAAGTCAGCTAATGAAACAACTGGAGTTGGCACTCTTACTTCAAATGCTCCAAATATTCCTTTTAGTGCAGGCAAAGCTCTAGCTGCGGCAATTGAAGCACCAGTAGTTGTAGGAACAATATTCTGTGCGCCAGCTCGATCTTCCCTTAGACTCTTTCCTGGGCCATCTTGAAGATGCTGAGAAGCAGTGTATGAATGAATAGTTGTCATCATAAGTTTATCTATTCCAAATTCGCTCTCAATAACGTGAAGTACAGGGGTTATACAGTTGGTAGTACAAGATGCATTAGAAAACACATCGTTTTCTTCGTCTAGTAACTCATCGTTAACACCGAGAACAATTGTAGGTGCGGTTTCAGCAGAGTCTCCTTTTGTTGGAGCAGAGATTACTACTCGCTTAGCACCAGCCTTTACGTGAGCCCTTGCTTTATCTGGCTCAACGAAGAAACCAGTAGATTCAATAACTACGTCTACTTTTAATTTCTTCCATGGAAGTGCTTCTGGATCTTTTTCTGCTAGAACTGGAATATGCTTGTGTCCGACAATGATACCTTTGTCGTCATAAGTAACCTTGTGA
>CAILQE010000010.1 GCA_903836325.1 uncultured Candidatus Saccharibacteria bacterium
AATCTTGGCCACGTCTGGGTAGCAAATTGGGGTGACTCAGTCACAGAACTAAATGCAAAAGACGGTAGCCTTGTTAAAGTCTTAAGTGCTTCAAGCTACGGATTCATTGGACCTATTGCCGCCATAACCTCAGATAATCTTGGCCACGTCTGGGTAGCAAGCGAGTCTCCTGACTCAGTCACAGAACTAAACGCCAAAGACGGCAGCCTTGTTCAGATTGTTAAGTAACCAAAACAAGACCTCATGATCTAAAAGACCCACTAATCGGTGGGTCTTTTTTAGCTATTTAATATTCCTTATGGTTAACTAAAGTTAGATTTAAATAAATAACAAAAAATATTAGTTAAATTATTAACAATTACTATTAATTTAAAATTTCTAGTTATATAGCAAAATAGAATTTTGTCTTTACTATGTAATAACTTTAGGATTATATATTATCTATGAGTATTAAAAGTTACAAAAAAAATGTAGAAAAAAGAGTTGCAGGTCCTAGACTTCCTGTTTGTTTCCCTGCATCCCTAGAGCAAATCTCACCTAAGCATGGTTATAGGCCTAGTATATATAAAAACTATAGAGACTTTACAGAATATTTAGACTCTCTATCATTTGAGCAATTAAATAGCCGTAAAGTTTTAGAAGAATCGGAAGATATGGCTGAGTATCTTTTACGGCCACTTGGAGGTATGGCTTTATCAGATATTGTTATGAAAACAATTAGAACAGAAATTGGACTTAAAAGAGCAATGAGTCAATACTCAGCTGATAACAGAATTGTTGTTGACGTAAAGTATGGAAATAATTCTAGAAGAAATGTTCACACCGTTGGAGTGGTTTCCTTGGATGCAGATAATTTATTTTTGGTCAGTACGCATATACCAGCAAATATAAGAGGCATAATATCTGTATCTAAATTAGCCACCAGACTTGCACAAACTGAAGACAATAGAGTTTTAAATCACCCATTTGCTACTGCTAATTTCTTAGCAATACCTCATGATTGAATAAATACTATACTATGTATATAATTAAAGGATATGCATTTTAGTATTGCTTACGCTGTAGCCTTATTCTTTCTAGCCATGATTTTAGATGCTGTTTACGCTATGTATACTTTTGCTTTAACTAAACATCAATCAATGTTAGCTTCAACAATGAGTGGACTCGTCTACGTACTTGGAGCTGTTGGAGTTGTGAGTTATGTTTCTAATAAGCTATATCTAATTCCTTTATCTCTGGGAGCATTTGTAGGAACTATAGTTGTTGTTGAATACGAAAAGCGGAACAATATTAAATAGTTTTCTAATTCATGACACTTTCAAAACAATAATATTGACTATAATTATATTATATTCATAGAATATGCAATCGATTTAATGCCCTCTAACATTAAATATGTTAATCTATCGATATGAGTAAGTATCTTACTAAAAATATTAAAATAGATAATAAGATTCTTGTTTTGACAGCTATCGCTTATGACGGACATATACCTGTAAACTTTTCTGAAATCGTAAAAAATATTTTTAAAGATTTAGTTGATGTAGTTAGAGACGATATTCAATTTTTATACATAAGAGATAATAATTCGTACAGCATAGACAATAAGTATCCTGGGGGCAATTGTTTTAATAGACACGAAGCTATGATTGCTCTGCCCAATTGGGATGTAGATATTCAGTTAATTGAGGCTGCAATTTACCACGAAATGCATCACATGGCCCGTTGGCAAAATATCGGATATGGAGACACTCTAGGAGGTGCAATAGTTAGCGAAGGAATAGCAACATATTATGAAGAACTAAGATCAGGTTGGACTCCACCATGGGCAGAAGAAACTGTTAGCTCCAAAATTATCAAGGAAGCATTAAATAATTGGGATAATACTAAATATAACCATAATGAATGGTTCTATGAATCAGCTAGAGGACGGTGGATAGGTTACTCAATCGGATATAAGATTGCTAAAGAATTATACAGACTAGGTTTTGAATTAAATGACTCTGTAAATATAAAACCGGAAGATGCTAAAGAATTATTAAATTTATGACTTTAATCAAATATGTATTTGGCAGGATTGGGATCAAGAAATAGTAGTGATACCGAATAGACGATAACTACCAGTTAGTTGATGTTGGTAATCCTTCTTGGTATCCTGATGATGATTGAAGACCGATTACAGCCTTTGAATACATCTTATCTAATTTATTAACTCCCACATAAGTACAAGAGCTTCTAACGCCTGCCATGATCTGATCAATAATGTCTTCCACTCCGGGTCTAGCTGGATCTATATAGAATTTGGATGTAGATATTCCTTCTTCAAATAATTCCTTTTTAGCTAAATCTAAGGATAATTCTTTTTGATTTCTCTCACGAACAGCTCTTCTGGATGCCATTCCAAAGCTTTCCTTATATGCTCTACCGCTTTCGTCAAAACGAATTTCTCCAGCACTTTCGTTAGTCTTAGCAAACCAACTTGCAAACATTACGTTTCCAGCTCCACCAGCCATAGCCAGGGCTATATCTCTAGGGTAGCGAATACCACCATCTGCCCAAATATGTTTTCCTAATTTTCTAGCTTCCTTAGCACAATCCATTACTGCGGATAATTGAGGTCTACCAACTCCGGTCATAACTCTTGTAGTGCACATTGCGCCTGGACCAATACCTACTTTAATTACGTCGGCACCAGCCATGAGTAAATCTCTAGTTCCTTCTTTGGTGGCTATGTTCCCGGCAACTATAGTAACTTTGCTAGATAGTTTTCTAACTAATTTAATTGCATCTATCATCTTTTGTTGATGTCCGTGAGCAGTATCTAGTACTAATATTTCAACCCCATACTCTATGAAGGCTTTAGCTCTTTTTTCTACGTCCTTATTAACTCCTATTGCAACTGCTACTTTAAGTTTTCCATTTTCATCTAAATTCGGTTTATATATCTCACTTCTAAGGCAAGCTTTTGGAGTCATTATTCCAATTAGTACTCCTTTTTTGTTTACAACAGGAGCTACACTTAGACGATTGCTAGTTAAGTAATGATACATATCGTTTAAGCTCATTTTATCTTCTAAGCATAGAACCTTAGAATTCATCACATCTTTTAATACTTTGAATCTATCAAAACCTTGAAGGTCATCTTCAGTAACAATTCCAATCGGTTTATTGTCAGCATCAACAATAATAACTGATCCATGAGATCTCTTATGAATAATATTTAATGCATCGGAAACAATGTTATCTGACATTAAGGTTATGGGAGTATCGTAAATGAGGTGAGCTTTTCTGATAGCATCTATGATCTTCTTAGTAACTTCAATTGGTGCATCCTGAGGCAATACGGATAGCCCTCCGCGCCTTGTAACTGTTTCAGCCATTCTTCTTCCACTTACGCTAGTCATGTTAGCTACAACTATCGGTATGGTGCTTAGTTTATCCGGGGCGGTAAGGTCTACATCAAAACGAGAATTTACATCAGTTTTATTAGGTACTAAAAAAGCGTCGTTATAGGTGAGATCGAAATTGGGTTTGAGATTGTTTAAAAATTTCACAAATTAAACTCTATTACTAATATATTCTAAAGAAATAAAGCTTACTTGTAAAAAGTAATTTAGACAACTCTATATTGATCTTCGCCGGTAGACAAGAGATTAAGAAGTGATTCTACTGCCATGTCTGAAGATCTCTTTAAGTATCCTCTTGAGTTATATGCTTCCGCGGCAGTGGATGCGTACCAAACCCTATTACTTAAACCTTTAAATAGATCATGATTACCCACTTTATCAAAAGCTGCTCTAATTTTTCCTTCATTCAAAGCTTCAGCTAAATCTACTTCATTGATTATTCCATCCCTACAAATACTAACTAGTAGAGCATTGGGTTTCATTAGACTAATTAGATCCTTATTTATAAAATCATTTTCAACTTCTTCGCTAATAGGCACAAAAATAATGTCTGAATCTTTAAATAAATCTTCTTTGGATTTAAGGGTGTATTGATTATTCTTATCTGATCTATTCCAATAGCTAATAGATTTAGGGCTAAGGGCACTCATAAAATCAGAATATTTTTCTCCAATATGTCCAAATCCAAACACTCCAATATCCAAATCAGGAATACTGTCTACTGTATAAAAAGTTGTTTTACCATCAGGTCCTAAATCAAATAGATCTCTTTGCATAGCTAAAGTAGCGGAAAGTGCCCATTCGGCAACTTCATAAACATTAGCAAAAGGAGTAGTAGCTATTTTTATTCCTTTATCTTTAGCTTTCTGCCATCCAGGAACGTGACCTTTGTATCCAGTTCCAGTGAAGATTAAAGCTTTTAGCTGATCTGCATTCTCAAATACCTTATCGGTAACACACTCTATTCCGCCTAGAATATAACCAACTTTACCTTTTATAGCTTCGGATAATTCATCTTCATTCATGTCCGGTTTTTCAAAACGTACTATTTCATATCCGGCATCTTCCATTTTTTTTACGTGTTCATCAAAAACAAACAATGTATCTGTTACTAAAATTTTTCCATTCATATTATTATTTATCATCCTTATTTTTTAGATATTCTACTAACATATTATAATATGGATCATATTTTTTAGAATTGTTCATTTTTCTAATTTCTTCTTCGCTAAACCATTTGTATTCACTATGCTCCCAGGATAATTTAATTTCTGGTTCAATCTTATCTAACTTAGTTTCAAATAAATTTCTAGAAAAATGGGAGAATTCTACATTCTTAACTAACTTAATATTATTTATATCCAAAACTAATCCTGTTTCTTCAATACATTCTCTTATTATAGCGATCTCGTTGTTTTCATTTTCTTCTACAATTCCGCCTGGTAAATCTAAATGAAGTGGATATTTAGGGTGAGTATCACTTCTTGTTAAGAGTAAAATATTATTATTTTTATCGTATATTATTATTTTTGCAGATTTGAATTTCATCAATATATTATACATACAATATAGTGGTATTTATTACTTTGATTTTAATTAACGCTAGCATTAATATGATTAGTATAGAAAAGAGTATATGACTAGTTATAAATATATTAAATTCTTCAATCAAATAGGAATTAAAGATATTCCAGTCGTCGGAGGTAAGAATGCATCTCTGGGAGAGATGTATCAAAACCTCGCAAATAAAGGCATCCAAATACCAAACGGTATCGCAACTACATCGGATGCCTATTTTTATTTCCTTAAAGAATCAGGTTTAGACAATAAGATTCGAGAAAAAATAAATAATATCGATACTAATAATTTACGCAAATTAAGTAAGGTATCTCAAGAAATAAGAGATTTAATAATTAAGACTCCATTTCCTAAAGATCTTGAAGAAGAAATATCTAGGGCGTATTTAGAACTTTCTAAATCTGAAAAAATAAATAACTTAGTTGTTGCCGTTAGATCTTCAGCAACAGCAGAAGATCTCCCAGATGCTTCATTCGCAGGTCAACAAGATACATACCTTAATATTTCCGGAGTAAACAATGTACTAATTTCTACTAAGAAATGTATAGCTTCTCTATTTAATGACCGAGCAATTGTATATAGAAAAGATAATAAATATGATCATACTGATGTTGCTTTATCAGTGGGTATACAGCAATTAGTTGACGCTAAGTCTGCGGGGGTTATTTTCACCATAGATACTGAGAGTGGATTTAAGGATGTGGTAGTAGTCAGTAGCTCATGGGGTCTTGGAGAAAATGTTGTTCAGGGGCATATCTCACCGGATGAATTTACTGTATTCAAGCCAACCATGGCAATTATTAAAAGACACTTAGGTAGCAAAGAAAAGAAAATGGTTAGCTTCAAAAAAGATGTACTTAAAAATATCAAAACTACCGAAAAGGAAAGAAGTAGTTACTCGATAAATGAAGATCAGGTTGTTTTGCTTTCAAAATGGGCTGTGAGTATTGAAGAGCACTACAAACGTCCTATGGATATTGAATGGGCATTAGATAAAAAAACAAATAAGTTATTTATTCTTCAAGCAAGACCTGAAACAGTTAGATCAAGAGATGACGTAAATGTAGTAGAGCAATATGAGCTTCTTGAAAAAAGCGAAACAATAGTAAGTGGAACAAGTGTGGGAAGTAAAATTGGAGCTGGGAAAATTTGTAAAATAGATCACGTTAAAGATATTGAGAAATTCATTCCAGGTAGTGTACTAGTTACAGAAATGACTGACCCAGACTGGGTTCCAATTATGAAACAGGCAAGTGCGATAGTTACAAATACGGGTGGAAGAACCTGTCATGCGGCTATTATTTCCAGAGAACTTGGAATACCTTGCGTTGTAGGAACTAAAAATGCAACTAAAATACTTAAGCAGGGTAAAGATATAACCGTAGATTGTTCTAATGGTGACGAGGGACGTGTATATAACGGGATTTTAAAATTTAAAGTTAATATTACTAATATTAAAAATCTAAAAAGACCTAAAACTAAAATTATGATGAATGTGGGTCATCCT
>CAILQE010000011.1 GCA_903836325.1 uncultured Candidatus Saccharibacteria bacterium
AGGACCCGGTTGAATATAAAATGCCGGGCATTAATCAGATACAAGTAAATACTGAAGTTGGACTAACTTTCTCGACAGGACTTAGATCAATACTAAGACAAGATCCTGACGTTATAATGGTTGGAGAAATTAGAGATAAAGAAACGGCTGACTTGGGTGTTCAGGCCGCGCTTACGGGACACTTGGTCTTTAGTACTCTTCATACTAACTCATCTGCGGGAATACTTCCTAGGCTATTAGATATGCAGATTGAGCCATTTTTGATAGCAAGTACAATTAGAACAGTTATTGGACAAAGACTACTTAGAAAACTTTCAGACAGAAGAGAAGGTTATGAATCTTCACCTGCCGATACCGCACTTATTAACGAAGCGATAGGAAATTTACTTCCAAAAAATGAAGAAGAGAGAGAAAAAGTTAGTAAAACTTTAGGATATCCTAACTTGCCACTTTATAACCAAAAAGCTTATACTTTATATAGAGGCATAGATTCTCCGGAATCTCCAGGTGGATACAGAGGTAGAGTAGGTATCTATGAAGCCTTTGAAATAACTCAAAAAATTCAAGAATTAATCTTGAAAAGATCAACTAGTACTGAGATTCAAACTCAGGCTCAAAAAGAGGGTATGATTACTATGCGTCAAGATGGTTATCTAAAAGCATTGTCTGGATTCACCTCTCTTGACGAAGTAAACAGAGTAGCAGCAGAGGATGCAAATTAAAATATGAGAATAGAACCATTATTAGAAGAAGTAATTAAAAGAAGGGCATCGGACCTTCATCTTCAAGTTGGTCTTCCTCCTATCTTAAGGATTGATGGAGCACTTGCACCATTAAAAGATTCCCAGGCTTTAAATGAACAATCTGTTGAGGCTCTTGTATATTCAGTATTAGATGAAGAACAAAGACAGATATTAAATAAAGATAAAGAATTTGATTTTAGTTTCGCATTCGGGACTCTTGGTAGATTTAGAGTTAATGCTTTTCATGAAAGAGGCAATTTAGCTGCCGCCTTTAGATTAATCCCAAATTCAATTCCGAGTATTGAAAGTTTAGGTTTACCTAAAATTGTTAATAAGTTCGTAGATTACCCAAGAGGATTAGTATTGGTGACGGGTCCAACAGGTTCCGGTAAATCTACTACCCTTGCTTCTATGATAGATACGATAAATAACACTCAGTCTAAACACATTATTACAATTGAGGATCCAATTGAATATACGCACACATCTAAGAAGTCAATAATTGTTCAAAGAGAAGTACATTATGATACGTACTCATTTTCTGCCGCATTAAGATCGTCACTTCGTGAAGATCCGGATGTAGTTTTAATAGGTGAAATGAGAGATCTTGAAACTATTGCATCAGCTATTACAATTGCCGAGACAGGACACCTTGTGTTTGCTACTCTTCATACTAACTCCGCTGCACAATCCATTGATAGAATGGTAGATGTTTTTCCTCCTCATCAGCAAACTCAGATTAGATCTCAGTTATCTAATATATTGATGGCTATCTGTTCGCAAAGACTTGTTCCAACAACTAAAGGTGGAAGAATTGCTGTTGCTGAAATTATGATAGGTAATGCTGCAGTCAGAAATATTATTAGAGAAGGCAAGACGCATCAATTGGACGGAGTAATCCAGACTGGTGGTGAATTTGGTATGCAGTCAATGGATAAAACACTAGTTGATCTAATTAAGAATGGCACTATATCTTATGATGAAGCTAGAAACGTAGCCGTAGATCTAGATGAGCTAGATAGAATGATGAGGGAATAGACATGCCGTCATATAAATATGTAGCAAGAAATGTTCAGACTAACCAGATAGTTAAATCTAAATTACAGGCTTCTAGCCAGAAAGACGTCTATGAGCTTCTTAAAAAACAAGGTTATGTTGTTAGTGAAATAAATGAAGAGAACGAAAAATCTGAAATATTTAAATCTAAAAGAGTTAAAACTAAAGACCGCGTATTATTTGCAAGACAACTTAGTACTCTTATTAACGCTGGACTTCCACTTGTTCAGGCGCTAAATAGCGTTATTGAACAAACTACATCAAAAACTCTTAAACAGGTTATTACTGAAGTTACTAAAGAAGTAGAAGGTGGTAAGACATTTTCTAAATGTTTACAGAAATATCCTAAGGTATTTAATAAAATATTTATTAATATGATAGCTGCAGGAGAAGTATCTGGAACACTTGATAGATCTCTTGATAGATTGGCTACTCAACAAGAAAAAGATGCCAATATAGTCAGTAAGATTAGAGGTGCTATGATTTATCCGGCTCTTATTGTATTTGTAATGATTGCCGTAGTTTCTTTCATGGTAGTTAAAGTAGTTCCTCAAATAAGTGTTTTATATACTAGTTTTCCAGGCACAAAATTACCAATAGAGACTAGAATTCTTATGAGTGTAGCAAATGTCATTAAGAGCTCTTGGCTGATTATATTGTTAATATTTATTGCTGGAATAATAGTGCTTCTCAGATGGATTAAAACTGAATCTGGAAATAAGTTTATAGATGCCGTCAAACTTAAAACTCCTGCATTTGGTAAACTTTTTCAGAAATTATATATGGCTAGATTCTCTAGAACGTCTTCAACCCTATTGGAGGCAGGAGTTCCGTTGCTCCAGGTTCTACAAATTACTTCCGAAAGTGTTAGCAACTACTACGTCGCTCGATCTATAAGAAATGCATCGGATCAGGTTAGAGTAGGTAAGTCCCTAGGAGATACATTAAAAGGAGATCCATATTTTCTTCCACTTGTTCCAAACGTAATTAAAATCGGTGAAGAGTCTGGAACTACTTCCGAAATGTTAGCAAAAAGTGCAGACTTTTATGAAAAAGAAGTAGAAGATACTGTAGCAAATATATCTAGTTTGATTGAACCAGTTATGATGATTTTACTTGGGGGAGTTGCAATAATTATAGTTCTTGCAGTACTTCTTCCAATTTATGGTTTAGCTGGATCTGGTGCAATAAATTCAAACGGTTAAATTCCTGTGGATAAAGTCCTTGCATAGCATAAGCATTTTGTATATTATATATCCATAACATTAATAAATTTAGCAAAGGGGGCATTTGCAATGTTCAGAAAATTAAATAATAAAGGTTTCACAATAGTTGAAACATTAATCGTGTTAGCAATAGCTGCAACAATTATAATTGTTGTTCTTCTAGCTGTTCCTGCACTACAAAGA
>CAILQE010000012.1 GCA_903836325.1 uncultured Candidatus Saccharibacteria bacterium
CAACACCTCTAGTTACAACTCCACCCCTACCTGTTGCGTATGCAGTTTTTATGGATTCTTTACCATATATAACTCCTCCTGTTGGGAAGTCAGGTCCTTTAACGAATTCAAGCAAATCATCTAGGACTGCATTTTCATTATTAATCTGGAAAATAGTAGCATCAATAATCTCGCCTAGATTATGTGGCGGGATATTGGTAGCCATACCGACTGCAATACCTAGTTGTCCGTTTAAAAGTAGATTAGGAACTTTTGCCGGTAGAACCACAGGTTCCTGAAGTCTACCGTCGTAGTTTTCTCTAAAATCAACAGTTTCTTTATCTATATCAACAAGCAACTCTTCTGCTAGTTTTTGCATCTTGGCTTCGGTATATCGCATAGCTGCTGGAGGATCTCCATCCATAGAACCGAAGTTACCCTGTCCATTTACTAATAAGTATCTCATGCTCCAAGGCTGAGCCATTCTAACCATAGCGTCATAGATAGCTGCATCGCCATGAGGATGGAAATCTCCCATCACAGCACCAACAACATTCGCACTCTTTCGGTGCCTGGAGCCAGATTTTAGGCCGTCTCTATTCATTGTGTACAGAATTCTTCTATGTACAGGCTTAAGGCCGTCTCTAACATCAGGAAGAGCTCTAGATACAATCACACTCATTGAATAACGAAGGTAATTATCCTCCATTACATTTTCGATTGATCTCTTTTCTACATTCTTAGAATGCGGATCTACAAGTTCTGCTTCTTTAAATAATTTTTCTTGTTCGATTGATTTATCTTCTTCCATACTAAATATCCAAGTCCTTTACAAATTTTGCGTGTGTCTGAATGAAATTCTTTCTAAGCTCTACTTCTGTACCCATTAATTTATTAAATATTGCGTCTGCTTTCTCGGCATCTTCAACTTCAACTTTTATAAGAACTCGTTTTTCGGGATCCATAGTAGTATCGAAGAGCTGATCTCCATCCATTTCTCCAAGTCCTTTATATCGCTTCTGTTCAATAAATCCAGCCTGCTTGTATAGTTCGTCGGTTTCTACAATTTTATCTCCAGCCTTAGTTCTACGCTCAATAGCTTCATTTATAATTTTTCCTAGATCATCTTCATCATATATATAAATACTAGACTTTCTACCTGGCTTAACTAATTCAAATAAAGGCGGCTTAGCAAGATATAAATGCCCTCCCTCTATAACTGGAGCCATATATCTAAAGAAGAATGTCATTAACAATGTAGCGATATGACTTCCATCAACATCGGCATCTGTCATTATAATTATTCGATCATATCTTAACCCCTTAATATCAAACGAATCTTGAATTCCAACACCCAAACCTTTAATAAGGCTAATTATTTCGTTGTTTGCTAGCATTTTATCCAATCTAGCTCTTTCAACATTAAGCACTTTACCTCTCAAAGGAAGTATTGCTTGAGATTTACTGTCACGACCAGTTTTAGCAGATCCACCCGCTGAATCACCCTCTACTAAGAATATTTCTGAATCTTTAGGGTCTTTATTTGAACAATCCGCTAGTTTTCCTGGTAAAGATGCTCCATCAAGAATTCCTTTTCGTAGAATATTCTCTCTTGCAGCTCTTGCAGCTTTTCTTGCTCTTGCAGCAAGCAAACCTTTATTTACAATCTTTCTACCTACGGCTGGATGTTCTTCAAGGTAGTAGGTGAAGTATTCGTTCATCACTTGTTCGACATAACCTCTAACTTCTGGGTTTCCTAATTTATTCTTAGTTTGTCCTTCAAACTGAGGATCAGGTAGTTTTACTAAAATAATCGCAGTAAGGCCCTCTCTAGTATCATCACCAGACAAGTTCTCTTCTTTATCTTTTATTAGACCTTGCTTTCTGGCGTAATCATTAATAACTCTAGTTAAAGCTGATCTGAATCCAGTTAAATGAGTTCCCCCGTCTGGATTAAGAACGTTGTTGGCAAAAGATTTAATAGTTTCTACATATGCATCGGTATATTGAAGAGATATTTCAACCTGAACTTCATTTACTGTTTTGTCTACATAGAAAATATCTTCATCCACTGAATCTCTGTTAGCATTCAAGTGCTTAACATAACTTTGAATACCACCTTCAAAGTAAAAACTAAATCTCTTAGCTTTTTCTTCGCTAATCAAGGTGGTTCTTATTCCCTTAGTTAGATATGCTGCATGTCTTAATCTATCTAGAATTTGATCATAAGAAAAATTTATAGCCGGAAAAATAGTGTCGTCAGGATAGAAAGTAATTTCCGTTCCTCGTTTATCTGTCTTGCCTACTACTTTTAAATCGGATTTAGGAGCACCTTTTTGATACTCTTGTTCGTGAATTTTTCCTTCTTTATAAATTCGCACAATTAGTTTGTTACTTAAAGCATTAACAACACTACTTCCTACTCCGTGAAGACCTCCAGAAACTTTATATCCACCATCTCCGAATTTTCCACCTGCATGCAGAACTGTTAACACTGTTTCAACTGTGCTCTTTCCAGTTTTTGGATGAATATCTGTCGGGATACCACGACCATTATCAATAACTGTGATTCCACCATCAGCGAGCATTTTAACAGTAACTTCAGTTGCGTAACCCGCCAAAGCTTCATCGATGCCATTATCAACCAACTCCCAGACTAAATGATGCAGTCCTTCTAATCCAGTTCCACCAATGTACATACCCGGTCTCTTTCGAACCGGTTCAAGTCCTTCTAATACTGTAATCTGATTAGATGTATATTCGTTTGAATTTTTATTTGCCACTTAAAATTAATCCCTCGTATTAAGTTTTTAAATTCCCACTTTCAATTCATTATATTCTAACAACGTGATTCTATCAACACCCAACACTCAAATGGTTCTGAATACAAATTTTACTTAATAACCTTGTTTTAATCATAGTGTCTATGGTTAAATTAAAGATGAAAATAGATAAAAATAAAAATGTTAGAAAAAATATTATCAACACTACCCTATGATAACAGCCAGATACATAAACTAGGTTTTTATCTTAACAGATTAAAAAAAGAAAAAAGTATTCGAAGTTTTGGCATATTTTTTATTTTATTAGCATTTTTAATGCAATATTTCGCAGTTATTAATCCCCCTCAACCGAGTGTCGCCAATTCATCAAACGATATTATTAACGGTGGTTTCACTAGCGCCTCCCAGGCAGCCTACTATTGTAATAACAACACCCAAGACTATAAATACATATTAAATTTCTACGGCGTAACTTGTGATTCGGTCTCTAAAGCCAAAACGATAACCTTGAATTCAAGAGATTATAGAGGCGATTTATGGTCTATGGGCAGAAACGACGTCGGAAGCTTAGCAGGAGAAACACCAAGTCCTCAGATTCACGGTCAAACTTACTACATCAGATACCTCTGGTCATGGGATGCCTCAAAAACCACCTCTAATTACAAAGCTTTAGATGTAAGTAATGGAACCCATAAACTTTTCTTGTTATTTAATTGCGGAAATATAACTTCTGTAGGATTTCCTACTCCAGTAACACAATCTCCTAAGTTATCGATTATGAAGACAACTGTGCCCGGAACACCTCAAGCGAATTCGAAAATCAAGCCAGGAACAGAAGTTACATTTAGAATCATAATAAGCAATTCAGGAGGCCAAGCTGACAATCTCACCTTAAAGGATACTAATTCAGCCTCTCTTAAATACATAAGTCAAACTTCAAATGGTGCAAGTAATTTCTCCTATAGCGATGCGACCGCTACTGCCACGTGGAAGATAAATAAGATAAACGCTGGATCTAACGGGTATTATATTGATGTAAAATATTCTCTCTTAAATACAGTTAAAAATGATTCAAGTATATGTAATTCGGCTAATCTAAGCGGGTCTGGAATAGTTGACTTAACTACAAATAAAGTATGTTTCACCGTATCTAATATAGCACCTCCACCACCACCTACCCCATCTACTTGCCCATACGATAAGCTAATAAATCTTAGCGATTCTAGATGCATTCCATGCTCAAACGACAACAAAATAATTGCTTCAGATTCGAAATGTAAGAATTGCATGCAATATATTAGCTCAAATAATGCAAACGCATGCGTTATTTACAACAAGTCTGCCCTAAACTTAACTACTAACAGTTTAGGAGTTAAAGGAAATACAGCCAAAGCTAATGATGTAATTAAATACACACTAACCGCTAAAAATGGCGGAACAAGCGATATTAAGAGCTTTATTTTTCAGGATAATCTTAGTTATGTGCTTGATTATTCGACACTAGTGCAAGCCAAGGGAGTAACTCTTAAAAATAATTCTGTAGTGTTCCCTGCCACCACTCTTAAGGCAGGAGAAACTAAGAGTGTTTCTTTCGAGGTTAAAATATTAAACCCAATACCGTATACTCCAGTTTCTACGAGCGACCCACTCTTATATAACCTTACGCTCACAAATACATATGGAAATACTTTAGTAATCAAATTACCATCAAGTCCAGCTAAGGCAGTTGAGTCGACAATCCACTCCCTACCCAATACTGGCCCCGGAGGAAGCATGCTTCTCTTAGGACTTGTGGCTATATTCGCGGGATATTTCTTCTACCGATCTAGATTATTAACAATAGAAGCAAATATAGCCGCAAAAGATGCTTCTTCAAGGAGTATGCAATGAAAGAAAAACACTTAGTCAATCATGAATACGATAAGGGTGACGAGATCACACACGAGAAAGAAACTTCTCTATATAATCATGAAACCAATAAAGAGTCTTCTAATGAAGAAAAAAGAACGGAAATGCTAGAGAAAACTAGAAATGAGACTGAAAAGCTATACGAAGACGATAAACAAGATATTAAAGAAAAAATTAATCAGCACTTAGATGAAAAAGATCCGTCTAAAGCTAAATCTCTTTATACAAATAGTTATCTAAGTAGAGTTACTGCAAGCAATGAACTTAGACACATTCAAAGAAAGCTCAATCCTATAGATAAATTGGGTAGTCATTTTATTCACCAAAAAGGTATAAGTAAAGTAAGTGAACTAACTTCTAGTACTATATACCGCCCTTCCGGAGTCCTTGGGGGAGGTATTTTAGCCTTCGTGGGCACACTTATGTATTACTTCTATGCTAAGCATACAGGCCTTAGCTATAATTATTTATTAGCCTTAATATTATTTGTTGCAGGTTTTGTAGCTGGCGTTGCGATCGAGTTATTGTTTAAATTATTTAGAACAAAGATTTAAAATTATTTAACCCTGATTTATCTTGTAGTTAACGCCACCTTCATCATCGACGTAAACATTTTCATTAGGCTTTGCGCTATCTTGTTGAGGCGCCGGTGTATTGATAGACATAGAGTTGTTTACTGCCTGAGCTGGAACGCTAGGTTGAGTCTTGGCTACTATGTTTTGTCTTTTAGCTAACCAATCATCTAGGAAAGATCCTCCTAATTTAGGTGGCGGAGAAGATGACCGAGCAGTCATAGGCTTATCGGGAATACCACTAGGATTAATTCCTCCGACATTAGAAGCAGAAACCGGCAATACCTCTTCAGTTTTCATTCTATCAAATATAATCTTCTCCACATCAGCTCTAGGATGCCCATACTTAGCCTTAGAAAGCTGTTTCAATGCATCTGCGAGCTTTTTATTGGGTTCGCCTAATTGAGGCAGTGTAGCCATTGTAAATGGCTGAGTTGGCACTCCATGAATTAATGTTCTAACAATAGAATTGAAGTTTGGCACTCTCAGCAGATCTTCTGTGTCAAATATTGGCTGGAAGTATTTTCCAACTGTCTCAACATCGTTTTGACCTATTCTAAATGAAACTATTGTACCTATATTACCGAATACTGCGTCTCGAATTTCCTGAGAAAGCTGAGTCGTAAACTGATTGGCAACAATTAGATTCAATCTGAACTTTCTTGCTTCAGACATTATCGTAGCCAAGCTATCTGTTGAGAAATTTTGGAACTCATCTACATATAGGGAGAAGTCTTTTCTTTCTGATTCCGGCAGATCAACCCTACTCATGGCTGCTGCCTGAAATTTCATTACAAAAATCATGCCAAGAAGCCTAGAGTTTAGTTCTCCGGTGCTTCCCTTACTAAGATTCACTAATAGAATCTTACCTTCGTCCATGATTTGTCTGATGTTGAAAGAACTCTTAGATTGACCGATTATATTTCGCATCATGTCATTACTTAGAAATGCTCCGAATTTACTAACAAACCAGTTAACCATGTCCCCGAATTCACTAGATCTCTGACTTTGAGGCATTTCTTTCTTCCAGAAGTCTATTACGCTTTGATCTGTTACGTACTTCAATTTTTGATCTACAAATTTTGTGTCTCTAAATAATTTAGGGATATCTACGAAAGTTCCACCTTCTGGATCGGCCATAACTGTCAATGCAGCCATTCTGAATAAATGTTCGTATCTTGGACCTATAATTCCCTGATGCTGTGGATCATAAAGCTTATACAGCATGTTTATTGCTTCCTGAATTAAGAAGTCTTTTTGATCAGGATTATCGAATTCAAATAAGTTAAGTCCCATCGGGTAATCCATTTCACCTGGTGCGAAATAAATTACATCTTCCGTTCTGGATTTTGGAACCATGGCAAGCAAGTCTTCCACCGTATCTCCATGCGGATCAACGAAAGCAAAACCGTCACCATTCAACATATCCTGCAAAGCTAAATTCTCTAAGAATATAGATTTACCTGTACCCGTCTGACCAACTGCATATAAATGTCTTTGTCTGTCCGACTTAGATAATCTAATAGGTTTCTTGGCACTCCTAAAGACGTTATATCCCAGAAGCAATCCTTCATCAGCCATATTTCTTGGGCCGTCCACTTGTTTAGATGCCTGCTTAGCTAACTGACTTGTAGGAATGTTATTCTGTTCTGGAAAATGGAAAATGGTTGCAAGCTCAACTGAATTTAGAATATTTTCTGTTTTTTCTTGAGGGAAAAGTCTCATCGCATATGACGTTACAAGCTCATCTATCTTTTTAGAATGAACGAATTTAAATCCATTCTTACCTGGAAGATCATATAAAGAAAAACTAGATGTAATTTGACTCAACAGAACTTGTGCTCTTGTATTTACATTTGAAGACACTACTACTCTTATAAGTGTTTCAAACCCCTGACTTCTCGTTTTATCGTCTATGGAGTCAATGGTAGCTTGCTCAAGATTAGATAATTCTTTCTTGTCCGAATCTTTATTCTTTGCATCATCTGGGTGTCTAACTATCGCTAATAATATGTTTTTAGACCACCAAGTAATTTCATCCAGGATCTTATTCCTGCCACCTTTTTTACCTTTTCTCTTAGATGCAGATAATTTAGTGGCATTTTTTCTCCAAGAATCATCTGTTGGTCTTATCAATAACTGTATAGCAACACCATCTTCTTTACCTAGACCCGCTAACGAACTAAGCAATGACTGCATAGGATCTCTTTTTATGTCTTGATACGTGGCAATTGGAAATGCGTAAGATTCCTTAAGCTCAAATTCGCCGCCAAGAACTCCGTTCAGCTTACCTACTTCATTAAAAATATTGTGTTCATTAACTTCTTCCAATTGTGCTGTCGGATAAGCACTGATGACTGCCTGTTTGACTACTTCTACCATAGATACTGGAGCGACCGCATAAAAGTTAATAAATCCGTTATCCCCTATTATTTCAAAAGCAAAGTGTTTTTGACCATAAAAATTTCCTGAAAAACCTTTAGTAATGGTGCTCGCTATAATATTGTAAATTGTTTGAGCCTTGCTGATACTTTCTTCATTTACATCTCTTTGGTCTCTGTTGGAGGACTCTATGTCGTCGCTTGAAGGTGGAAGATGAATTAATAACGGGACCATTTTTAAAGATCTCTCGTAATTCTTCTGTTCCCTAAACTTCTTTCTTACATTATAGAAAATAATAGGAGAAACAATCAGTATTATTCCTAGTATTATTGCAATGATTTCTAATGTGGTTTTCATTTTCTATTCACCGTCTTGAATTATCTTGTTATATCTCTTTTTTATATAATCTACTTTAAGAGAATTTAATGCTTTAACTTGAATAAAAGGATCTTCTTTGTATGTATGTACGATGTGCTCTACTCTCTCTACCCATTCTTTCTCTATAAGATCATCGTCTTGGGCTACCGACGGATTATTCGAATTAAAACTAGGATTATTATTGTTATCTGCAATTACAGGAATAGTTGGAGCAGAAGTTGCACCAGGAATTGTGTTATGTAAGCCAATACCAGAGTCATCTATTGGTCTAGGTAATTTATTGTTCTGACTGTCTATGTCCATAAGGATATATTATACATTTTTAAATTAAATACCTTAACCTTTTTTAGGCCTTGGATGAATGTATTCTAAATAGAGGTAGATTAAGACGCCCAGAATTGAAGTTACGATAATGTCTTTAGCAGAAAGTTGTCCTAGTGTTTCCAAACATAAAATTAAAGTTGCAACAAGCATAATTATAAAACTAAGTTTTACTGGGTTTTTAATAAAATATCCGAATTTATGACCTAAAAGAATAATAAAATATATATAAACATAAATATTAACGGCGAATAAAAGAATTCCTGAGACTAAAATTAATAAATTTAAGCTATTAGGGTTAAATAAACCATAAAATAAGCCATCTAATACTAGTATTAATGTAATTATTCTTAGCTTTTTACTCTTTAAATATTTATTCATGTTCTTTTAAATTAAAATACTGCCCTTCTATTATAAGGCAGTATTGATTATTTTACTAAGGTGCCCAGGTAACAAAACCGCCCATTTAAAATTATTATATAGCGCTTGTTACCTAAAGGCATTATGACTGACCGCTCTAATAGCCTTTAGGGCTATATTGAGCGATATTTCCTAGTTTCTGACCCTCGAGCCGGAAACTTTCTCCAAATTGTAAGTGTTTTTTGTTTTTGTAATTACTTACCCTTTTAATATAGCAAATTTATTCAAAAAAGTCAATCATATATTGCCCTTATGCTTCCAGTAATTTATTACTTCAGCGAATCAATCTTATGTAAATATTAAACAACTAGTTATCTATTTAGTTATTCAAATAATATGTTGTAAGGAAGTGTTTTATCCTATAAATAACTTCTTAAAACACTTATACACAGCTTTATATACTAATTAAGCATAAATGTTATTGACGTAGCTTAAATTATTAACTATTATATCTTTAGCACTGAATAAAATAAGTGCTCAAAAACAAAAACAGCTTTCTGAAACAACGGCTTCTCGCAGGCCGTTGTTCCATCCAAGGAGCATTATAAAAACACAATCAAAAAATAAAAATCTCAGTCCCGGCTTAAAATGCCGGGGCTTTTAATATAAGCTTTATTGACCGAAATAGCTCTATCTGTTAAAATGAGTAATCATAAAAGTATAAATAGGAACGAAGGGAGAAATAGTCTATATCTAAGATGACTCGCTTAAACGGCGAAATCAGGGCACCTAGACTTAGAGTCATCGATGAGGATGGCAGTCAGCTAGGAATCCTAAGCCTAAGAGAAGCGATTAGTATTGCTGAAGAACGTGATTTGGATTTGGTGGAAATTTCACCAGAGGCAGATCCGCCTATCGCAAAAATTACTGATTGGGGAAAATATAACTACAAGAAGACTAAACAACTTCAGAAAAGTAAAAAAGCCTCAAAAGCAGTTGAATTAAAACAAATTAGATTTGGTTTAAAGATTGGCGAACACGATTTAGACATCAAGATCAATAAAGCTAATAAATTTCTAGAGAGTGGCAATAAGGTAAAGTTCAATATAGTTTACAAAGGCCGAGAACAAGCTCACAAAGAATTAGGTTTTACTCTAGCTAACAAGATCATGGAAAAGTTTGGTGATACAATTATAGTAGATCAGTCCCCTACTCTAGCAGGTAGACAATTAAGTTTCGTAATAAGGAGCAATCATGCCAAAGTTAAAAACTCATAGCGGTACAAAAGATAGAGTTAAAATCTCTAAGAATGGAAAAGTTCGTGTTGGAAGTCCTAACAGGAACCACTTTCTAATGAAAAAATCTGGTTCTCGAAAGAGAAGCCTTAGAGGACTTAAAACAAGAAGTGGGAAAGCCGCACGAATTATTAAAACTAAACTTGGTGCTTAAAGGAGAATTATGAGAGTAAAAAGAGGCGTTACGGCGCATAAACGACATCAGAAAGTTAGAAAATCAGTTAAAGGTTTTAGTAAATCTTACCGATCTAGCGTTCGAAGAAGTAAACAAGCAATAACTAAATCCCTAGTTTACGCAACTAGAGACAGAAAAAATAAGAAAAGAACTTTTAGACAAACTTGGAATACAAGAATTAATGCAGGTGCTAAATTAAATGGCACTAATTATTCTAAGCTAATTGCAGCTTTAAAAGCAGCAAACGTAGAATTAGACAGAAAAGTTCTATCTGAACTAGCAGTTAACGAGCCAAAAGCTTTCACTGCAGTAGTTAAAACAGTTATTAAATAATTACTTTGTAAATAAAATAAAGCCAGCTTAGATTAAAGCTGGCTTTATTTGTAGACCACCTATAAGCCGGGTTCTGTTCCTATTTAAAAATAGGAGCCGATCATCTATCTTGGCCCTCAATTACTTGTGGGCTCTAGCGGTTATTGTGGATATTAGCGGGACACTTTGAGTTTTAGACTCAAAAAATCCATCTCCTTGCAGCAGGTAGGGTTTACCTTTTTCATGCGTCACCGCACAAAAATGTGAGCTCTTGCCTCACTCTTTTCACCTTTACCGATAAAATCGGAAGTATCGTCTCTGTGGCACTTTCCCTAAACTTAACGTTTGGTTGCCGTTAGCAACTACCTTTTCCCTGTGCTGCCCGGACTTTCCTCGTATTTAATGTACGCGATCAGCCAGTGATCTACCCCTATATTATACTGCTAAAGACTATTTTTGGCTAGATTGGCGTCTAGGGCTTTATTAACTTCAGCATCAGCAAGTTTATTTAGTTCTCTAGGAACATGCTGGAAAGTTATTTTATTAAATTTTTTACATATTTCTTTTATTGACTCATTGATTGGCCAAAGATCTCTATTCTTAACTTTGAATATGCCCTTCATTTGATTGATAACTAGCAGGCTGTCCATGTATATTTCTACTTCTTTGGCACCTAATGTCACTGCATTTTCAACGGCTAACTTTAGTGCGGTATATTCAGCCTGGTTGTTAGTTGTTATACCTAAGTAGACCCCTTTTTGAACGATTAAATTATCATTACCATCAAATATTACATATCCAGACGCAGACGGACCCGGATTGCCTCTAGATCCTCCATCAGTAAATATTTTAACTATGTCGAGAGGGTCTTCATTCCTAAGCGTGTGTTCTTTCATTTCGATTTCTGGTCTTGGAGTAGTATCTATCTCATCTATAGCGTTTGCAAGTTCCCTGTCTTTATCAGAAATTTTTTCTTCACCTTCATGAGTAATTAACCAAATTTGTACTACACTCCATTCATTTTCCCATCTTGGATGATGATTGTATTTGTTTGCTAGTTTCGCAACTTCAGTCATAAATCTAAAAGCTTCATCAAAATTTGTGAAGTTAAATTGCTTATATAAACCATGTTTTGTTTCTTTCCACATAAAATAATCTTAACACGTAGTCGTTTTAGATGATAAAATTTAACAATTGATCGGGGTGTAGCGCAGTTGGCTAGCGCACACGGCTGGGGGCCGTGAGGTCGCAGGTTCAAGTCCTGTCATCCCGACCATTAATTATGAGCACTAGAATGTCGGGTCCGAATAAGATCATCTGGAAAAATCCAGGTGGGTATCCTCATATATCTACCTCGGTAAATATGAATATTGAATTCCCTATCTCGTATGTAACAGATAATCATACGCTCGGAAAATCCCGACAATTTAATTATATTATCCTATTAATAAATTAAGAAGGCCGTTTTCAATATTTGTAAGTACTTGAGTTACAGAACTTATTTGAATAATGATAAAGAAAATTAATATTATTGAAATAAAACCATAAGATTCTATCTTATTCATAATTTCTCGTAGTTTATCTGGCGCAAAAGCATACAAAACTCTAGATCCATCGAGCGGAGGGATAGGAATCAAATTAAATACGAACAAAGCTATATTAATTTGTATAAAAATAACTATATCTCTAGCTACGCTAAGACTTATATTATTAAAGAATACTCTAACGCCTACTGCGGCAATAATAGCTAGAAGTAAATTAGTTAAAGGCCCTGCTAGCCCAACAAGCGCCATTCCATATTCTTCATATTTCATTCTAAAATAATCAATTGGAACTGGTTTAGCAGCTAAAATTGGGAAAAGCCCTAGCAAAATCATAATTAGAGGAAGAAGAATAGTGGTCATCATATCAACACTTCTCAAGGGATTGAAGGTTAACCTTCCATGATCTTTGGCCGTTGTGTCGCCAAGCCAATATGCAACATATCCATGCATAGCTTCATGTAGCGTAATAGAAATAACTAATGTTACAAAAACTACTGCTATCTGCGCTCCGGTTAAATCACTCAACATATATAATATAAATTATATTTCATTTCAGTTTTTTTACTCATTTAATTTATAGTTTTCCACTCCTTTATTGACTATATCTCTAATTTTTAGTAAAATAACACCTTGAATACATAAGGAAATAATAATCATGCAAAAATGTGACATTACTGGTAAAGGAAAGCAATACGGAAACAACGTAAGTTTTTCTCAGAGACACACAAAGAAAGTTTGGAAACCTAATCTTCAAAAGAAGACTATTGTTTTGAATGGTAAAAAAGTTAGCATAAAAGTTAGCACACAGGGTATCCGAATTCTTAAAAAACAAGGTCTTTTAACTAAATAGTTTAAGATTCTTCTAATATAGCCAGTTGAGTTACGTCAGTTAATTCAGCTGGTTTTAATTTTAGCTTGGCAACTTTATCTTTTGCATCCATAGCTAATTCTTTAATAGCAGTTTCAATATCAATCTGTTCAACAGGATATTTAAGCTTTGCACTCTTATAATGAGTTGGAACAATGATCTTTGGGTCAAAATTTTTAATTAGCTTAAGTACGCCTGCTGGGTCTAATGTGTATCCATTATCACCTATTGGAACCACTAAAACATCGATATTTCCTATTCGGTCCAATTCATCTGCATTAAACTCGCCCAACACATGTCCTGTAACAAGTATAGAGATGTCAGCAGCCGTGATCTTGAACATAGTAGCCATTGAACCGCTATCGTCATTCATGAAAGGCTTAGTATCAACACCGACTACAGAAATGTCTCCTACTTCATATTCTCCTGATCCATTAAAATTAAGTCTCGCTCCGGTATTCTGAAAATCGTTAAAGGTAAACAAAGCTACATCTGAATCTTTAGTAATAGATTTTTTATCTAAACTAGTTAAATTATCATCGATAACTAATCTAGTATTCTTATAAGTCACGCTTAGACAGTTTGCTCCGTAGTACTGTAAATCCATCTTATTCTCCTTTAATTTTCATTTAATATATTATGCTCATCTATCAATACTTGTTTTTTTGAATTTAAAACCGATGTTATGAACCTATCCCTTACATCTTTTCGATATTTAAAATCAGACATCTTCATTGCTGAATATCTTATAGTTTTATTCTCTTTTATTTCTAAATTATCTACGTATTTCTGTAGAGAATTAGGATTTACTTCTCCCACAATTAATAAATCTACAGTAACGCTATTGTCCCTAGTGAACTGTCCGGTTAAAATAGCCAATTCTACGTGACCTATAGATTTTAAATCACCTGAATTATCTACAGGATCTCCTTCAACAACTTTTTTAACATTTTTTGGTTGAGTTGAATCACCAAAAATTTCTTTAAGCTGAGGGTAAAATTTAAATTTCTGATTAACTTCATAATATAGCTTATTGTTATTGCTGTCAGACACAATGATTCCAATGGATAATAAATTACTTAATTCACGTCGAACTGAGTTTATTTGTTCGTCTATTTTTCTTGTAATTTCTCTGACATAAAAAGACCTATTCGGATTACCGTAGAAGAGTTGAAGTAATTTTACCCTAGTTTTAGACCCAAAGAGTTGCTCAATCATTTATTAATAGTATCAAAATAGTGCGCAAAATAAAATCTAGATGTTCAGCTTCGTTGTTATAAGTTCAACAACAGCATCCATTTTTATAGATGAATCAATCCATTGAATACTATTATTCCGATTAAACCATGTCCTCTGACGCTTAGCTAAAGACATTGTGGCGTTGATTATTTGACGCTTGGTTTCTTCTAGATTTTGAGTGCCTTCAAAATAAGATTTCCATTGTCTGTATCCTACGCCCTTCATAATCTCATCATCCCAAGAGTATTGTTTTGCTAAATTTCGAACCTCGTCTTCTAGGCCATCTTCTAGCATTTGATCGACCCTTAGAGATATTCTTTCTCGAAGTTTATCTTTAGGAACTTTTATTCCTATTAATAATGTATTATCTCTTAGTTCTTTTCTCTTAGGAATCTCTCCGTTGGTCTCAATTAATCTAACTAACCTTCTCTTATTTCTAGTATCCACACTGGAGTAATCTAATTTTTTTTCTTTAATTATTTGCATTAGTTCTTCTAGGCTCTTTAAATCATGCTCTTTTCTGTCAAAATTTGGGTCTACTGGTAAAAATTCGAAATCATATATGACTGAATCTACATAAAGCCCAGTTCCACCAACCATTATTGGAAGTTTACCTTTGGAATATATTTCATTGATGACCTTGTTAGCTTTTTTCTTATATTCAGCAGCATTGAAGTCTTCAAGTGGATCAACTATGTCTATTAGATGATGTTCTATTTCTTTTCTCTGCTCTGCATTTGGCTTTGCAGTTCCTATATCTAAACCTCTTCTAACAGTCCACGAATCAGCGCTTACAATCTCACCATTTAAATTCTTGGCAATTTCTATGGCTAAACTAGTTTTACCACTGGCAGTCTCTCCAACAATTACTAATAATGGTGGTTGTTTGCGGGTACTTTTTTTTAACATTTTAAAGAGTTGATTTTTTGGTTCTAGATTCGTACTCAGAAACTAATTTATTAATAAATTCTTCTGAAGATACACTGACTTGCGTATCAGAATTTTGTAAATCTGTTCTAATTCTTGGAACTAGTATGGAATTTTCTACTTCTTTCATTCCCACAACTACGATATATGGTACTTTTTGAACTTCAGCAGATCTAATTTTCTTACCAACAGATTCATTGTCATTATCTAACTTAACTCTAAGTCCTCTTTGAGTCGCATTAGCAACAAAATCTTTAGCGTAATTAACTAATTCATCACTTTGATTTAGTGTGACAACTCTTAACTGTTCCGGAGCTAACCACATCGGGAACTTACCAGCAGTATGTTCAATATATACACCTAGGAATCTTTCTATGGATCCTAGTATGGCTTTATGTATCATAACTGGTCGTTTTTTAAGCCCATCACTATCTGTATATTCGAGCTCAAATCTTTCGGGTTGAATAAAATCTAGTTGAACAGTAGCGCATTGCCACTTTCTACCTAACGAATCTCTTACGTGTATGTCTATTTTAGGACCGTAGAATGCAGCTTCACCTTCAACTACTTTGAAATCAAGCTTATGGTTTTCAGCCACTTCTTTAATAATTCCTTCAGCCCTAGCCCAGATTTCCTTGTCTCCAAAATATTTTTCACTAGAATCTCTAAAAGATAGATCGATACTCAAAGGTAGATCCAGGGTCTTATACATTTTTTCTACCATATTTAAAATACTAGCTATTTCCTCTTCTATTTGATCTATTCTAACGAACTCATGGCCATCATCAGTAGTGAGAGATCTCACTCTTGAAAGACCATGTAATTCTCCACTTTTCTCATCACGATACATAGTAGTAGTTTCCATGTATCTTATTGGTAGGTCTTTGTAGCTTCTTGGCCTAGAGGCATAGATCTGAATAGCATGAGGACAGCTCATTGGTCGAATTAAAAAGCTTTCTCCGCTTTCAACACTTGTAGCTTCGAATCTTTCTGGATATTTATCATAGTGACCAGATTTTTTATATAAATCTGTTTTTGCTATATGTGGAGTCCAAATTGCTTCAAAACCACCAGCTCTTTGTAGATCCTCGGAATATCTTACTAATTCGTTACGAAGAACTGTACCTCTAGGAGTAAATAGAGGCAATCCAGATCCTACTAGATCACTTGATACGAATAAGTCTAATTCTTGACCTAATTTCCTGTGATCTCTTTTTTTGGCTTCTTCCAAATTATGTAGATA
>CAILQE010000013.1 GCA_903836325.1 uncultured Candidatus Saccharibacteria bacterium
CTTCCACAAATGACAATAGCTTCTTTATTTCTTGCTATATCTTCAGCTTTTTCCCCTTCCGTAAAAAGTTCTGGACCCATGCCTTTACATTCTGCATTATCATTAATGATTTCTTCTATCTTAGGAAGAGCGATACGGTAGTGCGCATTCGTTGTGATACGCTTAAATTCTTCGATATTAGACGTATTAAATGGTTGAATTTGATTTAGTTTGTTTTCACTCATAATTTATAATTTAAGAATATATTATTATAACATATATCCTTTTTGTTTCAATGTTTATATATCTATAAAAATGTATTTAAGGTAAAATTAATATATAAGAATTGAATTAAAAAATAATGTATAAATACTATATCGAAACCTCCAAAACAGAATCAGGAATTCTGCACTTAATCCTTAAAGCAAAACATCAAGACAACATGATTAGTTTTGCTCCGGGACAATACGTATGTATATCTTTCGTTAAGAATGGAAGAAAATCTCCATACAGATGTTTTTCAATAACTTCCATTCCAGGACAAAATACAATTGAATTAGGAATTAGAATCGGCGGAGTATTTACCGATTCTTTAACTCAACTACCCAGAGGCACCGAGATAGATATACTTGGTCCTTATGGTGATTACGTCGTAGATAAGAAACTTGATGAATATATAGTTTTGATAGCAGGTGGAATTGGTATAACACCTAATATGTCTATAATTAGATCTTTGCTTTCTTCTGGAAATAAATTACCGATTCTTCTTCTATATTCAGCAAAGTATAGCTCAAGTATGACTTATATTGATGAGCTGATAGCTCTAACTAAAAAATATTCGAACTTTACATTAATTCCTTTTATTACTTCCGAGGAAGATAAAAAATTAGACATAAAAGTAGTTAATGGAATGATAGAAAAATCTCATATAGAAAGAATTGTTAATAAAGACTACCTAACTAACACATATTTTATTTGTGGTCCTAAGTTATTTACCACAAATATGACTACCTATCTAGAAAGTTTGGGTATTAGCGAAGAAAGAATAATAACTGAATCTTTCTCAGAAAGTAGTCAAATTAGAAACATATCAGGCAGAAGTATTTCAAAATTAACATATATGGCTAGTGGAGCATTAGTGCTAGCCGGCATAGTTTCTATCGGCATGTTAGATCTCGTTAGATATGTACCTAAGCATCTTCCTAAGGTAACATCACCAGCGCCTGCCAGCGCATCAAACTCTATCGACAACCAATCAAATACTGGTACAGTTAGTAATACCAATAATAACTATCAGGCACCAGTATCGAGGTCATCATAACTATGGTTTACAATATTTTAGCTAGCACCGCACTACAACTAACTACTTCCAGAATAGGAAGTTCTTGGGCTTGGTATTTTATACGAGGAGCTGGATTTGCTGCTTTATTTCTAATGTTTTTACTTATGATTTCTGGAATAGGACATATAACTGGTTTAACCTATAAGTATATAGAGCCGATAAAAGCTTGGGCTATACATAAAGCAATTGCCTTTGGATTAGTTTTTGCGATTCTAGTTCACGTTATATTTTTACTTTTTGATCACTACGTAAGCTTCTCTCTTCCCCAGATATTTGTACCCTTCTTAAACAAATATACAAATGGAACAAGTTTATTCGGAGTTAATTTCGGAATGTTCGTTGTGGCATTTGGAATAATTTCAATGTATCTAGTATTCCTTATAGTTCTAACTAGTCTTGGCTGGATAGATACCAAGAAGAAGCTGTGGAAATGGGTGCACTACTCTTCATATATCGCTGCAATAATGGTATTTATTCATGCACTTGGGGCAGGAACAGATCTTAAGTACGGAATCTTTAGAATATTCATGATCTTCTTACTAGCAGTATTAGTAGTAGCTACAGTTATGAGATTGTATCGAACTGGTTCTATTAAAGAGAAAGATTAGTTTACAACCCTACCATTTACAACTATTGGACTTATTCCAGTTACATTTCTTAAATAGAAATTATAACTAGGCAGATCTAGGATATTTCTATCGTTGATACTACCGAATAATTTAGATAATTGTGAACTATCTTTCGGAGAACTTGATCTAAAAGTAATTATGTTTCCGACATTAGATAAAAGTATTTGATTAAAACTATCATCCTGCTGAGCTAAACTCTGCTGAGCAAGATTTAAATATAGGTGATATTTCCTAGCTTCACTTATTAATTCTTTAAGTGTATTCCCTGCGAAATTCTGTGATTCATCTATGTATAGATAATGGTCTACTCTGCTTGATTCATCTACGGCGCTCATTGAATATGCAGCAAGTTGTAGTTTAGCTATTATGAGACTACCAAGTAAGCTTGAAGTGTGTTCGCCGATATCTCCTTTAGATAGATTACAAATTAATACTTTTTTATTTAATATTACATCCTCAAAATTTATATTAGATTTATATGAATTGAATATACTTCCAAGAAGTGATGAGTTTATTAATCTACCAATTTTAGACGTTATTCCAGAGATCATCTTAACCTTTTGATAATCCCCTGACTTATTAAATTCATTCTTCCAGTAATTCTTTAAAACAATATTTGAAGAATTATTAACTAGTTCATTTCTATAATCCTGATCAAGCAGTATTTTATATATTGTATATAGATTGGCATTATCTTTTTCTAAAGCTAGATAAGATGCATTTCTAAGTACAAATTCAATCTTATGCCCCATCTCGTCGTCCTTAGAAAATAGCTTAGATAAAACTGATATAACGTTCTCAGTTATTTTTTCAGTTTCTAATTTATATCGAAAATCAGTTTTTGTAAATTTTCGCTCTAAAAGATTTATTCGTATATTAGATTTAATTGGATCCAGATAGAGAACTCCTCTATTCTTAATTCTTATATCCTTAGCAAGATCACCGTGAGGATCTATTAAAGTTAATCCTCTATGGCTCTCTATATCCTGATTGATCATGTTTTTAAGTAGTGTGGATTTACCCGCTCCAGTTGAACCTAGTATTAGCAGATGCTTTTCTCTAGCAGATTGCTCTAATCCAATATATCTATTCATATTTTTATAATTAGTTCCAAGTTTAATGAGGTTTGATTTAGTTAGATTATAGCTTGGCTCAAAATGTTTAATTTTCTCTATATTTTCTTTAACACCTATTTCTTCATTCCCTGGAATATTTAAAATTGAAGATATTTCTTTACTGGAAAATATACTATTAACTTTATGCATTTTAGAAGAACTCAATTTTTGTGTTGAATTAGAATTTATATTATTTATGTATTCTTCAATAATATCTTCTTTATTTGAAGATATCTTGAAATCTACTTTAAATAAATTTGAGAATAATTTATCTAGCTTATCTACGTCATTCTTATTGTTAAGAAATCTTCTCCTGCTTTTGTTTAACAATGTATTAATACTTTTATCTACATAAAAGAACATTATGCTTGGAAAAATAAATGGATTGAATATCCGAAGATGTATCTTCTTTCCGGCTATAATTTCTTTTCTTAAAAAGTATATTCTTATAGACTGATATGGCTTAAGATCCATCGAAAAACTTAAATATTCATTGGATTTGAATGATAATGTTTTTTTATAGAGTATTTCGTTCGAATTTAAACCATCGAATTTAATAGGAATGGAGAAATGTTTCTTTAAGCCGTAACTGCGATAATCTGAATTTTCTTCAATTTTTATTTCCTCAAAAAAAACATCTATCAAAAATGTTTTGAATATGTTCTTAATTTTATGTAAATCTTTTTTGTCAAAATATAAGTAAACTTTTATACCTTGCACATTGGAATTTATATTGATTTTAAGTTTCAACTTATTAAGATGTAATAATTGAAGTGTTTTTTCTAGATTTTCTTCATTGAATAAATTGTGATCGCTAAATTTAAGTAAATAAGTTGAAAAATTGGAATTAAATTTAACGCCACCCATAATAAGAATATACTCCCGGCAAGCATAGAATGTAAATTATATTTTTATTATAGAAGGTTATATTTCTTCAAGACGATAACTAGTAGATACTCTGCGAATACTATAGAAATAATTATGAAACTAACTGGCAAAGTTATATAGAAACTAATAATTAGTCCGAATATGGTTGCGCTTAGCGACAATATCGCAGATATAAACATCGCGAATGGTGGTTTTCTAGTTAGGTTATTAGCTACGGCAGCTGGAGTCACTAAAAGTGCGAATATTAGAAGCACTCCTACTACTTTAACTGCAATAGAAACTGTGATAGCAAGTAGAACCATAAAGAATAAACTATATCCCAAGTTATTTACTCCTCTTGCTTCAGCTACGTCTTCATCAATTGAGGAGAATAGTAGAGGTCTGTAACTAATTAATATTGCTAGAAGAACTAATCCTCCAGCTATTAGGCTAGCTATGACGTCAGCGTGAGATACTCCTAGAATTTCACCAAAAAGTAATGAGTAAGCTTCAGTTGCGTAGCCTTTATATAAACTAATGAATAAAACTCCAAGTCCCAACATAAATGCTAGAACAGTACCGACTTGAACATCTCTATTGAATGCTTTCTTGCCAAGTATTCCCATTGCTAGTCCACCAGATATAGTAAAAGCCAATAGACCATAAAGTGGGTTAACGCCCAGAAGCACCGCCCCTGCTGCTCCTGCGAAGCCAGCGTGAGATAATGCATGCGCACCAAAAGATAGCTTTCTAAGAACTACGAAATATCCGACTATACCTGCAACAACGCTAGTTACTGCGCCCGCAATAAGTGCATTCCTCATAAATGCGTACTGCCAGAAATTTGCTGAGGCTAATATATTAAACATGGTGTTCTACCTCTCTTGCTCCTAGGATCACCAGTCTTCCCTTTGAGTCTTTGATAACTTCGATATCTGAACCATAAAGCTGAGTTAATTTTTTGGAAGTAATTATTTCATCCACACCACCACTAACTAGTTGACGGTTAGCTACATATATAACCTTATCTATTGCTCCTAGTAGTGGATTTAGATCATGAGCAATAAGCAGAACACAAATGCCTTTAGACACAGCCAGATCTTTGACGAGCTTAACGAGCTCGCTCTCTCTTTTTAGATCCAGATTAGCTAGAGGTTCATCAAGTAATAATATTTTCGGTTCACCTATTAGTGCCTGGGCTAAGAATACTCTTTGTAGCTCTCCTCCGGATAATTCACCGAGTGCCTTATTCTTAAATTTATAAGCATCCACTAACTTCAATGCATTTTCGGTTTTAATATTTTCTTTTTTAGGAAAAAGACTAAAGCCGAGCTTATGTCCGCTTAAGCCTAGTTTAACGAAATCGAAAACATCAAAGTTGGTATCCTGATCGATTCCTCTACGTTGAGGTATATAACCAATTAACTTAGCGTTCTCTTTAGGTTCTTCATTAAAAAGTAATAGCTTACCTGACGAAGGATTCTTAAGACCAAGTAGAAGTTTAAAAAGAGTAGATTTTCCTGATCCATTAGGACCTAATACTGCTACAAATTGACCAGCGCTCAAACTAAAGCTGGCATCATTCCAAATTATTCTTTTACCATACTTGGCTGTAACATTTTTTGCTTGAATTATATTTTCGTTATTCATTTCTCAGATCTTTATATATTTGGTTAATTAGATTATTCATCCACTGCACATAATTCATTTTGTTAGGCATAGTTTCGGTAATACCTAAGGTTTTTATACCATTTTTGATAGCTAAGCTTTTCATTGACTGAGTTATGGGAGTTTCTGTTTGTTGATTATATATTAAAATTGCTGGTTGTTTTAAATTAATTTGATCAATGAAAGTAGCGACACTACGTGAAGGAGGCTCATTTCCCTCGCTAACAGATCGCATAAATGATGCCGGAGAAATTAGATTGAGTTTCATTTCTTGAGCCATGTAATAAAATACAGATTCAGTGCAAGCTACGTCAGTTGATGCATAATAATTGCTAATAGAATACTCTAACGACGAAAGATAATTTAAAGACTTATTTAAATTATTTAAATTATTTAAATAATAACTAGAGTTCTCCGGATCTATTTGAGATAACTTGTTATATATTTGATTAGAAACCATTTTAGAATATTTTATGCTGTACCAAACGTGTGGGTTGTCACCTGTTTTAAGATTAAGAAAATCCCCTACGTTTAATACGTCTCTATTAGAACTAGGATTAGCGTCGATCAGTTTATTAGCCCATGAGTCATATCCAAGACCATTAACAATAACTAATCTAGCTGAAGAGATATCTCTTGAATTCTTAGAACTACTTTCAAATTCATGCGGGTCGGCATTAGGATCGCTTACTACACTACTTACCTGAACTTTATCTCCGCCAATCTGTGAAGCTAAACTACCCCAGAAGTTTTCTGCGGAAACGATTCTTAATGATGAGATATTTGTGCTGCCTGTATTAATTAAAGATACTACAAATATAACCAATGCAATTTGAAAAAGAATGATTGCGTACCATCCTTTTTTCATTTTTATTTTCTCCTTACTTTTTTCAAAAATATATAGCTAAAATTAATCTGATTTTACGGTTATTAACTATCTTATTTATATCATAAATGATAGATTTTTAATATCTCAACTGTTCCCAAAAATACTTAAGCACAATATATTTTTAAGAAGTTAAATAACAATTTATTAAAAAATACTTAAAGTATTTAATAATATTATTGATTAAATGTTAATTTTATGTTTAATTATGATTGATTGCTTAAATTAATGACTGAAATTTTATGGGCGAAATTGAACTACTATTAATCGAAGGTAATACGGAAACTAGGAACACTCTAAAAGTGGCTCTTGGTAGAAGTTTTTGTCTAAATACAGCATCTACAGGCTATGATGCTTTAAATATTATCAATAAACAGCGAATAGACTTAGCGATATTAGATCTGAATATACAGGACATATCCGGCAGAGAGCTCTGCCGCAAGATTCGATCAATCGGGGTTATAGCCCCGATTTTTATTTTAACTAGTAACAGTGACCTTAAAGCTAAGTTAGATTTATTTAATGTTGGCGCTGACGACGTTATAGTAAAACCTTTTAGTCTAGGAGAACTCGAAGCAAGACTTACCGTTCATAAGAAAAGACTACTTAGTTCAAAAGAGTTTAGTAAGATTGTTGAAACAGAAAACTTAGTACTAGATAAAGATAAACATTCGGTAACTCGTGATGGCTACAGAACCATAGAACTTAGAAAAAAAGAATTTGCGATACTTGAATGCCTTATGATGAATCCAGATAAGATAATGTCAAGAACTTCCATTTCTACACATGTTTGGAATATAGAATATAAACCTTGGTCAAATTCTCTAGATGTTCATATAAAGAATCTTAGAGACAAAATAGATAAACCATTCAAAAAACAGATAATTGAAACCGTTCATGGATACGGATATCGTCTTGTGAGTAATAAGTGATTTGGCGCACTGAAGTTAATATTAGAAATAAAAAAAGAGCTCTGGTTACTTTTTAGGGTAAGAAGAGCTCTTTTTCTTTGTGGCCTGACCATCTAATTGCTTAGTAGTCGGTCACGGCAGATAACTTTTGAAGGTTTCCCGCCAACCACCTCACAGTGGTACTTATAATATTAAATACATAGTTATCCACATGCAAGCATGAGCAAGATAGAATTTACAACAAGCCTGTGGATAAATCCACTTTATGGTATCTATAAGTCTACAAATATTGGCCAAATTACTCTGGCTATAATCTTGCTTCTGTCAATAAAACCGAAATCTCTGGAATCGCTACTTTTTTTTGGATTATCTCCGAGAATATATACCGATTCTTTATTTACTTCCTTAACTCTTTTAACCTTGTCTAGGCCATTATGATTCACAATCACAATATCTCCCGGCATTATTCTTTTAGTATTAATACCAAGAAGTAATTCTCCAGGTTTTAGGGTTGGGAGCATACTCTCACCAACTACTCTTCTTAAAATAAATTTAGACTTTCTTAGTTTCAAAGAAGATATCCGAAATTGCATTTATTTGTTCTATTAGCTTATCTGCTTCAGCTTCTTCGAGGTGATGCTTAACTTCGCTAGCTTGTCTAATAGCTTTATGGAACATGTCATGAAGCTGAGGGTATTTTTCAATTAGTTCAGGCTTAAAATAATCCGCCCATAAAACCATTAGGTGATGTTTAACAAGTTCAGCTCTTTCTTCTTTAATAATTATTGCTCTAGTTTTGTTGTGATCATCTAGAGAATCGTATTTTGCTAATATAGCTTTAAGACTTTTAGCTTCTATCAATGCTTGAGCTGGATCATATATTCCGCAAGGTAAATCACAGTGAGCATATACCGGTTTAATAAACTTCATAATTACCCTCCTTATTTATATCTATATTATATCTGTTTTTTAGAGTTTTGTGTGCGCCATTTTGCTATTTCTTGGTGATTACCGCTAAGTAATACTTTAGGAACGGCCAGCTCACCATATTCTTCAGGTCGAGTATACTGAGGGAACTCAATTGTTTGATCGTCTTCATAAAAGGATTCTACTTCAGCACTAGATTCCCCACCTAAAACTCCTGGTATTAATCTAGTTACAGAATCAATAATTACCATTGCTGGAATTTCTCCTCCAGTTAAAACATAATTACCAATTCGATATGAATAGTCTACCCAGTTCTTAACTCTTTCGTCATATCCTTCGTATCTAGGACAAATAATAATAAGGCCCTTTTCATTAACTAATTTCTTAGCATCAGACTGCTTATATACTTCTCCGGCGGGAGTAGGTAATATAACTACTGCTTCGGGATCAATATTCTTAGCATGTTCAATAGCATTAACTAATGGCTCTATCATTAGAAGCATGCCATCTCCTCCACCATAAGGAGTGTCATCTACGGTCTTTCTAGGGCCTATTCCGAAGTCCCTAAGGTTAATAATGGAATATTCCACAAGTTTATTTTTTTGTGCCTTAAAAAGCATGCTGTTATTTAAAACACCATCAAACATTTCCGGGAATAAACATATTATTTGAATCTTCATAATTTAAGTATACCTATAAAAGCAAAAAACCGGGTTACCCCGGCTTATTGCTTCACATAAAGCTCCCACCTTTTTATTGGTGGCTCGCAAAAGCTTTTTTTGTTTTTAAAGTATAGTTTTTTAAGAACTAATGTTCCTTATTTTATCTTAAACATTAGCCTATTGCAAGGAGTTTTCTATAAATCTAGATCGTCTAGTTCTTCTAGTTCTGCACGAGTCTTAGAATACTTGTCAGAAGATTCTACTTTTGGTTCTTCAACTGGAGTTTCTACTGCTGGTTCTTCAACAGGAAGGCTTGTTTCATATTCTTGATGATTTGAAGTGTCTTTGTTTTCATCATGACGTACTTCATCTCTCGGTTCGTATCTTCGTTCAGGTCTAGGTTCGCCGTTGTCTATAATCTTTAGATTGTAACGAGCTTCATTCTTAGTTCCTAAAGCTCTTAGAAGAGTTCTAATACTTTGTGCAGTAGCTCCTCTTTTACCAATTACTCTACCTAGATCTTCTGGATCTACTGTTAATTCTAGAAGAACACCTTTCTCATCGATGCTTCTTTCAATTTTTACATTTTCTGGTTTGCTAACCAAAGACTTTACGATAAAGTCGATAAACTGAGTGTCTATACTGTTATCCATGGTAACCTCCGTATGTTAATACTTAATAAAATTATTATATCAAAGACCAAGCGTAGAATAGAGAATTATTTTTTAGTTTCTACTGCTGGTTCTTCAACAGGTGTTTCTTCAACAACTGGAGTTTCTACTGCTGGTTCTTCAACAGGTGTTTCTTCAACAACTGGAGTTTCTACTGCTGGTTCTTCAACAGGTGTTTCTTCAACAACTGGAGTTGTAGATCGTCTTTTTTCAGGATTTCGAACAGTTCTTTCCCTTTTAAGAGATTTTTCTACCCATGTAGGTAATTTAAGTCCTTCTTTTTCAAGAATTCTAATTACACGAGGAGATGGTTGAGCACCATTATCTAAGAATTTTTGTACAATTTCTTTTTTTAGAGTTACTACTTTAGCATGAGGATCATAGCTACCAACTCGAGAAACTACCTTACCACTCTTAGGAGATCTTCTGGAATCTTGAATAACAATTCTGAACATTGCGTGTCCACTTCTACCGATTCTCTGTAAACGAATTACTAACATTAAGCTTTAATTAACTCACTTTCTTAAAATATATTAAGTATTATTATATTATTTAGCATATTTTACAGATTAACACCGAAGTTGTCAACCTTACTTGCTCTTTTCATAAAACTTTAGAGCTTGCTGTGCGGCTTGTTGCTGAGCCTCTTGTTTACTCGGTCCATCACCATCACCTCTAAGTTCGCCATTTACATATACTCCAACCTTAAAAGTTTTATCGTGATCAGGTCCTTCTTCCTTAAGTATTCTGTACTGAGGAGTTTGAGTTTCGTTGCTCTGAGCAAGTTCTTGTAATCTAGATTTAGGGTCCAACCAAGCACCTGTTTTTAGAATTTCATCGAAAGTGGAAATAATATTATCTTCAATAAATTTTCTAGACTTGTCATAGCCTTGATCTAGATAAATTGCTCCGATGACAGCTTCAAAACTATTAGCAAGTATTTGAGTTCTAGCTCTATCGGTACCCCTTGCTTCACCCTTAGATAGTCTTAGGTATTCTTCAAAACCTAGTTTATGAGCTGCAGCTGCTATAGATTCTGTTCTAACTAGAGATGATCTCCAGTTTGTTAAGATTCCTTCTGGTTCAGAATAAGTAGTATAGAGGAATTCAGTTACAACAAGCTCTAGAACTGCGTCTCCTAGAAATTCTAGTCTTTCATTGTGATCTAGCTTTATTTGCCTATGTTCATTAAGGTAACTTCTATGAGTAAAAGCAGAGATAAGATAATCTAAATTCTTAAATTTAAGATTTAGTTTATCTTCAGCAAAATCTTGATATCTCTTATCTTCCATAATCTTTAGTACTTACCTTCTCGAATCTTTTTAAGACCAATTAGCATCAATTTTCCTATATCGTCATAGGCAATTTTATCTAGCGCTTCATTAGAAGGCATCCATTTAACGTCTTTAAGCCACTCTTCCGGATTAAGTTCATCTGTGTTTCCCAGTCCTTCCACTAGCCAAATATGCATAGTCATTAGAACTAAAGATTTGTCTCTTCTGTAACGGAAATTTACTTTACCAAGCCATGAATAAACTTCCATGTCTTTAAGTCCAGTTTCTTCTCTAATTTCTCGCTCAGCTGTAGCACCTGGCTCTTCACCTGGCTCTACGTGACCTTTAGGAACTGTCCATCTGTCTTTAGCATCTTTAATTAGAAGAATTTCTACTTCACCTTTGGAATTTTTTCTAAAGACAATTCCTCCTGAAGTAGTTTCGTGAATAACTTCACTTATAGAAGGCCTTCTGAAATGAGGCATGTGTTTGATGTTAGGGATTTTAGATATTGGATTTATTTTCATTTCTTAGCTCCTCCTTTCTCTTCTTCTATTTTCTTAAATATTGTTCCGAGCACTCCGTTAATGAACTTAGAGGAATTTTCTCCTCCGAAAGCCTTAGCTAGTTCAATAGCTTCGTTAATTACTACTTTTGTTGGTATATCTTTGTTGTAGTACAGTTCGTATACTCCGATTCGAAGTATTATTTTATCCATTCTAGAAATCTGATCGATTGGCCATTCAGGAGCGTTAGGTGCAATTACATCGTCTAACTCTTTGGCTCGTTCGCTTACGCCCTTAGTAAGATCGCCTATATACTGCTTATCTCCAACAATATCTGCATATCTCTGGATATTTCTATTCATAACCTCATCAAGATCAAAATCCTTATCTTCAGCAGCTAGTCTAAAGTCCTCTTCATAAAGAGTTTGGAAGGCGATTATTCTACCCAAGTGTCTATTTGATGCCATTTATTTATTGTTCCTTATGTGACTTATTTTAAGCTTTATGATTGATATATTCTAAATTTTTAAGGTGAGGTATTTTACTAATTACTTAGTATTTTTGCCAGTGTCGTGAATAGTAGTTTTAACCTTAACAGGTGACTTACCGTTAACAGTTCTAGCTAGTTTTAATACAAGGTGACTTCTTCTTGTGCCACGCTTGGTTGGACTGGTTCGTTTCTTTGGTTTACCCATGAAATATTTATTCCTTTACTTATACAAAATTAATCTTAATCTTATATTTTTTAAAATTAAATTTGTTTTACTTATTTATCTGAGCTATATTATAGCACTTTGGTAATGTTTTTCAAAGAGCTCTAGACCACAAAGTTTACTAGCTTATTCTTTACAACAATTACTTTCTTAAGTGTTTTTCCGCTCAAATGTGGTTTAACTTTTTCAGAATTCATAGCAAGTTGTTGAATCTGCTCATCAGTGAGATTATTTTCTGCTTCAATTAGATCTCTTAATTTTCCATTGATCTGTACTACGAGTTTAACTTTTTCAGATTGAGTTAGTTTAACGTCGTATTTAGGCCAATTTTGTAAGTGAATAGATTCCTTATTGCCTATGTCGTGCCATAATTCTTCAGTAATATGTGGAGCAAAAGGAGCAAGTACTAAAAGCAAGTCGCTTAGTGCTGCTGCAAAACTAAATTTTGAGAAATTACCCTTAGCTTCAATAAGATACATTTCATTTACGAACTGCATCATTGCCGCAATTGCTGTATTGAAGCTCATTTTCTCAATATCTTTAGTTACTTTCATGACTAACTTATTCTTAAGCATTTCAATTTCTTTATCTGCATGCATTTCTTTTGATTTAAAAGCATCTAGATTCTTAGTGGTAATATTCCATACTCTTTGTAGGAATTTATATGTGCCGCTAAGGCCTTCAGTGCTCCAATTTACAGATTGATCCCATGGTCCGAGGAATAGTTCTAGGATTCTAATGCTATCTGCTCCATAGCCATTAGATATTAGCTCGTCAGGCTCAATAGTATTACCCTTAGATTTACTCATCTTATTTCCATCTGGGGCTAAGATCATACCCTGATTTCTAAGTGCGGTGAATGGTTCTTTGAAGTTAATTAGCCCTTCGTCGAACATAACTTTAGTCCAAAAACGTGCATAAAGAAGATGCATAACGGCATGTTCAGCTCCACCAATATATTCGTCTACTGGCAACCATAGGTCAGAAAGGGATTTTTCAAAAGCTTTTTCATTATTTTTAGGATCTGCAAATCTTAAAAAATACCAAGAACTACAAGCGAAACCATCCATAGTGTCAGTTTCTCTTTTAGCATCTTTGCCACATTTAGGACATTTTGTATTAATAAAGTCTTGGTCGTTAGCTAATGGACTTCTACCGTCTCCACTTGGTTCAAAATTATCCATATCTGGGAGTAATACCGGAAGGTCTTCTTCTTTTACAGCTACGGCTCCACAGTCATCACAGTGGATAATTGGAATAGGAGCTCCCCAATATCTTTGTCTGCTGATCAACCAATCTCTCATTCTGTAGTTAGTAACTTCTTTAGCTGTTTTATTATGCTCTAGGTCTGCTACAATTTTTTCTCTAGCTTCACTAGAAGGAAGTCCGTCATATTTACCAGAGTTAATCATCTTTCCTTCGGCTACAATCGCATGATCTTCTAGTTTTTCATCTCCTTCAACTACCTGTTTGATACTTAAGTTAAATTGCATAGCAAAATCGTAGTCTCTTTGATCGTGTGCTGGAACTGCCATAATTGCACCTGTTCCATAGCCAACTAAAACGTAGTCAGAAATATATACAGGAATTTTTTCTTTAGTTGCAGGATTAACCGCGTAAGAACCAGTAAATACACCTGTTTTTTCCCTGTTCGTTTCTTGTCTTTCAATATCTGATTTAGCTTCTGTAGCTTTCTTATATTCTTTAACTTTCTGTCGATTTTCATCAGTTATTAATTCTTCAACCATAGGATGTTCTGGAGCGAGTACTAGGTAAGTAGCGCCGTAAATAGTGTCAGCTCGTGTAGTGAATACCCGAACAAATGAGTCTTTGTTTTCGACTAAGAAATCTAATTCTGCACCCTTACTCTTACCTATCCAGTTTCTTTGCATGTTCTTAATTGAATCTGTCCAATTAAGATCTTCTAAATCATCAAGAAGTCTGTCGGCGTAATCAGTAATCTTAAAGAACCATTGCTTTAATGCTTTCTTTTCAACAACCGAACCACATCTCCAACATTGACCATTCTCTACCTGTTCGTTTGCTAAAACAGTCTTATCCATTGGACACCACCACTGCAAGCTCTCTTGTTGATACGCTAAACCTTTTTTAAATAAAAGTAAGAAGAACCATTGAGTCCATTTGTAATAATCTGGGTCAGTACTATTTATTTCCCTATCCCAGTCATAACTAAAGCCCATTTGATTAAGTTGTTTCTTAAACTTATCTGTATTTTGTTTAATAGCTACTTTAGGGCTTAGTTTATTCTTGATTGCGTAGTTTTCAGCAGGAAGTCCAAATCCGTCCCAGCCCATAGGGTAAAGAACATTGAATCCATGCATTCTTGAAGAACGTGCAATTACGTCTCCGATTGCATAGTTCCGAACATGTCCAACATGCATAGCTGCACCAGAAGGATATGGGAAGAATTCTAGAACATATTTCTTTTTAAGATCTTTATTATCTTTTGCTGAATATATTTTAGATTCAAGCCACTGCTCTTGCCATTTAGTCTCATAGCTTTTAGGATCAAATCTCTTCATAACTGCTTAGATTATATCAGATGGAGAAAAGGTTTTTAGAATTGTCTAAGATAGCTAGTTGAAAACTTGGTATTAATAGAATTTTTCTCGTTATATTTATCTTTAGCTAGTTCAACCAATCGTTCAACCATTTCAGTATTAGAAATACCCTTCTTTATCCAGTTGTGAATATATAGTCCACCGGGTAGAGGATTTACCTCGTTGAAATATATTTTATTAGTCTTTGAGTCAATTAGCATATCCACTCTAGATATTCCGCTAAGATTTAGTGCTCTATACACGCTAAGTCCTACTTCTTCTGCTTTTCTATATAGTTCTCGGTCTAACTTAGCTGGTACTTCAGAATAACCTTGAGAACCTTTGGCTCCTTTAGAACCCTTTTTTCCACCTTGAAGATATTTAGTATCGAAGTCAAAGAAATCTTCTGCTTTAGTTAGTGGTTTTTCTAAGAAAGCAGGAGTTAGTTGATGGTTTCCAATTATTGGCAGAGTAACTTCTATAAGGTTACCTACTTCTTCTTCAACAAGGATTAAGTCATCATAGAAGAATGCTAGCTCTACTGCATTTTTAAGATCGTTTTCATCTTTGGCTCGAGAAATTCCAATGCTGGATCCAAGGTGAGCTGGTTTAACAAATACTGGGAATTTAAGATTAGATTTAACTTTATCGCTTATTTTATCTAGTCCAGACTTAAAATCTACCTTATTGAAACTTTCGTACTTAACAACGTTAATATTTGAGCTCTGTGCGACTTTCTTAGCTAGAACCTTATTCATGGCTACTGCACTTGCAGCAGTGTCACATCCAACAAATGGCACATTAGCCATTTCAAGTAGTCCCGTTAGAGTTCCGTCTTCGCCATATGTTCCATGCATACTCGGGAAAACTACATCAATCTTTTCTTTTGATACTTTACCAAATTTAGATTGTCTAAGTAGTTCAAGTCCGTTATCGAAACTCAGTGAAATTGGTTTTAACTTTTTTAAAGTTTCAGAAATATCTTTCTTGGTGTATCTATTAATATCTTTTAGTTTTTGATCGGAATACCATTTACCATCTTTAGTTATGTAAATAGGTACAACTAAGTATTTCTTTGTTAGTTCTAGGGGTTTAATAACTGTTGATATCGCCGTAATAATAGATATATCGTGTTCTGCTGATTTACCGCCGAATATTACTGCTATTTTTTCCATTACTATATATTCTAGTTATTTTTATGCTTACTAGCAAATTAACTAGCCTTATTTATATATATCTGTCCAGTCATTCTGCATCAGAATGACGTCACCGTTAGCCGTAAAACTAGCTAAATTACTATAGAAATGAAGGGGGTCATCCTCGATAATTAGTTGTCCATTGAAGTTTTCTTTGTGAAGTCCTTCTTTAATAAAGTTAGTTGCAGAGTTTTTCATAAGAACTACAATATCTGGGTTAGCTTTAGTTATTAACTCACCCATTTCATTATGTACCTGCTTATTTAACTTTCCTTGATCGACAAGTCCTGGTGTTACATAAATCTTTCTTCTGGCTTTAACTTCTTTAAGTAAATTAGTTCCGGCTCTGACTCCTTCTAGATTACCGTTATACGTATCGTCGATGATTGTAGCGCCGTTTAGATCTCTTGGAGCCATTCTGTGTTCATAGGCTTCTGTTTCTCTAAGAGCCCCCTCTACATCCGCCGATTTCATTCCAAGCTGCAGTGCTAGAGCAGCAACTAAACTTAGAGGAGCTATTTGGTGCCTTCCAATTAGTTTAGATTTAACATTTAATACTTTATTTCCTTTTGAAAGAGTAAAAGAAATACCCTTTAGTGAATTAGATACTTCACTGACTTTGAATCCTAGCGCACCTTCTTCGCTATATCCAATTTCTTTTTCTGTTACATATTTATTAGTTTCTTTGCTGTCTAAGTTTACATACACCTTCTTAGAACTGACATATTTAGATATTGAGAAAAGATCTTTAGCTGCTGCTTCAAGAGTTTTATATTTATCTAAATGAGCAGGAGAAAGGCCGGTAATAATGGCGATGTCTGGTTTTGTATTATTTGCAAATTTAGCTATATCTCCAGGAGCACCTTCACCGAATTCAATAATAACAATTTCTTCGTTTCCAGTGAATTTATTGGCAAATCTAGCATGAGAAATTGCAACATTCATATTTCCTGGAGTAGCAGATACGTTCATAGATTTAGACAAAACTTTAAGCAATAGTTCTTTCATACTGGTTTTACCATAACTACCAAGAACTGCTATTTTTGTAGCCTTAGTTTTAGAAAAAGTTTTTTTAGAAGCTTCAATCTTCTTTTTTTCATCTGGGTTTATTAAAAGAACTCGAGCCATAAAAACTAGTAGTCCAATTCCCTGCGACCAAATTATTGGATAAACAATTATTAGAGCAGCTCCGTAATATACACCGCCAATTATTTTATTATTTGCACCAAGGAACATGATTACTAATCCTGTGAGTATTTCTATAGCGATACCAAGATTAATACCAAGCACTATTGCTCTAGCTTTGGAAGTCTTTACTAGCTGTTGTCTGGTTATCACTTTAGAAAAGTCATCAGTAGACCAGAACCATTTCAAATATTTTCCTGGTCTATATTCTGAAACTTGTAGCATATACGTAATTGTCTTAGCGAATTTTAAAGAATAGAAAACAATTAGCGAATTAATTAGTTTTTTCATTTATTTATCGAAGTCCTTTATTCTATCTGCTATTTGTTTAGGGTCTGAATGAATTAGAAAGTGCCCGCCGCCGTGAAGCATCTCCAGTGTGGAGTTGCTTAGTATTTGATGGAAGGTTTCTCCAAAAGCGAATGGAGTTCTATCGTCATCATCGGAATACATCAAAAGTGTTGGTTGAGAAACGTTTTTCATATCTTCCCTTATATCTTCTTTAACTATTTCGGAGAATGTAGCTTTAAGTGTTTCATTAACTAAATAGTCTGATCCAATCTTGTTATACAGCTTTCCCTTTAAATTATTCTTGGTCTTACTTGGAAGTGGACTTGTTAATACTTTGGCGGTTTTAGTAAATAATTTAAGAGCTTTAAGTTTAGATGAATCTGGATTTCTAATTCCCGAAGCTCCAACCAAAACTAGCTTAGTTGGATGGACCTTATTTTCTGAAATAGCTTTAACCGAAATAGCTCCACCGTTACTATGACCCAGCAAAATATATATATCTTCTGAGTTTATTTTAATTAAGAAATCTTTAACAAAGCTAGCGTACTTGGAAAGAGTATAATTATCTGCAGATATTTTTGTTCCACCAAATCCTGGAAGATCTACTGCAATAACTTGGTATTTGTTCGATAGTTCTTTAATTAGATTAGGATAACTAGCAATACTGTCTCCCCAGCCGTGAAGGATGAGTAACTTCTTACCGTTACCGCTAATAGTGTAATTTACAATTTGATCATTAATGACAACCTGCATAAGCTAATTATACCTTAGATTTATTTAAATTAACTTTGCATATATCCCATATTTTATATACTTAAAGTAGATGAATATAGAAGTAGTGTCTTCGAGTGGAGAAGGACCAACAGAATTAGCGGCTTTTGATAAAGCCTTAGTAAATGCTGGGGTGGCAAATTTCAATTTACTTTACTTAAGTTCAGTTATACCACCTGATAGCAATGTATTTAAAAAACCTTCAGCGTCCAAAATTAATGCGCAGTGGGGGGATAAGCTTTACGTAGTAATGGCTCAAGCAAGAACAAGCCAGATACACCAAGAAGCCTGGGCTGGTATAGGCTGGGTTCAAGATATAAAAAGCGGTAGAGGCTTACTAGTTGAACATGAAGGACATTATGATGAAGAAGTTAGAGAGAATATAACTAAAAGTTTAGGTGCATTAGCAATAAATAGAGAAATGGAATTTGGGCCCATAAATATGAGCGTAAGTGGAATTAAGTGTATGTCTGAATCAGTATGTGCATTAGTTGTTGCAGTATTTGAAACTGAGGGATGGAAAAGCTAAAAATTGGTGGAGATAAGGGGACTCGAACCCCGGACCTCTTCCATGCCATGGAAGCGCTCTAGCCAACTGAGCTATATCCCCTAAATTATTTATAAGTTTATCTGTTTTTGTAATAAAAAACCACCTCTATTTGGGAGGTGGCTA
>CAILQE010000014.1 GCA_903836325.1 uncultured Candidatus Saccharibacteria bacterium
CTACTATATTGCTAAATCTACAGGGCAAAACTCAATTTAAACGCGTAGCAAAAGCTACATATGCGTTAAACGACCCTGAAGCCTAAAAGGAAATAATATTATGGACAATCATAGCGAGAGAATTTACTCACCAAATGAAGCAGAATACATAGCTTATGAAATTAAGGATTTGGAAGAAAAATATTTAGAATATACTCACAGAGCTAAAGAATACGGCCAAATAGCACTGAGGAATTTCGGCTATAGAAATGAATCTAGGATGTATTTCAATTTGCAACATGATTATATGAATAATGCTGAAAAAACTAGAAAATTAATAAACGCAGAGATCTTAGAAGCTTATCAACGTTATATAGTAGAATCTAATTAATTAATATACTACAGAACAAATAACGAACATTATAAATTAATATAGCTACAGGCAACACAACACAAGTCAGGGAAATTATATTTAAAAAGATTTAAAAAAATAAGTAGAGCAGAAATAAAATTATAAAAAATATTTTTTATTTAAAAAATCATTAGAAGCGGGGTGGTAGTAGAGCGATTAGTGAACCATTCCAAGTTATATATTTCGTGTCGCACAATATATCTTTTACGACATTAATATATTCTAAGTAGATGATTCGATGTAGGGCAATAACCTATAATAGTTATGCTTTTATATTAAAAATAAGTTAAAAAATGTAGAAGCATCTATATTTATTAAGCATTAAACTGCCACTGTTATATAGGCCTATTCATGCGCTACATATCGCCTTAAATATGCTTATATGGTCGTAAAATAATAGACGACGCTATTTGACTTATCCACAGTTTTAGTGTGAAAATATACTTTTTAGGGTTATTCACGGTTTTTTTCACTACCCCCTACTTTCCTTCTGAATATTATAAATATTTGACTTATTCATAAAAATCTAATGTTATATGTATTTTTTATAAAATCTAAATAAAATCACTCGCTGAACAAAATACGAACAAGGTAGGGTGAAGCAGAGTACTTCCGAGATCACTTATAATAGACTCGTCCGTCTACCCTAACATCATAATATTGATTTATTACTAAATTTTTCTGTTTAACGTAGCTTATAGTAGCCAGGAAGGTCCCTATCTGTTCTTTGGGTGTATTAGAATTTAAATTAAATTTAATATAATAATTCGTATTCTTTATATACACATCAGCCTCTCTAGAAGACACTGGGAGTACTATTTTATCTATATGATATCCTTTATAAGTTAACTGATAGGATATCTCTTGCAAAAAGCTAACATCGCTAGAACTCAGCGCCAACTTACCTAATTGAATATCGTACCCAGATTGATCGTATATATTATTAAGACCTAAATAACCCAGATTTATATTATTTTCTGATCTTGAGAAAGCTGCACCTTTAGCGTTAATAAGATATTGACCAGTTGTATTTATCAAAATAAATAAAGGTTCTGATCCAGTTAAGGTTATAACGGGCCTATTATCTATGAGGGGTATCGTTATATTTATACTACTAAACTGAGGAAAGGATGAATTTAACTGATTCTGTAGGTAGCTCATATTAAGAGTTGCTTTATTTTTATTGAAGAATGAACTATCTAGTATTTTCTTAGTCTTATTATATAAATCTTGCTGCGTCTGATCTGTTAATCTTTGATTATTCTTACTTCCCACGAATTTAATAATAGGCGTATCCCCTAGCCTAAGGATATATCCAGTACTAATTACTAGAGTAACTAAAAGAAATATGAAACCAATTCTTTGAAAGAAATACGACTTCTGAATAGGACCCATGTCTGAAGCCTTCACTTCCCTTCTATTCTTATTAACAGAGTTGTTAACTACATTATAAGTAGCATAATAGTTCCCTTCTCTCTTTCCGTTAAATTCCTTCTTAACTTCAGAGAATCTTCTTCTAGGTCTCATTTTTAGAAATTTCGATTAATTTTTTAGCTATGACAGTAGAAGCATTAGGTTTAGAAAATTCTTTTATATTATTTTCTAGTTCTTTTCTTCTTTTAGGGTCGGAAAGTAAACTATTGATAGCATTCGCTAACCTATTGCCACCAGACTCCAAGTTGCCTCCATTAAATAAGACTGCTGCGTTTTTATCGGCTAATATTTTTGCATTTTCTACCTGATGACCGGAAGTCAAATGAACTCCGGGAATAATAATACAAGCCTTATTTTGAACTGCAAATTCTGCTAAATTAGTTGCGCCAGCTCTGGTAATAACGACATCTGAAGCTCCAGAATATAGATACACCGTATCTGTAAATCCAATAACTTTCATTCTGCTTCTGTTGTCTTCAGATAAATTCTTATCATAAATATCGTTATATCTTTTTTCATTCTTCATTCCAACTACGTTGTAGATATATAGATCTTTGTGCTGATCTAATAAATGCCCTGCTATATCACTAAGAGATATATTAATTTCTTCCGCTCCTAACCCTCCACCAATCGCAAACAATACTTTTGCCTTCAAAGGAATGTTAAGTTCTTTTCTGTATGTTTCCATTATCTTTTTGTCTATCTGAACAAATTTTTTATTCAATGGTATGCCTGTGTTGATTGTATTTTCTGAAGGATATGGGTATAGCTCTATCGGCAAGGCTGTAAGGTGTAGTTTTGCCCATTTTGATAATATTTTATTAGCTAAACTTGGAATTGGATCAGAGTCGTGAGTAACGTATGGAACCTTGTTCATCTTAGCTGCGAGGGATACCGGGACGGCTACGAAGCTTCCTCTTGAGAAGACAACGGAAGGTTTTTCCCTTGCAATAATTACATAACTTTCAATAAATCCCACAATTAAGAAGACCGCGTCTCTAATGTTCTTTATTATTGTAGGAAGATCTAAAAGTTGTTTTATTACAGATTCATTATATCTTCTAAACTTCCCTGCTCTAATAGAGTAGAACTTATCTACATTGTCATTAGATTTAGCAATCTCACCGAGGCTATCACCTTTTTGTCCTACATAAATTATCTTTATTTCAGGATTTAATTTCTTAATCTCGGAAGCTACTGCGAGCACCGGGGTTATATGTCCCCCCGATCCGCCTCCGACTACTAATATCTTCATTGTTTTTGCTCCTATCAGCTTCAGTTCTTATGCCTATTTTCTGATAACTAGTATACCTTGATATTTGAAAAGCTACACCTATTAAAGATGAAACAAATACTACCGATGTTCCCCCATAACTAATAAATGGCAGAGTTATGCCCTTTAAAGGCAATATTCCGATCATAGCACCAATATTTATACTTGCCTGAACAGCAATCCAGGCAATTATTCCCACAATTACCAATCTACTAAAGTCGTCACTTGTGCGTTCTGCAATATCTTTTAACCTACTAAATAGGGCCATATAAAAGAAAAGTAGTAACGAACAACCAAAGAACCCGAATGTTTCTGCGAATATTGCGAATATTGAGTCATTTCCTGCTTCAGGTGTATATCCATAAGCCTGAACACTCTTACCAAGACCTAAACCAAAAAAACCACCAGATCCTACAGCAATTAACGCCTGACATACCTGATATCCAGATGCCTGACAGTTCGCTTGGGGGTGTAAGTAAGTTTCCAGCCTTGCTCTTCGATATGGGAATATAGAAATCATTAAAATAACACCTATAACTATTGCAACTCCAATCAAAGCTACTCGCTTCATTGGGAGTCCTGCTATAAAGGCCATAGAAACGAATATAGCTACAATTACAGCCATCGACCCTAAATCACTTTGAATAGCGGCTACAAGGGCTCCTATGACGACTATAGCGATAAGTATTGGTTTGGCTGTCTTATCAAATTCTTTCATTTGATTATTTTTAATAACCACTGCCAGAAAACTAGCAAACCATATAATAATACCGAACTTCAAAAGCTCAACTGATTGAAAAGAAAATCCACCAAGCCTAACCCATCGATGCGCCGGATACTGAGGGTTAACAGGTAGAACTACAGCTAATAATGTTGCAAATATAGCCAATCCTAAGATCCACTTATAGTGAATTTTCCAATATTTTAGAGGAACGGTTGCAGCAATAATAAATCCTACGACGCTCAACCCAATAGCTAATAGTTGCTTGAAGGTGTAATAAGTCGAGCTTACATTGTTTATAGCACTTAGAGCGGGTCCGATTGAATAAATAACAGTAAGTCCAATTGTTAGAAGTAATGCACAAATGATTAGCAACCAACGATCGCCCTTATGTCTTCTCCCAAGCTCAGGCTCGTCTTTAAGATATGCCCGATGAAGACTTTTTCTCTCCTGATACATTACTAAAATCCTTTACCGAATAAGAATACAATTAGTCCAAGAATGCTAGATGCTTGACCAATAATCCAAAATCTCATAGTCACCTTAGTTTCTGGCCATCCCTTAGCCTCGAAGTGATGGTGAATCGGAGAAGAAAGGAAGACTTTTTTACCATTTCTTAACTTCTTTGAAATTCTATTAATTATTACCGATCCTGTTTCCATAACGTAAACAAATCCAACGAATGGCAAAACATATATAGTATTCGTCTGCATGACTACAAATCCTAGTGCAGTCCCCATAGCAAAAGCGCCTACGTCACCCATAAAAAATCTAGCTGGGAAAATATTGAACCATGTGTAACTCATTAATGCTCCAACTATGGTTAAACAAAACGCCGCTAAAGCATATTTATTTTCAACCACCGCTATGAAGGCATATGTCGCAAATGATGTAGATAACAATCCACCAGCTAAACCATCTAGGCCATCTGTAATATTCACAGAATTAGCTGTAGAGATAACAACCAACCAGAAAATAACAATGATGAACCAACCAACAGCAATATTGTGGAAATAAGGAAGATAGAAAGAATGAATTCCAAGCCTAGAGTAG
>CAILQE010000015.1 GCA_903836325.1 uncultured Candidatus Saccharibacteria bacterium
AACTCAATTAAATCGGGCATTGACTCAGGCATAGGTATGCAACCGATTAGATTGTCTTTGTTCCACGCTCTGCCGCCTGACGCGCCGGGATCTATTCCAATAGTAATTTTCATTTTAAAAATTGTTTAACTCGGTTCCAATACTTTATAGTTGCTGATTTTTTATAACCTAGCGGACCGCCGTTCCACACGCGCGCCTGCTGCTCATCGGATCGGTTATTTGCATAATGCCGCAAGTAAAGTTGACATATGCGTATCGATGCGTCGCGATTAAAACAGTCATCATGCGTGTAATTCATATGATACAGTCTATTGACATCATCGACCACCTCTTGGTGAATCTGTAAGCAGCCATATGCTTTGCCGTTGTCGCCAACGAGATTATTATGGCCGCTAGACTCGACTGCTATTAAAGCAGGTATAAGTCTTTCGGAAGCAGACGCGCTGCTAGCTAAAGCTAAAATTAAAATTAACGCTTTCATGGGTACAATGCCTACCCTAAAAATACATTAACCTAACGTCAAGTTTATTTTAAATAAAAGTGATTTTCAGAGGAGAAATTTATGTTGTTCCCCTGATTTCAAACTCAATTATATCGCTCCCATTGGTGCGCCTGCGGCGTGGAGTGATCTCAAATTCTATCCATCCTAGCGTAGCAGGTGAACGGCCAGCGTCTACGTTATAGGAAATACGGCCATTTTCATATGCTTTTAAAAATGATCCTGTGCGTCCAAGCCACGGCGTTTTCTCTCGCACATTTAGCTCTGGATTATTGCCTGATGTAGTCAAAACAAGTCTAGGCGTAGATGGGATGCATCCCTTTTTATGGTCATGGCCCATGAGGTAAAAATCCGCTATGGCCGTGGTAGACATTTTTTCTAAAGTATTAAAGGTACTGCCCGGCAATCCACCACCACCCTTGCCGTGGTGTGCAAAGATGTCCAAGCACTGCCTGTGTCTCGTGCGGCCTTTAAACTTTAAAGATAAACGTATAAACGAACAGACCCCTAAAAATTTTGTTCCTAACGCAGCTGCTAAAACGTGGTCTGTTGTGTCACCATCACCAAAATCAAAGTAATGATTACCACCTAGCATACCTATCAGTCGGCCACGCATAAAGGAGAGTTCATTTACTAAAGTCTTTGCCACGCCCTTATAGACATCTTTTAACTTAGTTTTAGTAGTATCGTGCAGATTGTGGTCGCTTAATACAATGCGCTCGCTGGTACTTACCCCATCAGTATAATCTCCCATGCCCAAAAAAAGCGCATTGTTTTGCTTCTTAGCATAGGTTAAAAATTGATTCCAGTGAGCGTCGGCAAACATATCCGAATCCCTATGAATATCTCCAAAGGGAATCAGTTTAAATGGTTTATCAATTTCAACTTCAACGTCCACTCGGTGGGTCGTAAAAAGACCAGTAGTTTTCATTAAGTATTAGAACTGCTGATACATTTTATTGAATTTGTCAATTACTGTTTTTGATAACGTGATCCAAACCACCAGAACAAGCTAGTAAATGCACCGAATACAATCTGATTTAACATTTCTTTTTGTGATTCAACTGGTGACACAGAAAAGACATAAAGCAGCACAAAGAGTAACGCCCAAGTGATGCCCGGCCGTGTAAATCCTTTAAACGCATCTACCGCCAGATATACATTGACCATTATAGGCGATGCATTTGCAGGTATTTGAATTGATCCATTATTTTCCTGAGACTTAGAAAATGCATTCCAAGCCGCTTCTTTTTCAGCAGCCGCAACCTTGGCCTGCATCAACATGACATCTACCTCTGCATCTTTCTTTTTGCGCCAAGTTTCAAATATAGATGTTCCAATATGTAATATTGAACCTACAACTCCACCACTTGCTGCGTTAAATAATATGTCTGCTAAGTTCATTGTTGCCAATTGATTGATCCAGCAGCTTGAGATTTACTAGGTATTGAGCGATCTATAGGAAAATCATAATTTGCTTGAGTCATAATCTTATTTTTTGTTTTAGGAAACTTTTCATCAATAACATGATAATGTTCTAATTTAGTTACAGGTTTTCCTTTTAACACATACTTGTAAGATAAATGTTCTGGCACTCCATGTTCTTGTGCGGTTTTAATATCTGCTTTTGATTGAATAGGATCAAATTTTATTATAGCGACTGCCGCACCTTTTGGAATATTTTTAAATCTTGGATCTTCAATATTATTAACAATTTCTATTGCATCAGGCATACCCATTTTACTCATCGTTTTTGTAAGCAATGATTGATATGATATTTTACCCTTAGTATTACTTTTCTTGTAATACGTTGAAGCTCTTTTTGTTTGAGCCATCGAATCTATTTGTTTTTCTGCCTGATCTAAAGATGTCCATTCTTCAGTATGTCCGCTTCCTTTTTTAACTTTTCCTTCGGCATTAACAACATTTTTGGCAAATTTTTCACGCGCATCATTTAATGTTTTTAATGCTTTTTCTTCAGTAATTTTACCTTTAGAAATATTGTTTTTAAGATCATTAAACCAAATTTTATTAAATGTTTTATTTCCTATTACATTACCTTCCTGCATTAAAATAAGTTTAACATAACCATTATTTACTCTTGCTCGTGTTGCTACTGATTTTGCCGTTCCTTTTGAATTAAATGCCCACACAATACCATTTTTTAAATTTTCTAATATTGTAGGATAAAACATACCGCCTTGTAGATCTATGCCTTTGTAATCACCTACACGCATACGATCTATATGAATTGCAGCTAATGTATTAGTATCATTTTTAATGTTATCTAATATTTTAGAATTAATTGTAGGATATGCCGACTCATCAACATTTGGCATAAAATTGCCATTTTTAGGCAATTCCCAATTTATCTTACCTTCTTTTTTAGATAAACTATCTACACTGGTATCTGGGGCAACTTGACCGGGTACGGTTTCACTGTTAGATGAATCCACCACGCTTTGATCAGAATGATTTTGAAAGTCTTCGTTAGCTTTTATTTCAGCGGCGTGCTGCGTATCGTAAATTCCTAGCTTTTCGCCTTCTGGTGAAAATGCGCTAAACTTTCCATTGCGTTCAATTACATTATAACCGTCTTCACTAGATGCAATTTTACCGCCCGGTGTTTTACTATCTGGCATCCAGTCTATTTTGCTGCGCTGCCATGCCATGTTATTATATCCGATACGCTCACCAGTTAGATGTGCTTGAATCATACGATCCAATGTGAAGCTACGAATATAAGCAGCACCTCCCTTTTCTCCAGATTGTACTAAATTATTTAAGAACGTGGCCTTATCTTGCGTCATGCCAGCCAATTCTCTAGTTCTTAAACCAGATGGATCTGATATGTTGTTAAAATAATTTACTGCATCATTATAGAATCCTTGGAAATCTTTGCCCCAAGGTCCAAGTTTATTTGATGTTGCTAATTTTTGTGCAGTTTTACGCAACTTAGTTAAATCTAATGCGCGCATATAAGGCTCATTTGCCCTATTGAAATTTAATTCGTAAGGTACAATTTCGCGCTGTGATCTGCGAATACCATCATTGTATCTCGTATAATACTTTTGAGTAATACGATTAAATGCTTTCTTGGTTGCTGCACCATAATCGATAAACATCGTATTAGGTTGGCCAGTTGTCCTGCTGTTTAACGATTGTGAAATCGTATTAAACATTTCTTTTACTTTATCCCTAATAAGAGGATTTTTATTTATTGCTTCTAACTGAGATTTACTAATTCCATCACCAGTTAATTTTCCATCTACTAAACGAATCTGCGGCTCATTTTTATCAGGAACTGGTGCAGTTTTTAAAGTATCGTGCAGTATCTGTGACTGTAAATGATCTTCTTTATTTAACTCAGAATCAGGACGCATACTAACCGTCCCATCTGGATTTTGTTTAGCAAGTCCAAGCTCTAATGCAGTTTTGGCAATAGATGGATTAGATAAATGACGAGAATTTATAATTGTGCCTTCAGTATCGGCCAATTCTATTCTGCTGTCTAAATTAAATTTAGCTCTAACTAAATCTCTTAACATCGCATTTAGTGCAGGCGATGCTTCTTTAAGATTATTAAACAATAAAGAATCTACTGGTTTTGTACCATTGCCTAAACGATTCGCTAAACCATTAATAATATCATTTGACTGTCTAGATAATACTTGATCTAGCAAAGTTCTCGCTGGGCTTGTAAAGCCTCGTAATAATGAATCTGGATTTGATCCTTCAACTAACTTTGAAAGATACTCTGCACCTAATTCTTTACTAACAAGATTTGCTTTTTGAGCATCTGTATCAGCAGTATTCCATTCTGGATTCTTTGTGCCAATTTTTGATTTATATTCTCCAAATGCTTTATTAATTTCTTCTGGAGATAATAGGCCACTGCTTGCTTGTACTGTAGTACCATCTGGATTGGTTAACCATGTACCTACAATGTGCTGCTGAATTGCTTCAGTTATAGGACGTAATTGATCAATTGAATCTGCAAAGTGATATAATTCGTGAGAGAATGTGCGATCTGTAGCAGCTTTATCTACATTAATTTGTACGACAGGAGTATCTCCTGCTGTAAAACTGAAGCCACGCGAATCTTTTAAATGTTCTGGAGCATCTTCATTATTATAAATTTCCACTTTACCATCGCTCAAGTTGCCTTTAATTAGGCCAACTGTATCCATTGCGCGTACTGCTGCATTTAATCCATCACGATTATAAATCGTTTGAAATTTTACCGCAGTATCTGCATCTAAATTTGATACAAACTTATTAAAATCAGTTACACGATTAGCTTCAGCTAATTTGCCAGTAACTCCAGCGGCTATACTACCAATTGCTCCGCCTGCTCCACCCATCAGTCCACCTGCTCCTGCGCCTTGTACAGCACCTTCTGGACCTCCAGTAATTCCTCCTACTAGTCCGCCTATAGTTGCACCTTCTGCTGCACCTCCTGCTGTACGCAATCCTAAATTAAGTATTGCATCTCCACCAAATCGTCCAGTTGTTGCTAGTGCTCTATCAAGCACAGTAGCATTAGGATTTAATGCTAGAGATTCTAAAGCACCCATACGGCCAGTGCCTTCAGCTATGTTCTGGCCTACTTTCATAGCCGTGTCGCCCATTACATTAGCAACTTTAGCTCCACTGAGTACGGTTGCTGCGGTTTTAATGCCGGGTATTGTAGAGGCTACAGCTCCCTTTAAAACAGGCGCACCTGTGCCCATTTTTTCAGCCATTTGATCGGCTACCTTATTTGCTACATTTAAAATAGGATCTGTAGCCGCAACTGCAATTTTACCACCTGTTGCTATACTTTTTCCAATTGCGCCAGTAGCCATTTCTGCAATACCTAATTCTGGCATTGCAAGCATCGCAACATTTACAGGATCTGCTATTTCTGATGTTGCATTAGCAAAATCATTATTAATAGCCTGACTTCCATCTGCTGAATTATACTTAGTTAAATTATTATTACCTTTTTGTGCATCTTCAGTTCTTTTAGCAAATGCAATATTTTCTTTCCATTTATTAAAACGATTTTCTACAGTATCTGCAACATCAGCATTTCTAGCTGAATCCGTTCTAAATCTATAAGAAGCAGGATCAGTTGGATGCTCAATACTTCCCCACAAATTTCTTGCAGATCTAGCAATACCTTCAACAACAGACGCTTCTAGTTCATCTGAAGATTTAAGACTTAATGCAGCTTTGTAAGTGTTTTTTGCAGTATCTATCAAACTCATTGCTCCCTTGCCTAAATTAGGAAGTGCATTAGCTGCAAAATCTACAAAGTCTTTTGGAGTTAATTTAGACTGTTCTATACGATATTGTTCGTATTTGTTGTAATCATCCAATGAAATATCAGTTGGATCTTTAATTCCATTATTTAACTCGTAATTAACATCTGCACCGTTGCGCGGATATTCTTTTTGTATTACTTTTTTAATTGTATCATCAGATGTTCCATTTTCAAAACGAAGTGTCACACCTCGTGACGGTAAAGTCACGTTAATGTGATCCTCATAGCCTTGATTTGGATTTTCTGCCGTTATATTTGGAACGGCAGATTCACCTAATGCAGGCTGTTGAGTTATATCTTCAGTTTGAGTTGATGCGTCCATTACTGATTATTTGTAATTTCTTTACCTGATGTATCAAACATTCTTACTGATGGTTGTGAACCTTTTGATTGAGTATTTCCATCTTGTCTCCAACCGAAAGTGTTTTTGTCAACTTTTGCTGCACCATTTGAATAAGTACCAACAGTATTTGCCAATCCTTCTGCGTTTGAATTAACTATAGTACGAATTTGTTTTTGAGCATTAGAATTTATGCTAAAAAAATCTTCTGGTGAACCAGTCATTGATGTAATTATTTTTTCAACTTCTGGACTTATTCGTTTAGAAGATAATAAACTAATAGCATTATTTCTAAAACCTCCAATCAATGTTTTCATTTGTGCTTTTGCTTCAGTTGATGGAATTCCTACTTTTGATCCATTATCTTTAATTAATTGATCAATTTGATCTGCTTGCTGAATCATATTTTTATGAACAGATAAATCATCTCTAAATTTTTTAGCTTCTTCTGTGGTAGGAGCATAGATAGTTGTGTTACCCAATCTAATCGCTTTTTCAAGCATAGCAGGATTATTCATTGGATTTTGTACAAATTCTACAGGAGCACCGTTATAATTTATACTTCTTCCAACAAAATTACCTTGTTCATCAAATACGCTTTGAACACCAACTTTAACATTCTTTGGAACTCCATATTCAGCTTTTTTAGATTCTAAATCTTGAGTAGATACTTGCCCACCGTTTGCGCTAACTGTATTAATATAATTAGATAATCTTTGAATAGGATCAACATTTTCTTGACCAGCTTGATTACCAGCAATATTAGCAGCTGAAACAGCAGCAGCCGTTTTATTTTGATTTTGTGCAGCAGTTAATTGTTGGCCACCTAATGCTAGATTTTGATTACCAGTATTAATTCTCTGTTGTGCTTCAGTAGGAGCAAACTGAGCGGCAGTTGCACCTAATGATATTTGATTTGCTCTCATTGCAGCTTCTTGAGCAGCAGCAGCTTGCTGTGTCTTAAATTGTTGCATTGCCTGATTGGAAGCAATTGTTCCAAGTAATGCCTTGCTATCTTCAAGAGTTAATCCACCTGATTGATATTTTTTAATTAACTTAGGATCAATTGATTGAACTAAATTAGGATCTAAATTTTGAGGATTTCCTAAATAGCCATTTAGCATTCCCATGTTGACTGTACGCTGTTGTTCATTTGCAACGTGTCTAGTCATTGCATCATTAATCGTAGAACCTATATCGTTTAATGCATTACCAATATTCTGACCAGCAGATGTAGCAGCTTGTAAATAGCCAGAAGGTAGAACGCCAGCGTTCGATCCATTATTTTGAAAGTATGAACTTTTTTCCATTTTAGGCGTGGGCTAAATTTTCAGAGCGTTGTACTACTTCAATTTTAGAATCCATCCATTTACGGATAATCTTTTTTAGAAGTGGTTTGTTTGATATAAAAGCAGCAAATCGTTCGCCATGCTTTAAGTAAAGATTCTTAAACCACACTGGACCATAATTTAGCATCCAGTTACGGAAGATCATCCACTTTGGATTATCTTCTCCATATATTTCACGAGCAACCCAACATGGAAATAAGTTACCAACTAAACTACCACCGCCTGTAACAGGAGCAGTCGCAAGTTTTGATAATCCGCCTAAAGCACCGCCAATCATAGCAGCATTGTTGGAAGCTGTTGCAGCAGCAGCAGCATTTTGAGCCTGTGTATTACTAGTATAAATATTGGAAGCGTAACTTGATTCTGGATTAAATAAAGAAGGTCCAGCGGACGCTGTGTTGGATTGGCCTTGATTATATGTACTTGCCATTGAATTATAAGCACTCGATGGACGGCCAAGTATTGTTTGAAAAGGATCTCCAAGAGCAGCCTGATTAACGCCTACTAACTGAGTTGCATAACCGCGATCCATTCCAGTCTGCGCATTATTAAGTTGAGCAGCCTGACCAAGATTATTGATATAATTCTGATTAATACTACTAGCTGTGCTAATATTCTGTTGATTACGATTATATTGATTAATTAGACGATTTTGAACTTCAGCACCTATTGCCTGTGGTCCCATTGCCATTCCACGCGCTGCATAAGCTGCACGAGTCTGTTGATCAGCTTGGCGTTGCTCTTCTGGACTTAAAGCACCATTAGTGCTTAATAAATTCTGTGCTTGCTGATTTAATGCACTAGTTACGCCACCATTTGTTAATTGTGAATTAAGTAAATTAGTTTGTGCGTTATTAGTTGGCGCATTTAAAGAATTGGCACGTTGTAACGAAGTATTCAGTAATGGATTAGCATTAAGCAATGCCTGCGTAGCTTGAGGTCCAAGATTGTTTACGTCTGCAATATCAGCAGAACGCTGCTGTGTATTAGCTGCTGCGCTAATGTTACCCAGTTGAGGCGTTAACTGACTGTACATGGATAGCAAGCCGGGCGTATAATTGCCATTAGCGTCAGTCGTTCCGTTGAGCGACTGATTGGCCAGTTGCAGGTTTAGGGCGTTGTATTGTGGCTGAAATTGCGCTTCAGCAGCATATTGCTGCGGAGCTAGTGCAAGTTGTGCTGCTAACGTATCGGACGTTTGCTGCGCGTAATTAGGTTGCTGTGCTGCGGTTACGTTTGTAGATCCCATATTAGCAAAGGCTTGCGGCCAGTTTGATGTATTTTGAGGTAATTGAAACTTTTTTGCCTTTTCTGAATCCGACTACGTCGACGGAACCAGCGGGCCATTTTTTGAACATTTCGACGAAAAGTAATAATATTGCACCCGGCTTGGTACTAATTACGTCTAACAGTACCAATGTGTCTCCCTTTGGATTTGTAGGCTCCCAATTAAAGTATGAGCTTACTTCATCAGCATTGCACTGATTTCCCATTCCCATTGCTACAGGCTCATTTTTATCCATTACAAATACAATGGTCTTCTGATGAACGTGAAATGCAAGGTAGTTTTTAACTGTATCTCTGTGCCAATCCAAGAAACAACCATTTTTGCCATTTGCGATGGCAAAGTCGGTTAGCTTTTCTAGCCAATCGATTTTAGGTTTTTCTTGTTCAGCTATCATTAGGTTTCAGAAATTAAG
>CAILQE010000016.1 GCA_903836325.1 uncultured Candidatus Saccharibacteria bacterium
AGATTTCTCAATTGTAATTGGTGCAATATCAGTAATAATGATTATCTATGCTGGTTTTAGATACATTACTTCTGGTGGTAGCTCAGAACATGCCAATTCAGCACGAAATATTTTAATGTATGCAGTAATTGGCTTAATTATTGCAGTCATTGCGCAGTTAATAGTACATCTAGTAATTAATGCTGCTAGTGGAATTAAAGGATAATAAAACTAAGCGTTATTTAGAAAACTACAAAGAAAATAGAAATTAGAAATTACTAATAAATTAATTAACAATTTCATACTTAAACTAACTTTAGGGTTAGTTTTTTTATATAGAATCATAAAAGCCATGAATATTTCAGGCATTAAATCCAGGCTATATCTATAGCCCATTTGTTGAGCTCCTACTCCGTAATACGAGAGCACCATTAGTGCGCTAATAGCTGAGGCTATAAGTAGATATATAACTTCCCTGGTATAAGACTTTTTCTTAAAGAAGAAAAAACATAATAAATATGGTGAAGTAATAAAGACACTCATTCCAAATACATTATTAGTTACAAATGGTGGCTTTAGACTCCAAGATGCTGCATTTTTAAGTATTGTTGTTGGAGGACCGATTAGCGAATAATATAAATTAGTTGGAATATGTTTTATAGATATTATTCCCATATCTCTTGATAGTTTTGATACGTTGCCTATAGCCTGATATTTATTGCCATTCTGCAAAGGGTCTCCAAAACGAGCATAGTTATAGCACAAAGATAATATAATAGCGAAGATTAGTGGAGTTATAAGTTGCAGAGTTCGTCTTAACTTATGCTTTAAATCTACCTTATCTAGAACTATTGTTAGAAGTGGGAGGATAATTATAGGAATAGCTGAAAATCTAGTTAAGAAAACCGCACTAGATATTATTCCTAGTATCCAATACCTTCGTTTGTTGAAGTATTCATATAATATCCAGAAAAGTAAAAATGTGCACACCATCTGGGCGTATAGCCAGCTACTAGAAACGCTAGCTACACCGATAAATACAGAACCTAGTGTAAAAGCATAGACCATAAATAGTCTATCCTCGTGTTTATAACCTATTCTTTTTGCCAAACAATATATTAAATAAATAATACCTAATAAGTAGAACCATTTTATGTAGCCTTGATAGAATAATTTACCAAATAGATTAAATATAGCCACAAAAGGCATTAAAGTTACTGCCGGAAACAGGCCCTCGTCCCAGTAGGTATGGCCATTATAAATTACTGGATCCTGACCTAATCCACCAATTGGCTCTAGAAAATAGGTATGGCCATGTAAGAATGCTCTAGCTAGAAGCGAAAATTGCTGTCCCCCTTCCGAGAGCAGACCGCAAATTAATAAGACTAATAATATAAAAATAGGCAAACTATGATAGCCTGCCTTTTTTATTACATCATTTGGGGTTTGCTCATGCAGCCCCCTTGCTCTACCGACAAAAATATTCTTCACTTCTAGTTGATTTGAATTTTCTTTACAGTATCTTGCTTAAGCTTGACGAAACCAATTGTTAAAACTCCGTCTTTTAAGACTGCTTCAATCTCGTCTTCTTTCACTGGTACAGGAAGAGCTATAGTTCTAGAGAATTCTCCCCAGTAGCATTCTTGTAGAAAATAGTTTTCCACTCCATCTTCAGTGCCCGCATTTAAGGTACCTTTTATAGTAAGCTGATTGTCGGAAATGCTTACATCTAATTCGCTCTTGTTAACCCCTGCAGTTCTAGCTTTAACGAAAACCTTTTCTTTTGTTTCGTAAACATCAACTGCGAGTTGACCTGGTACGGCCTCATCTTCATCCCATTCGTCTGAGACTGGATCTTCTGAGCCCGAATTACTGCCAGTATTTTCCACCAAATCATCATCTCCCATGAAGGCTGCTGTTATTTCATCTTCTTCAAGTAAGAGATCATCATCGCGATTCTTCTTCGCCATAAGTGTTACCCTCCGTTACTAATATGTTTTGATAAGACATTTTGCCTTTTTGTGTTGTCTTAAGTATAAAACAACTATACCTATAAAACAATTTATCTTCAGTATTTACAACACTATAAATACAACGAGTTTAATTGTCTAAATTTAATGTTAAAATAAGCATATGGATAATAAACATAATACTGAAGATGCTGGAGCCTATGGAGCAATGAATTATCAGGATAACACACAGAATGAGCCCAATGCCGCTGAAGAGCCGGTGTTAAAATGGAATTCTAAAACTTCTATAAATTCAGATAGACATAAAGTATGGTATTTAGGTTTAATTCTTGTATTTACGGCCGTAGCCGTTGCATTTTTTTTGTTTACTCACGATATTATTCTGTCTGTAATTATATTGATGAGCGGAGTTTTAATTTCTTACTACGGCATAAAGCCACCTAGAGCTATCAGTTATGAAATGGATGATACAAAAATATTAATCAACAATAAGGCATATAATTTAAGCAGTTATAAATATTATTATATTAACCAGAGAGAACATGGAGGCAGTGCCTCCCTGGTGCCTCTTAAGCGCCTATCTCCTTCAATAGATCTTAACTATGATACTGATAACGAAGAAAAGGTTATATCTAAATTAAGTAACTCTCTTCCATTGAATCAGAGAGACACAGATATCTTTGATTCAATACTTAGATTTATTGGATTTTAAATCAAAATAAATTAATGATATAATTACCCCTGTTTACGGAAGGGTGACCGAGCGGTTTATGGAGCTTGTCTTGAAAACAAGTGTGGGGCAACTCACCGTGGGTTCGAATCCCACCCCTTCCGCCAAGCACACTTCCAATATAAAATATATTAATTCTGGAGAGGTACCCAAGTGGCTGAAGGGGACGGTTTGCTAAATCGTTAGAGGGACGAGAGTTCCTGCGAGGGTTCGAATCCCTCCCTCTCCGCCAGAAATATTTTTTAGAATAAACTATAGATCGCTGCAACACCAGACAATCCCATAAATATAGTTATAACCCAGCCTAAAAACGCAGATAATTTTCCGTTTTTCCATTTACCCATTATTTTTTTATTTCGAGCTATTATCAATATTAGTATAAGAATAACTGGGGCGACTATTCCGTTCAGTACGGCAGAATAGATTAGAGCTTTTATAGGATTTAATCCTATAAAATTGAGCATCATTCCAATGAGCATTGATAGAATTATTACACCGTAAAACGTATATCCTTGCTTTAATTTCTTATTTAGACCTTGTCTCTTCCCTAGACTTTCGCTAATAGCGTAAGCGCTAGCACCTGCCATCACTGGTATGGCTAATAATGCAACTCCTATGATTCCAGCTGCGAACAACCAATATGTAGCACTGCCTGCAAATGGTCTGAGCGCTTCTGCTGCTTGTGATGCAGTAGTTATAGTATTTATTCCGTGCTGGAATAAAATACTTCCACAGGCTGCAATAATAAAGAACATTACTAGATTTGAAAGTAGCATTCCAGACCAGACATCAACTCGCATATTTTTAATTTCTTTACCAACATTTTCATTTCTATAAGTGGAGTTATTTTGGCCAGCTAGATTTTGGTCCTCTACTTCTTGAGAGGTTTGCCAGAAGAATAAGTAAGGCGTAATTGTAGTTCCAAGTACGGCACAGATTATTAATAATTCTTGTTTATTAAATGAAATACGAGGAATATACGAGTTCTTAAGTATAGCGTGCCAGTCTGGGTGGGCTAGAATCGCTGATAATATGTATGTAAACAATATTAAGGCTAGCCACTTAAGATATTTTGCATATTTAGCGTAAGACGTGAATATTTGCATAAAAAGAATCACTAAAGTGGAAGCCACAATCAGTAAATAATAGTTAATATGGGGATTAAGTAGCTGCAGTCCGCTAGCTATTGCTCCCAAGTCAGCTCCAATATTAAAAGTGTTAGCTAAAAATAGCAGTATGGTACTAAAATATAGAACCTTTCTACCAAAATGAGTCCTAATATTAGCAGCAAGTCCCCTGCCGGTAACTAGGCCAATTCTTGCGCACATCTCTTGAGCTACGGCCATAAAAGGGAATGTAAAAATCGCCAACCAAAGTAATTTAAGGCCGTATTGCGCTCCGGCCTGAGAATATGTAGCTATACCACTAGGGTCATCATCGGATGCTCCCGTAGTTAATCCTGGACCAAGCATGTACCAATAATCTTTTATTCTTCTAACAGGCCCCTTCGAACCAAGGGGTGTATTTTTAGTAATTCTTTCGCCCTCATCAATGCCTTTTTGTAGAGTTCTAGCGGGGGCTTCAAGCGTTTTTTCAACTATGTTTTTCTTATTCACTTCATATAATCATATCATCGGATTATTAATTTTAAATAAAGCTTTTATTCTAAAATTTTAACAATATTAAATAACTGATGTAATCTATAGAGAGATAAAATGCAGTATATTTTTAGAATCATTAGATTTGCCAAAAAGTTATGGCCCTATTATGCGGTTATATCATTCTTAACGATTGCAGTAAGTCTTGTTAACTTAATTATGCCTGCGGTGTCTGGATGGGCCATAGATGAAATACGTAAAGGTAATACCGCCAACATGCATAAATTAATATTCTATGCCGCATTAATTCTTATTGCTGATGTTTTATTTAACATTCTAAATAACGTTAATGGATATTTCGGAGATCAGGTTAATGCTAAGCTAAATCACTATCTTAGCTATAGATATTATGAGCATTTATTAAAATTAGATCAGAACTTTTTTGACACAGAGTTATCTGGAAAAATAGTAAATAGACTTAATAGATCAGTTATACAAATATCTAATTTCATTAATGCTGTATCAAATAACTTCCTTCAATTCTTATTTAGTACTATATTTTCACTCGCTATAGTTTTCTTTTATTCTTGGCAAGTTGGATTAATGCTTCTTACGATTTATCCAATATATATCTGGTTCACTTTTAGAAGCAGTCAGAAATGGCAATCATATCAAAAAAAGAAGAATAAATATTCCGACATAGCTTCTGGAAGATTCATAGAAAGTATAAGCCAAATTAAAGTTGTTAAAAGCTTCGTTCAGGAGTCTAGAGAGTTAAAATTCTTAGATACCTATCTTAAAAAAGTTATTACAACCAATAAGCCCCAGTCTATTTATTGGCACAAAAGAGATACAATTCGTAGATTTGTCCTAAACTTCATATTTTTCTTAGTTTATTTATATATTTTCTATCAAGGAGCCCACGGATTAATTACTCCAGGAGCAACAGTGGCGCTTATTCTTTACTCTATTCAGATAAGAATGCCAATATTTACGATTAGTTTCCTGGTGGATTCTACTCAGAAAGCCATAGCCGACTCAAAAGACTTCTTTGAGATAATGGAAAAGAAACCCATTCAAGATAATTCTAATCTTCTAAAGCTAGAAATTAGTGATGGTGAAGTAGTTTTTGATAAAGTGGCTTTTGGATATGACGATAAAAAAGTCCTAAAAGATATAGATTTTGTAATCAAACCAAAAACTAAAATTGCTCTTGTTGGAGAAAGTGGAGTTGGAAAAACTACTATTACTAACCTGCTAATGAAACTGTATACCCCCACTAAAGGAGCCATATTAATAGATGGTCAAGATATTTCAGAATATGATCAGCAAAGCGTTAGAAATAATATTGGAGTTGTTTTCCAGGACCCTTCCCTATTTAGCGGAACTATTAGCGAAAATATTGCCTATGCTAATCCAAAGTCAGACAAAAAAGATATTATAGCAGCTTCAAAAGCAGCGAATGCAGACGAATTCATAAAAGAATTTGCTGAAGGATACGAATCTCAAATTGGTGAACATGGAATTAAACTTAGTGGCGGTCAAAAGCAACGAATTGCTATAGCGAGAGCGCTTTTAAAGAATCCTAAGATCTTAATACTTGACGAAGCCACTAGCAGTCTCGATTCTAAGAGTGAAATACTTGTCCAGCGAGCACTTAAGGAATTAATGAAAGATAGAACAACGATTATTATTGCCCA
>CAILQE010000017.1 GCA_903836325.1 uncultured Candidatus Saccharibacteria bacterium
CAGCTATTTTAATTACTTTGCCATAAACATATTGCTTAAATTTAAATACCAAATAATTCTTATCTGGATTATTAAATCTTAGAGTTGTTAAATCATGAATAGTGGTAATGACATCTCCTTTGTATCTAATAGGTTGCTGTGCCATTCCAAAGTGAACGAGATCTGCACCGGTTTTACTAATTTGCTTGTTTAATCTCGTTTGCTCATCTATGCTAAATTCTTTTATGTCACTTAGTACAATAAAAGAATTTGGAAAATTGTATTTTAAGAAATTTTCTCTCTCGGACTTAGTTAATAGATTAAACCTGTATTCTGAAATATTTACTTTCATTAAATTCTCAATAAGCTTATCTATATATCTACCGGTGGTAGTCCCAGATTCTCTGGCGTCAATGAGTATTTTTTTCATCTTCTAATAGTCTATAACAGTAAGATGTAATTTTAAATTTATTATAAATAGTTTAAAATATTAACAAAGGAGCAATATGAAAGAAAAATTTCCATCATATAATAGTTTTTTAGTTATTAATAATCTTGAAGATAAGAACGAGTCGCTGCAAGAATATTCACTGGCCTTAGATTCTCTTAGATTGGCACTTGCCACAGAAAGAGGCATAACTCTAGATGAATTACATTTAAATTTTAATAATTTATCAGAATGAATAAAACCGCTTTAATAACTGGAATTACTGGACAAGATGGGTATCATTTAGCCAAGTTGCTTAATTTGAAAGGATATCAGATTTTTGGCGTTATTCGCGGACAGCAAAATCCTAAACGCAATGACGTTGAGACTGAACTCCCTTACGTAAAACTAATAGAAGCAGATATAACCGACTTATCCAGTATCATTAGGGCTATAAATATATCTAATCCAGATGAATTCTATAATCTAGCCGCTATAAGTCATGTAGGCTATTCATTTAAAGACCCAATACTTACAGGTAATGTTACTGGACTCGGAGTATTAAACTGCCTAGAGGCTATAAGACTAACCAGTAACGAGAAGAAGATCAGGTTCTATCAAGCATCAACATCTGAAATGTTTGGCGGCCTGGACTATAACCGTCCAGGAAAAGGTTATGATGAAGACGCCATATTCCATCCTAGAAGCCCTTATGGAGTGGCTAAACTATATGGTCATTGGATAACGAAAAACTATAGAGAGAGCTACGGTATACATGCTAGCTGTGGAATACTTTTTAATCATGAAGGTGAAAAAAGAGGACTTGAATTTGTAACTAGAAAAATATCGAATGCTGTTGCTAGGATTCATCTAGGACTACAGGATCATATTGAGCTCGGTAATTTGGATTCAAAAAGGGATTGGGGATATGCCGGTGATTACGTAGAAGGAATGTGGCGAATGTTGCAGCAAGATGAGCCAGGCGATTATGTTCTTGCAACCGGTGAAACACATTCAATCGGAGATTTTCTAGAATTAGCTTTCAAAGAAGTTGGAATTGATGACTGGAAGCCTTATGTAAAACAAAATCCAGAATTTATGAGACCCGCAGAAGTGGATATACTACTAGGAAACCCAGAGAAGGCAGAAAAAGTATTGGGCTGGAAGAGGAAGGTAGATTTTCCTAAGCTAGTTAGTATGATGGTGCAGAACGATCTAGCA
>CAILQE010000018.1 GCA_903836325.1 uncultured Candidatus Saccharibacteria bacterium
AGTAAAAACAACGCAAAAGATTTAATGCTTGCCTTGGCAGGATTAAGTCTTTCTGGATATCTGCTAGTTTCTCTTTTTGGATACGGCTTTCAGTCATTTATAGGAGTGTTGGCTTACATGGCTTCAGGGATAATTATTCTAATAAAATATTTTGAGTCCAAGCAAAATAAAAATATTTATTTATTATTATTAACAGCTTTCGGAATGGCGGTAGCACTAACCTGGATTTTACCAGCCCCCCTAATACTATTGCCCGTTGTCTATCTTGCCATTAAGGATTTGAATTTATCGAAAATTTTTAGAAAAGATAATTTAGGAGTTCTTTCCTCTAATTTGGGTGTTTTCGTATTATTAATAATGTCTCTTACGCCAGTTTATTTGCAGTTTCATTTTGTAAATCAAGCAATTGTGGCAATAGATTCGGGTGGAGCAGTTCCGCCTATTTATTGGATTTCTACGGCTGCAATTTGGACTATATTTTATATTCTGTCAAAAATATCTGGCTTAACTAAAAAATATAGGCATTTTTTCATTGTTTTAGGAATTTTTCCTTTAGAATTTATATCATTTGCCCTATACCAACAAATAAGATTCGGTCATCAGTTTTATTACAGTATCAAAATAACATTTTTAGCTTCACTAATAGTTCTTATACTTATTATCCCGATATTTATCAAACTAGCATTAAAACAATTTAGTTCCAGAAAACTCACACTAATATGTTCTTTGTTCTTAATAGTCGTATTGCCACTGTTGCTAGGACTTAATATAAGAAAATCTCTTTACCCCCTAAAGGGTAAGTCTCCAATTGGCTATAACGCAGCCAGGGCAGCATTAAATTGCAGTGAGAATGATAAATATATAGTCATTCTAACTAAGAAACCTGAGGAAAGTTATCTATCAACCAAAACATGCGCTGATTTTTGGGTTTACGGAAATAATATAGAGAAGCAAACAATATCTAAGCTAAATGAAGGAGTGGACTTTCAGAGTACTTGGAAACAAATTAATACTCCAGGATGGCTAGATAAGAATATTCGAATTATTAGACCTTAGCTATTCAGGTTTATATAAAGGATAGTCGGCAGTAAGTTCTTCTCCCAACTTAATGTCTTTTATTGTTCTAAAAATAAACCCACCATCAAACTCAACAAATTCACAATTAGGAATATTAGAAAAATTAATGAAACCACCTAGAGGTGTGCGAATATATCCATCTTGAAATCTATCGTCTTTGATATGAGTAATTCCATAATCAAAACCAGCTGGGATATCTTCAGTAGCAAACATGCCAAGTCCGTGAATAGGGGACTGCTTTATGGTTACATTCTTTGGAAGGGGTAAATAAGTTGCACTCATTTTTATATACTATCTTCTAGCTAGCATCTATGTCGAAGGATTTTAATTTCTTTTCTTTTTCTTCAATCTTTCCTTCTTGTAGTGCTAGCAGTTGAGAATAAATTCCACCACTACTAGATAGTTCTTTTGGAGTTCCTATTTCATCAACGTTTCCATCTTTAATAGTTATTATCTGGTCTACATTGGCTATTGTAGAGAGTCTATGGGCAATAATAATCGTTGTTCTATCTTTCATTAATTCCTTAAGTGCTCGCTGGACAAGTATTTCACTCTTAGAATCGAGACTGCTAGTGGCTTCGTCAAGTATTAAGATCTTAGGATTCTTTAAAAGCGCTCTCGCTATA
>CAILQE010000019.1 GCA_903836325.1 uncultured Candidatus Saccharibacteria bacterium
AATGGTGCCCCGAGTAGGATTCGAACCTACGACCTTGAGCTTAGAAGTCTCCTGCTCTATCCAGCTGAGCTATCAGGGCGCTATTTGGTGCGGGTGGGGGGAGTCGAACCCCCGTCACCAGTTTGGAAAACTGGGATAATGGCCGTTATACGACACCCGCAACTAATTCTGTATTTTATCAAATTTAAGAAGTAAAAGCTAGATTTCGTGTATTACCGTAATTTTTGCACCTAGACTGTTTAATCTTTCAGCTAAATCTTCATAGCCTCTATTGATCGTATAAACGTTTCTAAGGATGCTAGTTCCTTTAGCTGCAAGCATTCCAATAAGAAGTAGGGAGGCCGGTCTTAGGGCTGGTGGACAGACTAAGTCAGCAGACTTAAATCTTGTAGGACCGGTTATATATACACGGTGAGGATCGGCTAATTCTATGTTTGCGCCAATCTTAGTCATTTCAGTGTAGTAGATAGCTCTATTTTCATACATCCAGTCATGAATTAGAGTTCTTCCTTCTGCTCTAGTCACAATTGGTACGAAGTATGGAAGGTTGTCTGCATTGAGTCCTGGATAAGGTAAGGAATGTATTTTATCATTCAGTGCCTTAAGGTCGCCTGGTTTGTGTTTGTGTACCACTAGGTCTACTAAGTCGATGTATCCATTTTCTGCTTTATATCTTTCGCTTTCATCAATTTTAACGCCAAGCTTTCTAAGTTTAAGAATTTCTACACTCATGAATTCAATAGGTACTCTCTTTATGGTAATCTTAGAATTTGTAGTTACTGCAACAGATGTAAAAAACATAGCTTCAATCGGATCTTCACTAGGAGCGTAAACTACATTTTTCTTAATTTTATCTACTCCTGTAATCTTAAGTTTTGTAGTACCAAGACCTTCAATTTTTACTCCAAGTTTCTTTAGGTAAAGACATACTTCTTGAATTGCGTAGTTGGCGCTAACGAAATCAAGAGTTGTTTCAGTTGTTGTCCTTGCAGCTGCCATGATAGCGTTTTCTGTTACCGTATCTCCTGGTTCATATAGGGTGATATTTTTAGGATTTTTTTTCTTAACTTTAATATCATAATAGCCGTTATTCTTAGCTTTTATATTTACTCCGAATTCTTCAAGAGCATAAAGATGCGGTTCTACCGTTCTAGTACCAAGCGTACAACCTCCAGCATAAGGAATCTTAAATTCTTTGAATTCATGAATAAGTGGACCTATGAACATAATTACAGTTCTAGTTTTTCGAGCTGAAGCAGAATTAATTTTATCTAGTTTTAATACTTTTGGTCTTCTAATTTCTATGTCGTTTCCAGGAAGCCATTTTACGCTTACACCAATACTCTCAAGCACTTCGATAATTCTGTAAACTTCTTCAATTCGAGGGAATGACTTAAATTTGGTCACACCTTCATTGAGTAAACTCGCACACAATAAACCAACAGCAGCATTCTTAGATGTTTTCAGAGTAATTTCACCCTTAAGTTCATGACCGCCTTCAATTCTAAGGTTGATAGATCCAGGGTTTACAGAAATAAGCTGCTTATTAAGCACATCGCTAATTCTAGCCAATGTTTCAAGGCTTAGATTCTGTTTTCCTTTTTCTATTCTGTTAACTGCGGACTGTGAAGTTTTTAATTTTCTAGCAAATTCTGCCTGTGATAGGCCTCTTTCTTGTCTAATTTGAGATATTAAATTGCCTATTTTTTCATTCGATTTATTCATATGTGTTTGAATATATCAAATATGATATATTGTAGTCAAATTTATGTTTTTTATATTTCTAGTTAAGATTATTATATAATAATACAAAAAGGAGACATAGTGAAGGACAATTTTGTAGCTGAACTAATAAAACTTGAAGAGACAAGACAAAGAGAAGGATTAGAATTAATACCTTCTGAGAACTATGTGAGTCGTGACGTTTTAACTGCACTTGGTAGTGTATTCACTAATAAGTACTCTGAAGGCTATCCTGGTAAAAGATATTACGGAGGCCAAGATAATACAGATAAAGTTGAGCAACTTGCCATAGATAGAGCTAAACAGATATTCAGGGCAGATCATGCCAACGTACAACCTCATTCGGGTGCTCCAGCAAACATAGCCGTATACAACGCATGGCTCCATCCAGGCGATACTGTTCTAGCCATGAGACTAGATCACGGAGGACATTTAACACATGGTCAGCCAGTTACTGCTTCAGCAAAACTATATAACTTTGTTAGATACGGTATGAAAGACATAGAAACCGGGGAAATAGACTACGAAGAAATGAGAGAGTTAGCTTTAAAACATAAACCAAAGATTATCTTAGCCGGTTTCAGCGGATACCCTAGAACGCTGGACTATAAGAAGTTTGCAGCAATTGGAAACGAGGTTGGAGCATTACTTATGGCGGATATGGCTCATATAGCAGGATTAATAGCTGCTGGAGTCTTAGAGAACCCTCTAGACTATGGTTTTCACGTTATGACAACAACTACCCATAAAACCCTAAGAGGGCCTAGAGGCGGTCTAATATTGACTAAAGGAGTAGTATCCAACCCACTAAGAGCACCTGAAAAAACTATAGAGAATATCCCAACCCTAATAGACAGGGAAGTATTCCCTGGAATGCAAGGTGGACCTCACGAGAATAATATTGCCGCTAAAGCCGTAGCTTTTTATGAAGTAATGAAGCCTGAATTTAAGGAATATGCAAAACAGATCTTACTTAATGCTAAAGTACTAGCCGATGAGCTTATGAAAAGAGATTTCAAATTAATTACTAACGGTACAGACAACCATCTTATCTTAATAGATATGATGAAGAGTAGGGGAGTCGACGGAAGAGTTGCTCAGGTTGCTTTAGATAAAATAGGCCTTTCTGGAAATAGTAATTCAATAGCTGACGATCCATTGCCACCATTTAGACCAAGTGGTTACAGAATTGGAACGCCAGCAATTACTACAAGAGGATTAAAAGAGAAAGACATGTCTTTTGTGGCTGAATATATAGATTTGGGAATTAAGCATAGAGAAGATGAAGATAAATTAGCTGAACTTAAAGAAGAGGTTAAGAAATTTTCACTTAGATTCCCACTTCCAAGCGATAACTAGATTAGAACAGGCTCCATTTTTAGCTCAATACCGAACTTATTTTTAACTGAATCAGTTAATATATCTCTAAATTCCAATAGATCTGAAGTAGTTTTAGCGTGTTCATTTACCACTACTAATGGTTGGTTCTTCCAAGTAGCCATTCCGTTATCGTAATGAAAATCTTTAAATCCACACTTATCTAATAACCATGCTGCAGATATCTTATATCCATTTTCTTGTTTCCAATTAGGCATATCCGGGTACTCTCTAATAATTTCTTGTTGAAGTTCTTCACTGATAATTGGGTTTATAAAGAATGAACCACAATTTTTTATTTCTTTAGGGTCGGGAAGTTTAGCCATTCTTACAGATATCACTGCCCTTCTGATGCTGGCAGGGGAGTAGTCACTTATATTGTTTTCGTCCATGTATTTTTGAAGGCTTTCATATAGGGGAGGCTTAATATATTCAGTATTTAATTTGACAGTAATTGTAAGTATTAGATATTTTCCAATATTTTTCTTAAATATGCTATTTCGGTAACTAAATTCTGACTCATAATTCTTAATTATTTCTACCTTATTTTCTTCAGTGTTAAATACTTCAACTTCTGTTAAGGTATCTTTAATTTCTTGACCGTAAGCTCCTATATTTTGAATAGGTGCAGACCCCATTTTGCCAGGTATTTTACTGAGACACTCTATTCCACTTAAATTCTTATCTACAGTGAATTTCACGAATTCATCCCAGTCTTCACCGGCTCCAACTTTAAAAGTATTATCTCCAAGGTCGCTGATTCCCTTAATGTCATTGATCATAACTAGGCCGTCGTAGCCCTTATCTGAAAATATTAGGTTATTCCCTCCACCAATCATTATGGTTTTTAAATCATGTTCTTCGGCAAAACTTACAGCTTCCTCAATGTCTTCAAGGTTCTTTATTTCGGATAAGTATTTAGCGTCTCCACCTAGTCCCATTGAGCTATACTTTGCTAGATTTTGATCTTTTAAAATGTTCATGATTATAATTATACTTTAATATTGTTTCTTGATATTAAAGTAATAAAGTTTTAATATGTTTTCATACTATGACAGATCCTACCAATCCCCTAACTCCTTATCGTAAATTAGGAAATCAGATCAAAAAATCTAGAATTACGAGCAAATTAGATCTCGATGAAGTAAGTGAAGCTATTGAGATTGATGAAAAAACCCTTAAGAAAATTGAAATCGGAGCTTTAAGGCCGGATGAAGATATTCTTGAACTTTTAATTAGTTATTTAAATATTGGTGATAAAGAAGCAGATAAACTCTGGGATCTAGCTGGATATGATCTTAGCGAAGAGTCTGATTCGCCGGCTGAAACGAATTTATCTAAAGGAATAGTAATGCTTCTAACTCCGCTAAATGATAATAGAACTTCTTATTCAGATTTTCTTGATGTTCATTACGATAAAAGTGGCATGGTCCTAAACTTCAAACAAGTAAGCGGACAGAATAAGCCAGTAGATGTAGCCAAAATAGGTGTTAGTTATACCCAAGCACAAGAAATTATTAGAACAATTCAAAGGGTATTATATAAAAGACAAATTGTCGATAATAATAAAAAGGATAAATAATGGCAGATAGAATATTCTTAAATGAAGAAGGATTAATTGAAGTACAAGTTGAAGGGGATCAAACTTATATGACTTTCGAGAACCTTAAACCGGACGCTACTGAATTACTCAATAAGCTTCAACAAGCAGGCAAGCCTAGATTAGGGCTTGTAGATATTAGCAAGCAAGGTAAATTCTCTGCAGACTCCAATCGTGCTGCCATGGAAGTCCTTGAATCATTAAATTATGATAAATTAGCCATATTTGGTGGAAACGCCATTACAACAGAAGTTTCTAAAGCTATAGTTCTAGCTATGGGTAAATCTGGCAATACTAAAGTTTACCAAAAAAGAGAAGAAGCAGTTAATTGGCTACTAGGTAAAGAATAAAAAAAATCCCCTAATTTAGGGGATAATTTTTTTTAAATACTAAATTAAATTTAGTATCGTCTTCGGTCGTTGCTTGAACCGAAACTTCGGTTGCCACTAGGCTTTCGATCTTCTTGAGGTCGAGCTTCGTTAACAACTAATTTTCGTCCGCCAAAATCGCTTCCATCAAGATTCTTGATAGCGCTCTTTCCTTCTTCAGCGTCGTCAAATTCAACAAATCCAAAACCTTTTGATCGGCCTGAGAATTTGTCCATTATTACAACTGCACTTGATACTTTTCCTTCTTTAGAAAAATATTCGTTTAGTTCTTGGTCGTTTACACTGTAAGGTAAACCTCCAACGTATAATTTAATTGCCATATGATAAGTCCTTTCTTTATTAATACCTTCGATATGGTGGCACGCAATTCATATTGCTGCTCACTATCTGTTTGGTATCAACAAGGAAAAGTTGATTCGATGGTGAAGAGAATACACTAACTACTTGCACATCGAGTATTATAACATAAAGGCTATAAATAGTTGAATTAATTATTATAATATTTTCAAATATATTAATTAACAGATTGACTCAGTGCTTGTTCTCCTAGTTCTTGGACTAAAGCAGCGACTCTAATTTTAGCTTCCATAAGATTATTGAAGTTGCCTAATTTGCCTGCTAAATCACCAATATGCTCATCTAGTTGAATTGTAGCTCTGGGGAATTCTGATTCGGGTTTAATGATGTAATTATCCCCTTCTACGTCCATATTTGACGCAGTGGGGTCTTTGGATACATGCAAATTAGCAAGTTCACTCTCTGGAACTTCGACTACAATTAGTTCTGCGCCTTCTACTGGGCCAGCGTCAGGACCAAAGGTCTGGGTACTTTTTCTAAGGTAATTTGTAACGTTTTCTAAATCTGTCGTGAACCATTGACCTATTAAATCCTGATGAGAAGTTGTGCCATTTGGCTCAGCTTTAATATTGGGATTTTGTATCCGATATAATCTTATTTTTTTGTCTGTTGGTTCTTTTTCGTTCATATATCTTTCTAATAATGGTACACCCGGACGGATTCGAACCGCCGACCCTCTGTTCCGAAGACAGATGCTCTATCCAGCTGAGCTACGGGTGCATATAACCCATATATTAACAGATTAAGCTTAGATTATTAAGAGCTTAAGCTTAAAATCTAAAGTATGTTAAATTAATACTATGATTAAAATTCTTGCAGCAATCGATAAAAATAGAGGTTTAGCTAAGGGTAACTCGTTGCCTTGGAGTCTACCTAATGACGTAAAAAGATACAGGGAACTTATGAAGACCGAGGGAGGAAATGTTCTTATTGGAAGGACTACGTACATGCAAATGAAAAATGTTTTAGGAGATAATAAAGTATTTCTAGCCACAACTTCAATAGATTCTATGGACGGAGTGGAAATAGTAAAAGATATAAATAACTTTCTAAGTGAATACAATGGAGATTTGTGGGTGATAGGGGGAGCAAAAGTTTTTGAAGATTCCCTGCCCTACGTAAATGAATTAATACTTACAAGGATAGATGGAGATTTTGACTGTAATGTATTCTTTCCGGAATTTGAAGATAAGTTCGAAGAATATTCAAAAGAAGAACCCATTACTGAAAACGGCATAACTTATCAGTTCGTTAATTACAGAAGAATTACTTCTTAATTAAATCTAGTTGGATAAATATACTTTAGTCAAAAGAATAACAAGGTATATTAATTATGAAAAAGAATAGATAAGACTTAAAATATAGACATATATGCACGGCAACATTGTTAACGCTTCAAGGGTATTAATGGGGGATAGTCTAGGATTTCATATCTTAATATTGATGTTTGGATTAACTCTTCCAATACTATGTATATGGTTTGAATATTTATCTAAGAAAAGAAATGATGAGAAATTACTTAATCTAGCAAAGCTATGGTCAAAAGTTATGACCATTTTAGTGATAGCAGGAGTAATGTCTGGAACGGTAGTAGCTTTACAGTTCTCTTTAGTTTGGCCAGGAATATTAAAATTTGGTGGTCAAGTTATAGGTCTTCCTTTCCTTTTTGAAAGTTACGCTTTTATTATTGAAGCAGTATTTCTAGCTCTATATATGTACACTTGGAATAAAGAAAAAATATCTAGAAATCTTCATATGTTTTTTGGTTCTATGGTAGTGCTAGGTGGAACTTTAAGTGCTTTTTGTATAACTACTGTTAATGCCTGGATGAACCTACCTAAAGGATTCGATATTGTCGGAGGAAAGCTAGAAAATATACAAGTTTGGAAAGCGATGTTCTCTGATACCGCAATTATTGAGTTCGCTCATTCAATGCTTGGATACTACCTTGCAGTAATAATGGTCATGGCATCTATATACGCAATTAAATTACGTAAAGAAAGAGTTATAGATCGTCAAAGAAGCGTTAATTTCTTTGTAGTTAAGAAAATGATCATTCTATCTGGAATTCTTATTCTTCTTTCAATAATCACAGGGAGTATCAGTGCTAAATATTTAGCTAATAATGAACCAATTAAATTAGCTCAAATTGAGGCAGTAACTAAATCTGGAGCACACTCTAGTTATGTATTTGGAGGAATCTTAGATTCAAACGGTAAACTAGTAGGTCCTAGAATTGTTATTCCAAATGCTCTTAGTTTGTTGGTGGGTGAATCTCCAAACACCTTCGTAAAAGGTTTAGATGTAGTTCCTCTTTCAAATAGACCTCCATCATATATCCATAGCCTCTTTGACATCAAAATGACTATGGTGGGGATATTAAGCTTAGTAATATTCGTATTCATCTACGGCGTATATAAAAAGAGCAAATTTATACTAAAAGATAATTATTTGAAAATACTTATATTAGTTGGATTCTTCGGACTAGTAATTGTTGAGCTTGGATGGATGTTAACTGAAATAGGTAGGCAGCCATGGGCTATAAATGGTTATCTAAAGACCCAGGATGCCATTACTAAGACTAATAATATTACTTCATATGGATATATATTCCCATTCTTCTTTGTAATTTTATTTATAGTCACATATCTCGCCGTTAGACGAGTGACTAGAGATCCTAAAGGCAATTAATGTATAGCGGTTTAGTCCTATTTCTAATCCCAGTGTCAATTTACATACTACTTTTTATTTATGAAACCTACCTATCCTTTAAGAAAGCGTTAAGAAAAGATCATAAAAGAAATTACGTTGAAGCTACTTGGGAAATGACTCACACACTTTTAATAATTTCCCTTATTTTACTATTTGTATTTTATTCTAGAAGCTTAAATGAACTATCTTCTGCTATCTTTGCCCCAATATTCATAGCTGGTACATTACTTCTGATCAGGGGTATTCTATATACTTACATTTTTTACGTAGTTAAGAAGACATATTCTAAATACTTAGATTGGCTATTCTTCTTTACTCATTTATTCACATTAGTATTCTTAAGTATTGTTACTTTCAAGGTTATTCAATTCGTAATAAACTCTCATCCTATCGCCAATACCAATTTCCTCCCATATTTCATTCCAGGGGAAATATTAACATTGGCCCTAATATTAGGGCCAATGTACTTTATCTATAGAATTAAAGAATAATCTATTTAGCTGCTAGTGTGCCTGCAAAGATTTGCCAAGCTAATAAAGATTTAGCAACAAAACTTAAGATAATGTAAGCTTTTTCGCCTCTAAGATAATTAGCCCATTTACCTTTAGCTTCATACTGCTTGTACTGAACCCATGCGAATGAATTAAATAGAATGAATAGGGAAATAATTATTCCGTATACGAATCCAGGAGCTCTTTCACTGGATGGATTTTTAGGTCCGATAAGTTGAATCACTACTATTAACCAAGGAACTATCCCTGCAATACATCCGAAGAAGAATGGCAATAAATCTTTGGTGCCAGGTTCAACGTACTTTTCTTGCAACCATCCGAATAGAATCATTGAAGCATTACATCCAACTATGGCTAAAAGTGTAGCGTAGTTAGAAAGACCATTAAGTTGAGATATTATTAGTATCATCAAGGAACTACTAAATGAGTATTCTACCCATCTAAAGTAGTTTCTGTGCTTCTTAAGTCCATCGGAGTATCTCTTGAAATATTTACCTGATGCAATCAAGAAATGAAACAATGCAGACAATCCTAAGAAAGCAGCAATCATATATGCAGTTCTTGGACTAAATAAAGTTACTGGATCAGATTGAGTTGTTCCTGGAGGACCAGTCATATATACAGCCGTCACAGGCAGGGAGAAGTTATTAGATAGCACTAAAACGGCTATCATTGAAAATAGGTGCAGGAATCCTGCATATAAATTCCAC
>CAILQE010000020.1 GCA_903836325.1 uncultured Candidatus Saccharibacteria bacterium
AAGAGTTCTACCTCTTCCTCCTTCTGAAGACATGCTTCCTCCAAGAGAAATAACTAAATCACTTGAATCATGAAGTAGCTTAAAGAAGGATTGTCTGTCTCCTATTTCGTTAATATCACAAATAGATATAACGCTAATATTACCTTCAGATATATTCCCTGATATTGCTAACCGAATATTTAACTTCCTGGATAATATATCGAGTCCATTAAGTAGATCTTTTATGCACTCTAGTGGAGCTGCCATAGAATCTATTACTCTTATTCCTCGTTGACCCTTATCGTAATGACTAAGTAGAACTTTTTTAAGATTAGAAAGTTTATGCTTGAGAGATATCTCACTTTCATTTTCATCTACCACAAAAATGTTCGAAGATACTTCGTTTAGATGTTTCATAGTCTTAGACAAGCCTTTATCTACATTTTTTCTTACACCCATAAATCCAATAAGTAGATATGCTTTAGAGTAAGGCTTAGTTATCCAGTTGTTTATAAGATTTGGACTAATAAAATCCAGTGACTCAAATACACTTTCATCAAAGAATTCGATTGAATCTGGCTTTATTGATAAAGAATTTAACACATTCAGTCCATTAGATAAATCTTGGTAATTTTCAAAACTAGCTAGTAAATACTTCTCATCTTCGATTTTTAAGATTTCAGTTTTTATAGTAACTTCAGTTATAACCCCTAGAGTTCCTTCAGCTCCAATAAATAAAGGCGTTAAATCAAAACCATTTTTATTCTTAATTTTATCAAGTGCATATCCAGCCGATGAACTAGAAATATTTTTACTGAGCTCACTTAAATTTTTATTTTCTTCAAGAATTGCATCAACTGCCCTATATATTTCACCTTCAAAATTTAATTGACCCATCTTCTTGCTGAGCTCTTTTTCATTTAAGTTTTCAGTGACCAATATTTCACCATTGGAAAGTACAATTCGTAATCTTTTTACATGATTCTCTATAGATCCATAATTGCCTGAAATAATACCACCTAAACTTAAATTAGTTTGGTCTGATTTAAATGGTAAATATAGTCCTTGTGACCGTAATTGCTTATTAAGATCAGAGTAATTTATACCAGCCTCAACCACAACAAGACCACTCTTATTATCTACAACCAGTATTTTATTGAGATGATTAGTTGTAGACATAATAAGCCCAGAACTAAGACTAGATCCATTAAAACTACTTCCATAACCCCTAGCCGTGATCGGAACATACTTACCCCTTTGAGATAACTGGAAACAGAATCTATTAATTTTACGTACATCTCTTTCATCAGCTGGAAATGCCACAAAACTAGGTACAACTTGAAGCGGGCCCTGATCCATAGAGAAATACTTACGTATTTCACTATTTTCTATAAGCTCACCGTTTAGATGTTCTTGAAGATAATTTCCAATTTTACTCATTTTTAATATTTCTCTAACTAACTATATTTTAACATTTTTAGTAGATTTCTTGGTATAGATGAATCTCAAGAAATTAAGGTATGCAATCATAAATGTTATCTGATAGATAACCTGAAATTGTATCAAATATCCCTTAGGATAAATTAAGAATAAACCTGAGGCTACGCCGAATAAGAATTGTATTATGAGCGAATACAGAAAGCTATTTTTCTTAGTAGCTAAGTAAAACAATAGACTGGCGACCAACTGAAGAAAGAAGAGCGAACTACCTGTAGCAATGTGTAAATTGTTAAAAATTGAGGAAAAAGTATAAGGAACTAGAATTAGAAATAGATACAAAAAAGATATTATTCTAGTTAAGATATTTAATTTATATGGATATTTTCTCTTACCTGGATATACAAAAATTGCCATAAATAAAAGAGATAAAGAGTATGGAAATAGAGTTCTTACCATTGTTCCGTAATAACTAAATCCCTTATTATTTCCAAGTCCTGTTGGATCTATGGCAATGCAAAATACTAAAAATAGTATACCTAAAGAAAATAGAATGTATTTAGAATCCATTAATTTTCTTAGGATTAACTTATTATCTAACATTGATGATGTTTGTTAATTAAGATAGAGCGAATAGGTACACAGAGTAAGCTGCAAAAAGTATGCCAAGACTTAAAGTAATAGAGATTTGGTGCCACATCTTCTTAGACTTAGTCAGTCCGTAAAGCACGAAGACGATGCTTAGGATAGCTGCTAGATTATTAGGGGGACTCTTAGATAAAGTAGCGAACTTCAATGTATTAGTTAACTCATTCTTAGCGACAGTGATTACGCTAAGTAAGAAAACCAATGAAAATAGTAGACCTAGAAGCATTGAGTATTCTTGCTTTTTTAGGTTCATGAAGTTTAGATTTTTGAGATTCGATTGTGATGTATTTTTAGCCATAAGCATATTGTAGCATAAAAAAATATACAAAAATACTAAGCTAAATGATTCTTTGCACTGTACACTTTTAGGAAATTTAAAACATTAGGAAACAACTTTTCTTTTTTGGCTTCTTCAACCGTAAAGTATCTTAGTTCTATGCATTCATCTGAAGCCTTAAAATTAAGATCTTTCAGTTTTATTTCATATATAACATTGGCTATATATGTGTCATGGTCTAACCTAGGAGAAGTTATGAAATATATAGGAGATGAAGAAATATAAGTAACCTCAAGCCCGGTCTCTTCTTTAATTTCTCTTCTTAGACCTTCGACTGGATCTTCATTGTGCTCCAATCCTCCACCTAGAAATTCCCACATTCCATTTTCTTCTTTTGATAGTAAAAATCTGCCTTTTTCATCTATTGCTATACCCTTAACACTGATGCGATAGTAACACTGATCTTTCATAACTCATTCCCTCCGTGGTTATTAATATAATTTTCGCGTGCTATTTCTAGATACCCTAATAGCCTATCATCATTCCACCCACTAATCCTATGGGTATTATCTGAGTCTAAATTAAATTCACTTTCAAACAATATGTGCATCCACTGAGCAGATTCTGAATTGTATATCTCGGGCTTATCATCTATTAATGCTATTCCTTTTTCTCTATGTTTATGTCTGGTTAATATTGCTCTATCTAAAACACTTTGCCCAAAAAGAGGTACGAAATTTTCCTTAATCCATTGCTTCTTTTCTTCAATACAATAAGGGCTTGTTAGTAAAGGCGAACTGCAAAATACAGGATCATAACCATTATCTAAAAGCTTCTGCCAACCCTCAAGTGATCCTTTAATAATCGGAAGATTAGCAAAAAATCCTACTGAATGAAATATATCCCTTATCTCTTGAGTGTATTTAGGGTATTCTTCTTCAAAAAAATAGGAGCTACTCTTTTTGTGAGCATTAATATTTTTATCTAGTTTTTGTATCCTCTTATATGCTTCCGTGTAGAATCCTGCAACAACATCGTCCATATCTACAAGAACTACCCTAGAGAATTTCATTATTTACATTATACGTTAGGAAATAACATATTTATAAGATTGGATATG
>CAILQE010000021.1 GCA_903836325.1 uncultured Candidatus Saccharibacteria bacterium
AAAGACAAAGAATAGCTATAGCTAGAGCAATTCTTAAGGACGCTCCAATAATCATACTGGATGAAGCTACTAGCTCACTGGATAGTCAAACTGAAAAAGTTATACAAAAGGCACTGGGTGAACTTACTAAGAATAAAACTACTCTTGTTATAGCTCATAGACTTAGTACTATCAGAGAAATGGATAAGATTCTTATTTTAGACAAGGGAAATTTGGTTCAAGAAGGCACTCACAATCATCTAATTAGAAAAGAAGGAATGTATAAGACTCTCTGGGAGCATCAGACTAACGGTTTTGTAGGATAGCTTTCTAGAAATCTATACCTTTATTGGCAAGGTACTTATCGTCAAAGTGGTGTTTAATCTTAGTCATATTAGTGGCAATATCTACTTTTTTAAGGAGTTTTTCTGGGAAGTTTCTACCTGTTAAACAAATACTCGTATTAGGTGCTCTTTTATCGATGAGGTGCTCTAGCTGTTTCTCGGTTATAAGGCCGTCGTTAACAGCATTGTTCACTTCGTCACAGATCACAAGATCATATTTGCCGCTAGTTACAGCATCAAAGGCTATTTTATATGTTTCATCAGCTGCTTTTTTGTGATCCTCTTCAGATATATTTTGCGCACTTAGATCTTTAGCGTTATAGAAACCCTTACCGCCTTTGAAGAAGAACAATTGATCGGAATATAGTTCACCGATGTCTTTAATAAAGACATGTTCACTCACTCCCCAATATTTAATAAATTGAATAAAGGCTACTTTGTATCTGTTCCCTAGTGCTCTAATCATTAGTCCTAGAGAGGCAGTAGTTTTTCCTTTACCTTCCCCAGTATAAACAAGAACTATCGAGGATTTAGTTTTGTAATCTTCAAATGCCATACTCTAAGATATCTTGTGAGCTTTAAGAGCTTGATCGATTTTAGGTCGATCAAAACCAACTATTATATCTCCACCTATATCTAGAACCGGAATACCTCTTTGACCGCTTTTTTCAACAACTGCTTCGGCTGCTTTCGGATCGTGATCTATGTCTAATTCTTTGTATTTAACACCTAGTTTATCTAAGTATTGCTTTGTTGCGTGGCAGAAACCACACCAAGATGCTGAATATATAATTACTTTATCCATAATCATATTTTAGCCTATTTTACATTTTATATATAGAGCCTTGTTTTAAGGGGTGGAATACTGATATAATTGAATAAAGAATGAATAAGACGAAAGCGCAAAAAGTTAAGCCATCGCCTGAGACCTCAAACAAAGCAAAAAAGTATGAAAAATACGCAAATGCTAGTGGGATGTTTTTTGGTTTTGCTTTAGATATGTCTTGGAAATTATTGATATCATTCATGCTTCCTGTAATTATCGGGAGTTATTTAGATAGTAAATATAAGAGTTTTAACTCAACATTTGTATTAATTGGTTTACTTATATCATTTATCTTATCTTCTATAGTGGTCTACACTACAATAAAAGAAGCTAATAGTTTGACTAAAGATATTAAATTTAAGAAGGAAGATAATGTTTAATCTATTTTCAGAAAGCGGCCCAGTAGTTCATATTGCTCCAGGCGGAGTGCTAGTTATCCATGGAATTACAGTCACTAACTCAATGTTATACGGATGGATATGTTTATTCTTCATTTCAATTTTTCTTATTTTTATAGCTAGAAAAGTTACTATTCATCCTAAAAAAGGTATTTATCAATTGATTGAGCTAGGAGTAGATTTTATTGGTAACTTAGTAAGAGGAGCCTTTGAGGATAAGAAGAAAGCTGAGAAATACGTACCTATTTTTGCAACCTTTTTCTTAATAATACTTCTTAATAACTGGCTAGGATTACTTCCATTTGTTGGTGAAGGAATTCAGTCCAACAGTTATCCTTTATTTAGACCTTTTACAGCTGATTTGAATGCTACTTTAGCAATTGGACTTTGTGCTATGGCAATTGTTTACGTTGGATCTATTATTGATTCCGGTGGAATTAAGAAATACTTAAATCATTTCTTTGTTGGTAGCCCTAAAAACCCCCTATTCTTCGTTATTGGACTACTCGAGATGTTCACTGATGCGACAAGAGTTTTATCTCTTAGTCTTCGACTTTTCTTAAACGTTACAATTGGAGAAATAGTCATAGCGGTATTCTCATACCTAGGTCACTTGTTAGCTCCAATCTCGGCCCTACCTTTCACGTTGATAGAGTTATTCATCGGTGCCCTTCAGGCATATATTTTTACAATTTTGGCTACTATGTATTTGGCAATTGCGGTTAACCATGCATCTGAGCATGTAGAGGAGCACTCTTGACCGTTGTTAAATAAGATGAAACAATTTAAATCTATTGTAGTCAAATATATAAGTATTAATAATTAATAAAAGGAGAAATATGATATTAGCAGAAACATTAAATCTAGCCATCATTGCAAAAGGATTAATGATTGGTGGTGGTTTCATTGGACCAGCTATCGGTATTGGTTTAGTCGGAGGTAATTATTTAAGTGCTGTTGGACGAAATCCAGAAGCAGCTAAATTCTTAGGACAAGCTCTTATCTTCGTAGCTATTATTGAGCTATTCGGATTGCTAGCATTCGCATCTATATTCATCGTTAAATAAGGAAAGTATATAAATTCATGATTTTTGCAGATTCATCATCAGGACTTGGAACACTTGGGTTCAGCACTTCAGCATTCATAATTCAGCTGATTACTTTTGTATTGGCTTTTTGGGTTATAAAAAAGTTTGCGGTTACCCCAATTGTTAAGATGCTTAATGAAAGACGAAAAGCCATCGAAGATGGAGTTTCTTTAGGCGAGAAATTAAGAAAAGAAGCTCTAGACATGGAAGAAAAAGTTTCTAAAGAGCTTTCTGCGGCAAGACATAAAGCTGACGAAATAATTGATGAAGCAAAAGAAACAGCTAGATCAGCAGTTAAAGCTGGTGAAGAAGATGCTGTTAAAAAAGCTGACGAAATAATTGAAGATGCTAGAAATAAAACTAAGCAAGAAATTGAAGCAGCTAAAATAAAACTTGAAGGTGAAATTGCTAATCTTGTTGTTGATGCTACGGAAGTATTAACTAAAGAAAAGATCGATATTAAAAAAGATGCTAGCTTGATAGATCAAGCTTTAAAAGAGGCTAAATAATGAGTAAAAGAAGTAATTTAGCAGAATACATTGCATCTAGCGTAGAAGATAATATGACTTCTAAGAAACTAGCTAAAAATGTAGCTGAATACCTTCTTGATACTAGAAAAGCATCAGAATTAGAGAGTGTTTTACGTGACGTAGTTAATTTAAGAGCAGCAAAAGGATTTGTTGAAGTTGACGCCTACTCTACTCATAAATTAAGTGACTCAGCAATTAAGGACATTAAGACTACTGTAAAAAACCATTATGATAATACAAAAACAGTAGTAGTTAATAATTTAATAGATGAAGATTTAGTTGGTGGCGTTAAGTTGTATATCGGAAGCGATCGATTAGATCTTAGTATTAAAAATAAGTTAAATAAATTTAGAGAGTTAACAGTAAAGTAAAGAAAGGCTGGATAAGAAAAGTGTCAGAAATTACCATAAACGAACTATCCAAAGAAATTAAGGATGCTATTGAGAAGCTTAAAAATAGACCTGAAATTGAAAACGTTGGTGTAGTAACTAGAGTTGGAGACGGAATTGCTTGGATCTATGGATTAAGTAATTGTGGATACAACGAAATGATCGATATAGAAACCGACAAAGGAGGAAGCGTATCAGCCTTCGCTTTCAACTTAGGTGAAAATGAAATCGGTGCAGTTTTAATGGGTAGTGACGTAAAAGTTAAAGCTGGCGCTAATGTTAAACTTTCTGGAAAAATACTTGAAATCCCTGTTGGTGATGAACTAATAGGAAGAATTGTTGACCCTATGGGTAATCCATTAGACGGCGGTCCTGCTATTAAAACTAAGACAATGAGTCCGGTTGAGAGAAATGCTCCTGGAGTTTTAGCTCGAAAAAGTGTTAATGAACCTATGATGACAGGTCTAGTTGCTATCGATGCCATGGTCCCTGTAGGACGAGGACAAAGAGAACTTATTATTGGAGATAGACAAACTGGAAAAACTGCTATCGCAATAGACACTATGATTAATCAGGCTAAACAAAAGACTGGAGTTGTTAACGTCTACGTGGCAATTGGACAAAAGTTTTCAAAAGTTGCTGCTCTAGCTGAGCGGTTGAAAAGAGAAAAAGTTATGGATCAAACAATAATCGTTGCTACTTCTCCAAGTGATCCTGCTTCCCTGCTTTATCTCGCTCCTTATGCTGGATGTACTATCGGTGAATACTTTAGAGATAATTCTAAGCACGCTTTAATTATTTACGATGATTTAACAAAACACGCCGCTGCTTACAGACAGATGTCACTTCTACTTAGAAGACCACCGGGACGAGAAGCTTATCCTGGAGACGTTTTCTATCTTCACTCAAGACTTCTAGAACGAGCTGCAAAACTTAGTGACGAACTAGGCGGAGGATCATTAACCGCACTTCCAATCATTGAAACTCAAGCAGGAGATATTTCAGCCTACATTCCAACAAACGTAATTTCTATTACAGACGGTCAGATTTTCCTTGAAACAAACCTTTTCTATCAAGGTATTAGACCAGCTATTTCTGTCGGACTTTCAGTTTCTCGTGTTGGAGGTTCTGCTCAAACTAAAGCTATTAAAGCAGTTGGTGGTGGATTAAAACTTGCTCTTGCGCAGTTTAGAGAGCTTGCAGCTTTCTCACAGTTCTCAACTGATCTAGATCCTGAAACTAGAAAAATAATTGAAAGAGGTCAAAGACTTTCTGAGCTTCTAAAACAACCTCAGTATTCTCCGTACTCAATCGCTCAAATGTATTCAATGCTCTATGCTGCAAACGAAGGAGCCCTAGACTTAGTGCCAGTAGAAAAAATTCTACCTGCTATCACTAGCCTTCATAGAGCACTAGAAGCTAAACACGCTGGTTTAGTTAAGACCTTAAATACTGGAGATAAACCATCAGACAAAGATAACGAAACAATTCTTAAAGTAGCTAATGAACTAGCGAAGGAATATAAGAAAGATAAATAATCTATATGGCAAGCACAATAATATTAAAGCGAAGGATTAAATCAATCCGAAATACCAGGCAGATAACCAAAGCCATGGAGCTTGTTAGTGCTTCCAAATTAAGAAAAGCATCTGTGCATTCACTTAAGAGTAGCGAATACTATAATCTTTCTTTAGAACTACTTCATACTCTTAGTAATATTACTGAAGTTGAAAGACTTGAAATGTTTGCAACTAGAACTGTAAAAACTAAATTATATATAGTAATTACTTCAAATAGCGGACTTGCAGGATCATATAACTCTAATACTATAAAGATATTAACTAAGAATTTAAGTGAAGATCAAGCAAAGCATATTAGTACCAAAGTAATTACAATTGGAAATAAGGCAGCACAGTTTGTTAAAAGACTTTCAGGTCATGAGCTTATAGCTACCTACCCTGCTTTTTCAAATGAACCTAATGCAAATGATATTAGGCCAATATTAAATACAATTATTTCTGGATATAAGGAAAAAGAGTTTGATGAAGTTAGTTTAATTTTTACAGAATTTATTTCCACAATTAAACAAAACGCCAAGGTAGTAAGCTTACTACCAATTAAAAAAGATCAATTTGAATCAAACGGTAAAGTAACTGCAGCATATAATTTTGAGCCAAGTATCGAATCGGTAATTGAGGAGATAGCTACAAGATTAATTGAAGCTCAGCTTTATCATGGAGTTGTTGAGTCGATAACTAGTGAGCATGCCATGAGAATGGTTGCTATGAAGAATGCGACAGACAACGCTAAAGATTTGATTGAGGATTATACATTAGAACTTAATACCGCTAGACAAGCAGTTATTACCCAAGAACTCGCTGAAATATCCGGTGGAGTTGAAGCACTTAACGCATAAGAAAGGACAATATGACAGAAACAACAAAATTAAGAACAGGAAAAATCAGTCAGGTAATTGGTGTGGTCGTTGACGTTGAGTTTAAGAAAAATG
>CAILQE010000022.1 GCA_903836325.1 uncultured Candidatus Saccharibacteria bacterium
AAAACTTTAAGAGCTAATAAGAATAGGTTTGGATCAGTTAATGAAGTTGTGCTATTTGAAATGCTCGGAGAGGGAATGGAAGTTATTGAAAATCCTTCAAAATCTCTACTTGAAGAAAGAAAGATTTCCGATGGGTCTATTGTACATGCCTGCATGCAAGGATCCAGACCTTTACTAGTAGAAATACAAGCCTTAGTTAATAAGACTAGCTATGGTTATCCAAAAAGAACATCCAGTGGTTTTGATCTTAATAGATTGAATTTAATCATCGCTATTATTGAAAAAAGGACTAAATTAAAACTATTTAATGACGATATCTATATAAACGTAGTAGGTGGAATGAAGCTTACAGAACCTGCAGCAGATTTAGCGGTAGCTATGGCTATTGCATCTGCTAAAGCAAATAAGAATCTTAAAGAAGATTTAGTAGTGTTTGGAGAGCTTGGACTTAGCGGTGAGATTAGAAACATACCTTTTACCGAAAAGAGGGCTGAAGAGGCCTTAAAGATAGGTTTTAAAGGCTCTATAGGCCCTAAGAGTAAAGCTACTAAGGGATATAATCAGGTATTAGACTTAAGGTCTGCGCTTATCAAATTTCTAGACTAAATTACAGTGATGTTGTTTGAGTTATGTTGCTGCTATCTATAATCACTGCATTCTTGCTATTCTTAGGAACATCAGAAGTACAAGTATTTAAAGATACATTTGCACAATTTCCAATTAGATTCGTTCCATCTATCGAGATATTAAAAGGGGAAACGCCGCCGCTCCAGTTAAAGGTATAATTACTGGTTGAGTTTTTAGTAGCACTAAATCCAGTAAGACCTGTTGTTAAACTCACATTTTGAGAAGCTGTAGTTTCATATAGCACAGAATCATCCAAGACGGCTTGTATCGTAGAATTAGATGCACTTGAAGAAGTATACCTATATGTAGCGTTATAGCTTTGTTGGGAATCTGTATCGGTTGGAATAGTAATTGTGTTAACTACATTTCCATTAACTTTTATATTAATTTGTCCAGCTGGTGCAGCTGTATAGTTCCCGCCGCTCAATGGGTATGTGCCAGCTGTTGCAACTATACTAATATCACAACTTGGACTACATGTGTTTGCTCCTGCGCCAGAACTATCTGAAACAGAAATTGTTAAGCTAGGACTAGTATCGGTGCATTTGTGTATATTGTCCGATGTGCTTGTAGTTCCAGTTACTCCTGATACTGGCCCTCCTTCTAGTGCCTGCATATTAGATACGTAATTTGGTTGTCCATTCTGCATGAATATATCTATGTTAAAGGTGCTTGCTAGTGAAGCATTAGTTTTCTTGGCAGAATTAGGAGTACAGCTTGTAGCTAGTAAACCAGAAACTTGATCTATAGTTGCCCCTGATTTAACACCGTTAACTCCAAACCATGAAGGGAATATTTCTGAAACTGGTCCTGGAAGTATTTCTGATGATCCTGTTCCGACCTTAGAAGTCTGTAAGAAGGCATTAACATGTTTAATATCAGTAGGCTCTGTCCAATTTACAGGTTTAGTATTCAATGAATTAAGTGCTTGCTTCATCCATACGATAGAAAGAGGTCCGGTCATGTGTTCCATTCCACCAGACCTAAGAGAATTACCTGATGAATTTGCTACATAAGAAACAACGGCAAATTGTGTATTCCAAGCTGTCATTAATCCATCTTGGTTTGAGTTCTGAGTTCCAGTCTTGATAGCGGTATTCCACCCATTCCAATTTTGAAATTTGAAATCATTAGACATGTAATTATTGTTGCCATTTATATCTACGTGTGACGAAAATGAAGTACCTAGGTAAGTAGCCTTAGGATCACTTAAAATGTTGTTAATTATATATGCAGTATCTGCTCGAACTACTTGTTTAGGTTTAGGTTGCGTCCATTGGTAAAGGGATTTTCCAGATGTATTTTGTACACTCAATATATAAGTAGTAGGAATGGTCTGGCCTAATCTTGCGTAACTAGCATCTGCGTTAACTAACTGATTAAGATGTGTGTATACACCATCACCAATACCGCTAGCTGGGTAACACTGAGTAGTATCAGCGCTAGTAGCATATAGTGGTTGAACACCAGGGTTATAACAGTTTAGGGAATTACTTGAACCTGTTAAAGCTTGATATGTAGATGTATATTTATTTATTGATGTTAAGTGTCCGTTAGAAGTATCATTTGGAACTTCACTTAATACGGCTTTAATGGCAGGTATATTTCTTGAACCGGCAAGCGCATATCTTAGACTAAGTGGACCTGGTGAATAGTTATCATAATCGTGTAAACAACTACTAGCGTCAAAGGATGCCCCACTTGAATCTACATCATTTCCAGTATGCCCATTAGGACAGTAGTAGTAAACCTGACCGCCAGCTTTGATTTCTTGCTCGGTGTCATAAATCATTGATCCTGCACCTACATTCGTATTGTTTTCAATTAAGGTCCCATATACAAATGGTTTAACGCTTGATCCAGGTAGGATGTTAACGTTAGCATAGTTCACCTGACCAATAGTAGAATCAAACCAGTTTTCACCTCCAACTAGCATTAACATTTGACCCGTCTTAACATCTTCACCAACCATGGCTTGCACGTTACCGTTATAGTTTTTTACATTTTGACTATTTGCGGCTACATCTTTCTCTGCAAATTGCTGAAGTTTTAGATCAAGAGTAGTGGTAACTTTAAGTCCACCAGTAGTAGCTAATTGAGCTCCAAGTTGCGTCTGAAGTTGCTGCTTAGCTGTCATTACAAAGTAAGGAGCTTGAATTGCGGAATAAGTGTTTGAATTTAAAGGTTTTGGTATTTCAGCTAAAACATCAGTCGCTTTAGCAGCATCTGCTTGAGCTTGAGTTATATATTTTTGTTGAACCATTAAGCTTAAAATGTAGTCTTGCCTATTAAGTACGCCTTGTTTGTTGAAGCTATCATCAGAAAGTTTATTCCAAACGGTTGAAGTGTATGGAGAGTAAACGCCAGGTGCCTGAGGGATTGCTGCAAGAAAAGATGCTTCTGCTAAGGTAAGATCAGCGGCTGATTTATGGAAATAATCTTGAGATGCAGCCTGAACGCCATAATCGACTCCTCCATAAGGAGCTATATTAAGATAGCCATTTAGAATTTGATCCTTAGAATAGCTTCTTTCAACTTCGATAGCTAAGATAAGTTCTTTAATTTTTCTTGTAATAGTACGGTCATTTGTCCAGTTTTCGTTTAATTTAACTAACTGTTGAGTAATAGTCGAACCACCTTGTAGTCCACCGCCTAGACCTAGAAGATCGTGTGAGCCCGCTCGAATAAGCGATTTAATATCAAACGCTCCTTCATGATAAAAATTCTTATCTTCAATCGCTATAGTTGCGTTTTTCATGTAGGGACTAATTTGATCTAAATTAACTGGAAGTCTTCTTATACCATTATTGTCTTGGAAAAGGAGGGTTTTTCCGGTTCTATCATAATAAGAAACTGATCCACCTAGGTTGCTTCCTGAAATATCGTTAATTTTAGGTAAATCTTTTCTGAAGAAAGCAAACATAACAACTATTAGAATGAATATAGCAACAATTGAGATACCGATAATTCGGAGGGCCATAATACCCCCTTCTTTTGAGAACCAGTATTCATAAAGATGTTTTGGTTCAAGTCTGTATTTTAATCTTTGCAAACGTCCTTTAGGTAAAGAGTTTATGTATAATGTCTTCTTTGTGTTATTAGCGTAATTTTTAGAATTACGTCTATTAGTTACTGAGGAGTTAAGTCCTATTCGTCGCGCTGTACGATTATTTCTATTATTACGAGTATTACGTGATTTTCTAGCCATATATTCCTTCAAATTTACCCAAAGTTAATTATATTCATTATATCAACAAATGGATAAAAGAAAGTAATGTTTATAATTATTTTTATAGTCGAATCTAAAGAATGTATAATTAGAATATGAAATTATCTGAAGAACTAAAATATAGAAATCTTTTTTACCAAACAACCCTTAAAAATATCGAGGACCTAGACAATAAGAAGTTTACTTTTTATCTTGGAGTAGATCCTAGTGCAGATTCAATGACTGTTGGTCATTTAGCTGTATTAATGCTAGCTAAGCATCTTATCAAGAACGGTAATAAGGCATTCTTATTGATAGGTGGAGCTACGGGATTAATTGGAGATCCTGATGGTAAGAAGCAAGAAAGAGATCTACTTCCAATATCTGAAATTAATAAAAACAAAAAAAGTATCGTATCTCAGTATAAAAACATAATAAAAGGTCAATCATTCACATTGGTAGATAACTATGATTGGTTTAAAAATATGGGATACCTAGAATTCCTTAGAGACTTTGGTAAGAAAGTTCCTCTTCGAACTATGCTTGGTAGAGATTTTGTTCAATCAAGAATTGGTGAGGATAGCGGAGGATTATCTTATGCCGAATTCTCTTACAGTCTTATTCAGGGATACGATTTCTATCACTTAAATGAAAAATATGGAGTTAATTTACAGGTTTCAGGTGCAGACCAATGGGGTAATTCTATAGCTGGAGTTGACTTAACTAGAAGAGTAAATGGTAATGAAGTTAATGTGCTGTCTATTCCTTTAATAATTAACAAGCAAACCGGAATCAAATTTGGTAAGAGTGAAGCTGGCGCAGTATGGTTGGATCCTAAAAAAACAAGTGTAACTATGTTCTATCAATTCTGGATAAATCAACCTGATGAAGACGCAATAGATTTTCTAAAAATTTATACAATGCTGGAAATAAATGAGATCGAAAAAATTGCAAAAAAGCAGATCGATAATCCTAAGAGCAGAATAGCCCAAAAGAAACTAGCCTATGAAGTAACTAGAATGATACATGGTGAAAAATCGGCAGCAGTAGCTCAAGACATAACAGAAACTCTCATCGGTACTAAATCCTTAAAAGAACTAGGTATAAAAACTAAAATGGAATTAGTTAAAGAAATTCCATTCATTAAGGTTCATAAGAATTCTAGTGTTTTAGATATCTTGGTGGATACAAAATTAGCACAATCTAAGACAGAAGCTAGAAACTTCCTTAAATCCAATGCCATTTCTATCAATAATGTAAAAATATCTGAAGAGATTTTAGATACAGCAAATTTCGTTAAAGGTTTGGCTTTACTTAGAAAAGGTAAGGCATATAGAGATAGCGCACTAATTCAACTGAGGTAATCATGCCCTTAAGTCCGATGGACAATCTTGATAAAATTTCTGGGGTTGGCGAAGCTAGTATTAAAAAATTAGAAAAACTAGGTATTAAAAATGTACATGGATTAATTAATCACTGGCCAAAAAGATATGTAGATTTTTCTAATTTAAATAAAATAATAGATCTAAGTCCAGGCAACGTTACTATTAGAGTTAGAATAACTAATCCCAAAACAAGATACGTAAGAAGAGGGATGAATATAACGGAAGCTTTCGCGTATGATGATACATCTAGAGTTAAAATACTTTGGTTTAATCAACCCTATAGAGCTAAGTCTATAAATTCGGATATAGAATATTTTTTGTCAGGTGAATATAAGCTTAGTAATCGTAATTTTAGTTTCATTAATCCAGCATTAGAATTAGTTTCAGATTTTCCCGTAAATACTGCACGAATATTACCGGTTTATAACCTAACTGAAGGTATTAAATCTTCAGACATACGTAAATACATTAAATTCGTCCTAACAAACATGAAAGTGGAGGATATATTCCCTAAAGATTTTTGTAATAAATATAATCTAATATCTGCCGATAGAGCCTATCATTTTATACATTTTCCAGAAAATAGTGACCAGATAGATGAAGCGAGATATAGATATAGTTTTGAAGAAGGTTTCAAGTTAATGCTCGCATCATCTATGAACAAGAATGAAATAGATCTTACGGATGCTCACCGGGTTAAATTTAATCTAGAACTTGCCAAAAAATTTATTGAACATCTTCCTTTTAAATTAACTGACGATCAGAGACTTGCTGTATGGGAGATATATAAAGATATAGATAAAGTACATCCAATGAATAGATTAGTTGAAGGAGACGTTGGAAGCGGTAAAACTTTAGTTGCTGCTATGAGTGCATTAATGCCTATAAGTGAAGGTAAGCAGGTGGCATTGATGGTTCCAACAGAAATATTGGCTAAACAACATGCGAGAACTTTTGATAGGATATATGAGCCTCTTGGATTAGATAAAGAAATAGCATTAATAACATCTTCAACTTCTAAAAAGGAAAAAGAATCATTAATATCTAAAATCAAATCTAAAGAAAAATTAATGATAATTGGAACACATTCATTAATAGAGGACTATTTACAGCCAGATGAGCTAGCTCTCGTTATAATCGACGAACAACATAGGTTCGGTGTTGAACAGCGTAAAAAACTACTTAAAAAAGCAAAATACCAACCACATTTGCTTTCACTAAGCGCTACTCCAATACCGCGTTCATTAGCCTTAACTCTATTTAGAGATTTAAGTTTATCTAAAATTAAAACTGCTCCAAATAAAGATAAAATTATAAACACTAAAATACTTTCTAGAAGCGAATATAATCGCACGGTTCCAGAAATAATGAAACTTTTAAAAGCTGGTCAACAGATGTTTGCGGTATGTCCGAGTATTGATAGTGAAAAAACAAAATCAGTTTCACAGGTAAGTTTAGAAATTATAGAAACATACAAAGATTACAAAGTCGCTACTCTACACGGCAGAATGAAACAAGAAGAAAAAGATAAAATCATGGAAGATTTTCTAAATAAAAAAATAGATATTCTAGTATCCACAACAGTCATTGAAGTTGGTGTTGACGTACCTAACGCTAATATAATTCTTATTTACTCCCCTAGAAATTTCGGATTAGCACAATTACATCAGCTAAGAGGCAGAGTGGGTCGTGGAGAACACCCAGGGTTTTGTTATCTTATAAATGAAGATAACGAACCAAGTTCTCGAAGATTAGAGTCAATAGAAACATATAATGATGGATTCAAGCTTGCAGAAATAGATTTAGATCTAAGAGGACCTGGTCAGGTATACGGCGTTTTCCAGCACGGAGAACTAGATCTCAACTTTTTCAATTTTAGAGATATTAAATTAATACGCACCATTGAAGAAGCAGTAGCGTTATTCATGGATAAAAGGTATAATATTGAAGATTTTGAATTATTAAATAAAGAAATTAACGATTTAAAAAAGATAACCAATTTAAATTAATATGTATTCAGGTTCAACCATAACTAAAATATCAGGAATTGTTTTTGGAGCTCATCAGAAAATTGATCGAGTTGCTAGAAAGCAGCTTGAGAATTTAATTCCAGAATCTAAATTTCCTAAAATTTCAGATATATTGAAATTCGAAGGAGATAAAGGACCCGACTCTATGAAGCGTAAGAGTCCTTTTAAAGATGAACCATGGCACTTCTTTCATCCAGAAGATGATTTAGACGTTTCTATTCTTGAACAGATATCTCATCACTACAATGAACTAGTTAAGGCACTTAGAGAAGACAATAAGGTTAAATCTTCTTTCGAATCAGCTTGGCTTGCTCATGCTATAGTGGACGGTCTAACTCCAGCCCATCATGATCATTTTTCAGAAGAATCAAGGATACTTCGAGGTCAAGATTCGGAAAGAAGCTTAACTCCTAAGGATAAATTACTGATGCACGGTGATACGAAAAAAGAAAAGATTCTTAATAACTGGAAAATGTGGGGACCTAAAGGTTTACTTACAAATCATCTAAAATTCGAACTAGGGTTTGCATCACTAATTGCACCACTCAAATTCACCGGAATAATTCCTAAAAAAAGGAATCTTAAGCATATGAATGCTAAAGAGATAAGCAAATGGTATAGAGATTTAGCAAAAGACGTAGTCAAGCTTAATTTATATAACGATTTCATTGATCAAGGTTGGACCATTAAACTTTCGCAGAAGGCACAGAATAAATTAGCACCTATTCTTATCAACGCAGTAACCAAAATTTGGTATAACGCCTATCTAGATAGCACAATGCAAGGAGTTAAAGACAAAAAATAGCATTTACATTTTGATTCAAATAAGGTAGAATTAATTTTTGTTAAATTAGTTAAAAAAACTAATGTAAGCGCGAGTGGTGGAATGGTAGACACGCATGCCTTAGGAGCATGTGCCTTTAAAAGCATGGAGGTTCAAGTCCTCTCTCGCGCACCAATAAATTATGAGTGAAATAACAAGAACGAATTTTGAACTAGATAAGGGTCCAATTGGACCCCTTTTTTACCTTATAGAAAAATCTAATCCTAATATAGAACTTGCGTATTATCTATCAGAAAATTCAGATTCTCCAAAAGTTAATATATACAAATATCCTCATGGCGAGGATCATTCAGAAATTTTGATTCACGAAGCTTGCATCAAATTTGCAAAAAATGGTCAAAAGGATATCTTGGTTGAAGAAGATCAAGAAATGTTTGATAGATACGTGTTAGCATCATCAGTGCTAAGAAAAGGTGGAATAATTATGCAAATTACTGAATCTGACATAGAAGATATAGATCAATCCTTTGTAAAAGAACTAGATATTA
>CAILQE010000023.1 GCA_903836325.1 uncultured Candidatus Saccharibacteria bacterium
GCAGTGTAATTATTATTCAGTGTAACTTGTTTAGCTGGTAGTACATTATTTGTTGAATCAAGAGTGTTTGCTGTTGTGCTTAGCGAAAAACTTAAGTTGGCATTAACACTCTGAGCATTAGTGGCTATTGTAATAGTGGCAGTTGGTAGAACGGTGAATAAATACCAACTAGCTATTACTAAAACAATTATTCCAATTACTCCTAGGAATCCATATTTCTTGAAAGTATCGAAATCTGGAACGGAAAGTGCATGATCTTTTTTCTTATTGTGCTTTTTTTCTTTTCTACTAGGCTTGTATTCGGGTTCATCCTGATCTTTAGAGATATCTTCGATGTCTATAGTATTTAGATCTTCGTCTATTTCGTTATTGGAATTTAACTTAGCTTCATCATCTAGTGCACCTACTGGTCGCTTTAGAATGTTCTTAGCATCTTTAAGGTTTCTAAAATCTCTTTTAGGTTCTGTATTTACCTCTATAGGAGCATCTTCATCAATGTCATCTTCTCTGCTTACTATAAGTGGACCATCTGGAATTTCAGGCGTAGATGCTAGAGTTTTAGAAACTAACAGTCCAGTAGCACCAGCAAGTGGAAGTAAACTAGATTCAGTAGTAACTAGAATTACTTTTTTACCATTTTGATCACTTTTTCGTTTTAAGAGTTTCATGTTTACTACACTCTGAAATACGCTAGCTCTTTTAGGAAGAACTAGAGCTACGGTTTTAGCTTTTGATGAAATAACCTTATCTATTACTGAGGTAATTTCATCGTCTATATCGATATATACTGTGTCTTTTTCCATAATTAAATACTTAACATCCTATCTATTTTATCTCGAAATGAGCTATTTACCGCATTACTTTGGGTTGTGTCTAATCCAACCCTAAGTAATCCCATGGCCGTAATGAAGGTGTGATCATTTACTTTATTGGTATGATCTTCAACACCAACTACCTGATCTGGTCGAATATGTTTTACTATTGGTTTTTTAGTGAAGGGAAGAGCCTTATACCAATTAGTTTGTTCTAGCTTGTCTATAAGCATTTCCAGTGAAGATCCACCACCACAGAGATATAGTCTGTTGGGTAGATGATCTAGCTGATCGAATTCATCTAGAGCTAGTTCTATTCCGCTTACCCAAATATCCGCTGTCTTTTCTAAAGGTTTTTCTACAGAAGGACGTTTTTTAGGATCTATCTCATTTCCAGTTAGGGATACTTTTAGTTCTTCAGCTTCTTCAAAATCTACACCTAGTTCTTTCTCTATACTTCTAGTGAAAGCTCTACCACCAATTCCAAACATCTTAGTTCCTTGTACTCCACCTTCATTAACTACAGCAATATCTGTGGTTCCACCACCGATATCCATAAGTACTGCGGACAAGTTATTATTTGCGTTATTGCCAATTACAGCTCTTGCTACAGCGAAAGGTTCAGCAGCAACTGCTAGAAGATCTAGATCTAATTCTAGAGCTGTTTTTTCTAGAGCTCCAATATGGATTAAAGGTGCGAAAGCTGTGTAGATTGAAACCACGACGTCTCTGCCCTGAAAGCCGATTGGATTACTCACTGGATATCCGTCTATTTCAATGCTGACTAATGCACTATTCACTAATCTAACGTCAACATTTTTTCCACCAAGCTCATAAGCTAATTCTTGCTTAGCTTTAGTTTCAGTTCTTTGTTGAACTAAGTTAATGATCTTTTCCATTTCTGGAACATCAATAGCTTCTTTGGGATTACTTCTGGTCACTTTAATAGTCTTAGTTGTTCCCTTTACAAGTTCTCCTGCTATACCAAGAACTGCTGTTCTTGCAGACACTCCAGCCATATCTTCAGCTTCAGCAAGTGCCTTATCGCAGTTAGCGACTACCGCAGCAATGTCTGCAATTGCACCAGCCTGCATATCTTTTAGGCCCTGATGAGCTCTTCCAACTCCAACAATATCAATATTTCCAGGATTGGTCTTGGAGACTTTACCGATTAAAGCCTTAACATATTCAGTACCAATATCTAGTCCGACCAGATATTGATCTGATTTTACTTTCTTATGTGACACTTTTTTAAGAGTGCCTTTAAGCTTAGTAGAACGGACTTTTAGGCTTTTAAGCATATGCTTAGATTTTAGCATATTTACACTTAAAAATATCTTAAACTAGCTGAGCTTTTACTCGCCTAATTCCAGCCGAGGAGGATTCTTCTTTAACGATCTTAAATTTCTTGCCATCTTCATAGAGTTCCAGAGAGTGATTAACGTGAGGACCACCACAGATTTCAAAGCTAAATGGTTTTTCTTCATTATCTGCTTTCATGGTGTAGACTTTAACAATATCTCCATATCTGTCTCCAAATGCACCTAGTGCATGAAGTTCATTAGTGGCTTTTTCTGTTGGATATTCAGCAAAAGAAATTTTTAAATCTTTAGCTATTTCCCTATTTACTATATCTTCAACTTTTTTAATATCTTCATCAGTCATTTTACTTGGATGAGAAAAATCGAAACGTAGTCTTTCTTCAGTAATATTACTACCATGCTGAATAACGTGGTCTCCTAGCACCTCTCTGAGTGCCTGATACATTAAATGCGTTGCGGTGTGGTATTTCTTGTGTTGCTCAGTTTGGCCACCAAGTCCGCCTTTGAATACTCCTTTTGTAGCAGTTTGAGATCTTCTTCTTTGCTCGCTCATTTGATGATCGAAATTAGTTTTCCAATTATCTTCAAGCTTGAGCCCTTGCAGATTAACTTCCTCTAAGGATAGTTCAACTGGGAAACCATATGTGTCATAAAGCTTAAATAAATCTTCACCAGTTACTGCTCCAAGAATTTTATTGAATTCTTTAATTCCCTTCTTCAGTGTTTGTCTGAAAACTCTTTCTTCCTTAATTAGAACTTGTACAATATCGTCGTATTTAACTTCAATTTCGTGGAAGTCGTCTTTAAACATATCTAGGATTATTTTTGTAAGGGATTCTAGAATTTGTTCTTCGAGTCCAAGTTCTAGCATTACTCGAAGTGACTTACGAATTAGCCTCCTCATAACATAACCCTGCTCTTTATTAGATGGGTTTATGCCATCAATACATAAGAAAACTGCAGCACGTAAATGATCTGCAATTATTCGCATATTATTTGTTTCTAATTCATAAGATTTGCCACTCACTTTTTCTAATTCTTGAACGATTGGCCAAAGCAAACTTCCTTTGTATACGTCTGGACTGTCTATGCTAGCAGCAGTCATTCGCTCTAGTCCGCCGCCGTAGTCTACATTTTGTTTAGGCAAGTGCTTAAATCCATCCTTAGTTTTTAGATACTGCATGAAGACTGAGTTTCCAAGTTCAATGTATCTACCGCAGTCACAGTTAACGTGACATTTTTCTCCATATTTAGGATCATGCTGTATAGATGGGAAAAGATAGAATACTTCACTATCTGGCCCACCAGGCTCACCTTCTGGCATATTAGAAATATTACCAGCTCGACACCACCAGTTCTTATCTTTATAGAAAGAAATTCGAATATCTTCTCCACCAAGTTTTGCGCCGTTTTCTTCTGTTACTAAATCTTTAGAATTTGAAGATAAGTTCAGCTCATCAAAAATATCTTTCCATACTTTAGCACTCTCATCATCTTTTGGAATATTATTTTCTGGATCTCCAGAAAAACAACTCACAAAAATTCTATTTGGATCTAGTCCAATTTCTTTAGTCAAGAAATTGAAAAAATTAGGTATTTGTTCTTCTTTAAAATAGTCTCCGAGAGACCAGTTTCCAAGCATTTCAAAAAATGTAGTATGTCTATTGTCGCCGACTTCGTCAATATCCTGAGCCCTGAGACAAGTTTGAGAGTTTACTAATTTATCTCCGTCAGGATGCTCTTCGCCTAGAAGATATGGAATTAATGGTTGCATTCCAGAACCGGTAAATAGGGTTGTAGGATCGTTATTTGGCACTAAATTAGCTCTAGGAATTACTTTATGTCCTTTGGCTTCAAAGTATTTGAGATATTTCTTACGTATTTCTTGTGCTGTCATCTATAGATAAGTTTAACATTTTTTACTAAGCTCAGATAACTATTCCGCCACCTATACATTGATTATCTAAATAGAATACTGCGGATTGTCCTGGAGTGAGTGCCTTAATACTTTCCTTAAGCTCAACACTGGCCTTAGTATCTTCTCCCAATATTAACTGACATTCAACTAGTTCAGCTCGATACCGAGTTCTAACTTTTAGTTTATTTAGATCTTCCTTTTTTATATCGTCTAGGAAATACATTTTGTCTAAATTAAATTCATTTTTCCAAAGTTCTTTTGAAGAAATATCCGTGGTTACGTAAACTTCATTTTTCTTCATATCTTTACCAATTACATAGTAAGGCAATCCCCCTCCAACATTAAGCCCATGTCTTTGCCCAATAGTGTAATATATTGCACCTTCATGAGTTCCAACAATGTTGCCTTGTTCATCTAATATATTTCCAGACTTTTGTTTTCCAAGTTCAAAGTTTAAAAATTCTTTAATTCCAACTTTTCCTACGAAACAAATTCCTTGTGAATCTTTTTTTGTAGCTGTTGGTAAATTAAATTTGGCTGCAAGTTCTCTGACATCTTTTTTATGATAATCTCCAATTGGCATTAATGTTTTCTTTAGAGAATCCTTGCTAGCTCTATAAAGGAAATATGTCTGATCTTTATTAGTATCGAGTGCGTTTAGTAATTTACCATCTAAAACTTTAGCATAGTGTCCGGTTGCGATTAGATCTGCTCCGTCTTTCATGGCAGCTTCAAAGAATAGCTTAAACTTAATTTCTTGATTACA
>CAILQE010000024.1 GCA_903836325.1 uncultured Candidatus Saccharibacteria bacterium
CTAAATATTAGAAATAAGGATGAAGTAATTAGACTTCTTAATACCAATAAGACTCTTGTCTATTCGTCAGCTAAATATTCTACTGAATTTCTAAATACAACTCTAGTCTACGTTTTAGACGTAGATCTAACGACTACTTCTTCTAAAGTATTCGATCTTCGAAGTGATCCAAAAGAATTACTAGAACTCACTGCAGAAGAATTGGCAGAGAAGTGGAGATATAATCCAGAAAATAGGGTTAGTCTTCTTCCAATAAAGACTATTAAATTAAATAGATGCCCAGCAATTGCTAGCGCAACTACTATTAAAGATGAAGGTTACGAGAGAATTAAATTAGATAAGGAAATTGTAGATAGGAATATTAAGTTTATAGACGATAATATAGATGTTATTAAAGAAAAAGTAATTGCAGCTACTAAAATCCTTAATGAAATAGACGAGAAAAGGTTTGAAGAAAAAGTTAAATATCCAGATGAAACACTTTTTGACGGATTTACTTCAAATACCGATGCAATCAAATTCCCTAATGCGAGGAAGCTAGAAGACATAATATTTAGTACAACCAACCTTAATAACCTGTATAAGCTATATAGAGCCCGAAATTACCCACATTCAGACCCAGAGAGCGATATTTACCTAAAAGAGATAATAAAGCAGAAACTAGTAGATTCTGGTGCTTTAAACCAATACATCAAAGATCTTATTGAAAAGATCAATCTTGAAGAAGATAAGACTAATAAGTCTATCTTAGATTCATTACTTACTAGAGCTAAGAAATATTAAATATAAAAAAAGGACAGTATCAAAACTGCCCTATTTTTAAAACTAAGCTAAATCTAGTTTAATACTTGAACTAATGCACCTGTATTTGCATTTAATTCTGTAATTGTATTTGAATCGGTATTTGATACGAATAGATTTCCTTTAGCGTCAACTGCCATTTCTGTATTTCCATTGAAGGCATAATTACCTGAACCGTTACCAAAAGCTTTTACGGAATAGGTATTAATGTTAACTTGGTACATGCAATTATTTGCAGTATCAGAAATCCATATGTAATTTCCATAAGAAATCATGCTGCTTCTATGAAAATCTATACTTGTCTGACCCTTATTTAAACTTGTACTCAATGAGATAGTCTTAACCAATAATGGTACTTTTCCGCTAGTATCCAATACCGACAATGATGAAGTCAGACTAGTTCCGTTATTTAGTACCCATAATCTATTTTTTGAATCTATATTAAGAACGGTAGGATTAAATAATCCAAGTCCTTTTGACTGAGAAGAATTACCGTAACTATTTTGATTTCCCATATGCAGATCAACGGAAATAAGATTATTATTACCTGGATTGGCAATCCATGCTAAATTATCATTCTGAATTACCATTGAATGAGGGGTGTAGGTGTATTTGCCTATATCATTGATATTGCTTTTTCCGTATGTCCCGTCAGTAAATAAGCTGAATGAACCGTCTTTAGACGAGTTGTATGCAAGTGTGGTAGAAAGATTATCTGAATTGATTCCTGTTGCTGCAAATATAATTCCATTTTTTCCTCTTGCGAGTGAATATGGGTAAGACAAATCTTGATCACTTTTTGGATTCCACTGAAATGTATCTAAATGATCAAAATATTTGCTTATTTTTTTTACATTGTATCCGTCTGCATTCATTCCAGAAACATATAGATTTCCTTCGTTATCAAATGTAGAAGAAAAAGTCCACCAATCGATGAAATCTATACCTCCACCCCTTTTTTGATCACTAGTATCTCCCATGATATTAACTAGCTTACCTGTAGCTACATTAATCATTTCAACACTGGCGGTAGTATTCAATACATTATGACCATTGTTTACAACCCAAAGCATTCCATCACTTGCAATGTTAAGGGAGGCTGGTCTATTTAGTCGAAGTGGTCCACTTGCTGAAGGTCCCGTTGCTTTAATATTAGTTTTACCGCAAGCATCCAGCTGTGCTTGATAGGCTGTCCAGTTTTGTAGAGCAGGAACTAAAGTACAAAGTTTAGTCCATGTATTAGGCCCCGCTATACCATTCCACTGAGATTTATTTGAAGCAAACACGTTCTGCTGAAAGGCTAACACTGCAATCTTGGTATTGGCGGTGAATGTACCGGTAACTGCCACGTCAGCCTTGGTAACATTAAATGCATAAATTAGATTTTGCATGTCGATAACGCATTGCCCGCTACTATTCAGTGACAGCGTCTGCCCGCTACAATTACTTCCAGCATGAGATGTATTCTTAAGTACTCTATATCCTACAAATCCTAGTGCAGCTACAACTAGAACTACTATAGCCATCTCAACATGAGAAAAGCCTTTTCTATTTAGTTTTTTGATATTCATATTAGAGTTATTGCCTTTATTTTAAATAATATATATGACTAAAGTTAATCATAAGCTTGATATTTCGTAAAGTAAATAGGTTATACATAGGTAGTCGTAGCATCTATTTAATATATAATTCAATAAATCATATGTCACACTAGAAAAAGTGGACAAAAACAGATATAATATAACGTTAATTAAGCTTAGGAGATAAGGTGAGTCAAGACATAGTCGTAAAGGGTGCTAGGGAACATAATCTAAAGAATATAG
>CAILQE010000025.1 GCA_903836325.1 uncultured Candidatus Saccharibacteria bacterium
AATCGAAGACCAAAAAACCAAGAACGCGATAGACGACAGTGTTCTAAGTTAAAGCAATTCCCAGATGCAAATTGAAGATAAGAATATAGACAGTATTAGGAGGGGTGGAAAGAAACAGAAGTCCAAAATAGTTAGAATACTATTTAATAAATGGAACTTCATTGTATTGGGACTAATCCTAATTACTTTATTTGGCTTGCCGTATACGAGATACAAAATATTAGGCTTATATTTTAAGAATGACGTAACTATACAGGCAATTGATTCAGATACTAAAAACGGTATTAGTGGTGCTGTGGTTCGAGTAGATAATAAGAACTATAAAACAGATGTGAATGGAATAGTAGATATTAAACTTAATTTGGGTTCTCACAGTTTTAGTTTCAATAAACCATATTACGGACTAGTCAGAAGAAATCTATTTGTAGGATTTAATAAAAAACCAATACTAGTAGTTAATTTAAATTCTACTGGTAGATCGCTTAGCGTTGAGGTGGTGAATAAGTTCAATTCTAAGCCTATTTCTGGTGCAGTAATTACAATTCTAGGATCAGATTATATAACTGATTCAAAAGGTAAAGTGAGAATGATCCTGTCTACTTCTAGTGAAAGTTATCCAGCTACAATAACTGCAAAATCATACGTAAACACTACCGCCACAATAATCCAAAGTATTAATGGAGCTATGAATGTAATTACTATGGTTCCGAATGGCAATATCTTCTATTTAACTAACCAAAACAATAAATTAAACTTAATGAAATCTAATCTAGATGGATCTTCTCCGAGCGTAGTTGTTGTTCCAACTGGAAAAGAAAATATTAGCACTTCACATATTTATCAGTCTCTAGATAATAAGTATCTAATTCTATTCACAAATAGAGGAGGAACTAACAATCAATTGTATTCAGTATCGGTGAACACTGCTCAACTAAATGAATTCGATAATGGCTCCGACAAAATTACTCCGATTGGGTGGGTGGGTGACTATTTCTACTATGACTGTATATCCTCAAGTTTATCAAACGCATCCGCAGGTTATGAGCAAATAAAGATGTATAACGCTGCTACTTCCAAGGTTTCGGTGATGGATCAAAATAACGTTGAAACAACCTCAGATAAGATTTATGCATATCAAGGTTTCGTTAATTTCACACTTTTATATAACCAATTAGTATACACAACTAAATGGATTGGAGTTGGTGGATACGACATAAGTACCCAAAATGACACTATTAGGGGTCTAATGCCTAGTTTTACTAAACCACAAGATTATTACAGTTTTAATGCCCATACTAGCGAGTATATAAAGTTCAATAAATTCACAACTAACTCAATATATATTCAAGTATTCAACGCAGAAACTACTCCACAAACTTACGAATATTACACATACACAAATGGTTCGGTTATTTCATCTAAAATTGATGCAGCTACATTTAATTCAGTATCACCAGCATATTATTATTCATTAGGGGCTAGTCAGACTTTCTGGAACTCTGCAGGCAGTATTTACGAGGGAGATAACTTAGCTCAAAATGCCAAAAAACTAAATTACGATGGTTATAATTTCTATGCCTGGTTTAACACAGAATACATCCTAATAACTAAAGGAGATGTACTCTATCTCACACCAATAAACGGTAGTAAGGTTTATCAAATAGGGAGTGCTATCTTCTAATTAAATAACTCACTAAATAAAGTAGAGTTAAGCTGGCTGAGATAATTACAGCTATCATGCTCAAACCAGCTAAATCAAAACTAAAGCTAGGACTAATAAATGCAAATTCATACAAAGAAGGATCAACATTAATTTTTGTAA
>CAILQE010000026.1 GCA_903836325.1 uncultured Candidatus Saccharibacteria bacterium
GCTAAGAAAACTAATTTAGTATTAACAATTGAAGAAGCTCAAGTTGCAGCAGGATTTGGAAGTGCTGTTTCTGAATTCTTGAGCGAAGTATACCCAGTTAAAATTAAAAGAATGGGTATCGAAGATCACTTTGGTGAATCTGGTACTCCGGACGAACTACTTAAGAAATTCAAACTAGATTATGAGCATATTGAACTAAATGTGCATCATCTTCTTGGAAGATAAAGCATAACCATTTAGAATATAGATATGTCATTATCTCTTCCAGAAATTCGTAAAAATTGTTTTAAAGCTAGACAAAGAATGCTTCAAGCTCGAAAAGAACACTGGGCCTTCGGTGCATTCAATTTAGATGATGAAGCGACTCTAAGAGCTGTATGTATCGCAGCAGCTAAATTAAAAGCACCTGTTCTTGTAGAAGTCAGCCAAGGTGAAGTAGATACAATTGGGCTATATAACGTAAGAGATATGGTAGACAACCTAAAAAGTGAATATGGTGTTGAAATGTACATAAATCTAGACCACTCTCCAAGTGTAGATGCAGCTAAAAGAGGAATAGAAGCTGGTTTTGAATTCATTCATATAGATATTTCTCAAAGTAATCACGAAGCTAGCGATGAAGACATAATACAAGCCACAAAAGATGTCGTGCAGTACGCTAAATTAACTGGAGCATTAGTTGAAAGTGAACCTCATTATTTCCAAGGTGGATCTAATTATTTCAATACCAAAATAGACTATGAGGAAATAGAAAAAACTTTTTCAACTCCTGAAGGAGCAAGCCAGTTTGTTGACGCAACTAAAATTGATACATTCGCAGCTGCAATTGGAAACTTGCATGGTAAATATCCGGTACCCAAAAAACTAGATCTTGAGCTACTAATTAAGATAAGACATGCAATTGACTGTAATATATCTCTTCATGGCGGGAGTGACACCCCTGGTCATTATTTTAGAGAAGCTGTAAAAATAGGTGTAACTAAAATTAATATAAATTCAGATATGAGATTTGCATATAGGAAATCTTTAGAAAAAGTATTAAAAGAAAATCCGAACGAATATTCTGTAGCTAAATTAATTTCCAAGGATGTCGTTAATGAAGTTGCTAAAGTTGTTGAATCTAAGATCATGGATTTTAATTCAGCAGGGAAAGCAGTCGTAGATTAATGAATTCAAATATCGACATATTATCTATTGGAGATATAGTAACAGATAATTTCATTAGGCTTTTTGATGATAAAGCTGAAATTATTAAACAAGGTGATAAAAATCTTCTAGCCATGGAATTTGGTACAAAAATTCCATTTCAAAACTCAGTACTTATTGAAGCTGTTGGAAATGCAGCTAACGCAGCTGTTTCTATTTCTAAACTTGGTTTGAGTAGTGCGCTTGTAAGTAACGTTGGATCCGACGATTACGGAAGAGATATGATTAAGGCTTTAGATGAGAATCATGTTCTAACTCATTTTGTAAAAATTAATCACGACAAGAAAAGTAACTATCATTTCGTTCTTTGGTACAAAGAAGAAAGAACTATACTAATTAAGCATGAAGAATACTCATACAGATGGCCACATATTGTTGAACATGAAATTCCAAGGTGGGTATATTTTACTTCCATAAGTGAACACTCAATAGACTATCATCATGAAGTCGTGGACTGGTTAGAAAAATATGATCATGTTAAATTAGCTTTCCAGCCTGGAACATTCCAATTGCAATTTGGACCAGAAAAACTAAAAAAGATTTATGAAAGAACTGACGTATTAATAGTTAACCGCGAAGAAGCAGTAACGATTAGCGGTGGTAATTATGAAGATTTCCATGATTTATTTAATAAACTCCATTCTATTGGACCTAAGATGGTAGTAATTACCGATGGCCCCAATGGAGCATATGCATCAGATGGCGTTAAAAGATTAAAGATGCCTGTATATCCCGACATCGCTCCTCCGTACGAGCGAACAGGCGCGGGCGATGCCTTTGCCTCAACCTTTATATCTGCTTTAGCAAACGGTGAAGATATGGAAGGGGCATTAATGTGGGCACCTATTAATTCAATGAGTGTTGTTCAGAGGGTTGGTGCACAAGAAGGGCTTCTTAGTAAAAGAGAGCTACAAGATTATCTAAACAAAGCACCTGATTGGTATCGACCTAGTAATATTTAGCTTATGCTAAAATAGAAATATAATATAAATATGAGTAGATTCTTATCTAATGCCTTAGAAATATATGATCCTAAATTCAGATTTAGTATTAAAGATCTCGAAAAAAAGAACAATCACCCTGATCACGACATCAAACTTGAATCTGAAATCAATACTAGAATTAGAAATAAAATATCTGAACTTCATCTAGATCCTGAAGATACAAATAAGGAAGAGCTATATGCTGCCTTGAAGCATAAATTAGTCATTGATGATCAAAAACTGCTCAAAGAACTTAGAAATAGATCTGCTAAAAATATTAATGCAGCTGCAAATGTAGAAGACGGACTCGTTCACTTGCTAGAAAATGAATTTAAAGACGTAGAAGTTTTCTCGTTAAAAACCAAGATCATTAAACAGTACTTCAAAGAACATCCTCCCAAAAACGTAATGAAAAAACTAGATTTTAGAAGTGTCGATTCTCTTTTAAAAAGGTCCCATCCTAGCTTAGTTATTCTAGCCATGAATGCGCTAGAGAGTGATACTTATATAAAAAATTTCTATCAACATTATCTTAAACTAACTCCTACAGATTTTGAAAACCAGAATATAAAATTTGTTAACTCTCCTAATTCAAAATGGAGTAGTTTCTTAAACACCCTATCTCATCATAATAAGATCAACTATATTTCTTGCTATGAATTATCTTCTTTAATTATTCTACCTATAAATAATGATTTAAAACCAGGACAAATTACTTCTATTACAGCCTCCCTCATAGAAGAGATAAATAAAATTAGAAGTTTGTCTTGTTACATAAAACTTTCACAGGTTAATAAGGATTTTGCAAAGAGTATATTTAATTTATCATCTAAGATACCTCAGCTTGAAATGCATCTACTTGGTTCAAAATTAAGTTATCCTCTAGCTCATAAGTTCATGAATGATCTCAAGATAGATATTAATCATCCACTTCTAAATAAATCAGATTTAATCCTAACAAAAGTAGAAGATAAGCTTTGTGAAATAGTAGATAACTTTAAGTTCTGGAAAGATAATGAAATACTAGCCAAGGCTGAAGCCAGTAATGTTACCTCGCTTAATATACAAGACGTTGCACATAATCTAGCCCAGGATCTTAAGATTGGAGATGCTAGTTCATTCTTCTTCAAAAAAGCTCTTAAGAATGAATTACTCAAAAGATATATAAATAAAGAAGATTTAAAAAATAGTTTTAATCAGAACTCTGAATCTAGTTTATCTATAGCAGAATAAACATAAGCAAGATATAATTTAAGATAATGTATCAATTCTGTATATCGGGTGCGGCTAAGGGTTCTAGTGTAGAAGAATCTAAAGAAGCAGCTGAATTAGTCGGGAAATTACTTGCTAAGAAAGGTCAGGCTATCTTGACCGGTGCTACTATTGGTCTTCCTAATATTGTAGCTATGGCATACAAGCAAGCCGGTGGAACTTCTAGTGTTGGACTTTCTCCCGCAGCTAGTAAACCTGAGCATGTGCTTAAGTATAGACTCCCAACCAGCGCTTACGACTCAATTTTATATACCGGTCTTCATTACGTCGGCAGGGACTCCTTACTTGTAACTAGTTCGGATGCTGTAATTAGTATCGGTGGTAGAATGGGAACTCTTCATGAATTTACTATTGCCGTAGAAAGTGACGTACCAATAGGCTTTATAGATAACAACTCTGGAATAGAATCTGAAATAAGAAAAATTCTACAAATAACAGAATTTAAGAAAGAAGTCTTTGTAACTTTTAATAATAATCCAGAGAAATTAATTGATGATCTTATCGAACATCTTAATAAAATGCATAAAAAATATAAGGATTTATACTTTTAAGCTAAAATTAGAACTGTAATATGAGCAGTTTTAAAATAAATAGTGTATATCAGGCAACTGGAGATCAACCGGTAGCTATTGCTAAACTTAATGAAGGTCTTTCAAAATATACTGAACAGACTCTACTTGGTGTAACTGGATCTGGTAAAACTTTTACTATGGCTAATATTATTGAAAAAAATAATAAACCTACTTTAGTTCTTTGTCATAACAAAACACTTGCGGCACAACTTTATTCGGAATTTAAATCTTTCTTTCCAGACAATGCTGTTCACTATTTCGTGTCATATTTTGATTATTATCAGCCAGAAGCATACATTCCTAGGTCGGATACCTACATAGAAAAAGATTCTCAAATTAACGAAGAGATAGATAGATTAAGACATGCTAGCACAGATGCACTATTGAGTAGAAGGGATGTAATAATTGTCGCAAGTGTGAGTTGTATTTATGGCATTGGTTCAGTTGAGGACTATTCCAATCTTTCCATTAAGCTAGACAAGAATAAACGTACAGTAAGAGATAAACTTATACGGCAACTAACGGATATACAATATCAAAGAAACGATATCGATTTTAGAAGAAGCACCTTCAGAGTTAGAGGAGACGTAGTAGATATCTTTCCTGCCAGTGAAGAAATTGGTATTAGGGTTGAATTTTATGGTGACGATATCGAGCGAATGACCAAGATTAATCCACTAACCGGAGAAGTAATTAAAGAAGTAGATACCTATACTATTTTCCCTGGTTCTCATTACGTAACTGCACAAGATAAATTAAAGGTAGCCCTTGGTCATATTCAGCACGAACTCGATGATCGATTAAAGCTTTTTAATAAAAACAATCAACTACTTGAAGCTCAAAGATTGAATCAGCGAACCCGTTTTGATCTTGAGATGCTTGAAGAAACAGGGTTTGTAAAAGGAATTGAGAATTATTCAAGATATCTAACTAACCGAGAACCGGGTGAGCAACCAGCAACTCTTCTAGATTATTTTCCAGATGATTTTATAATGTTCATTGATGAAAGCCACATGACTCTACCTCAGATTCGCGGAATGTTCAATGGAGACAGGGCTAGAAAAGAAGTTCTAGTCGAACATGGATTTAGACTTCCCAGCGCACTAGATAATAGACCTTTAACTTTTAATGAATTTAATAAACATATTAATAAAATTATTTACGTAAGCGCTACACCTAGTGAATATGAACTATCTAGATCTAAAAATATTGTTGAACAGGTAATTAGGCCTACGGGATTACTCGATCCTAAGATCGAAGTTAGACCACTTAAGGGCCAAATAGACGACCTTATTGAAGAAATAAGAAAGACTACACTTAAAAAACAGAGAATTTTAATTACCACACTAACCAAGCGTATGAGTGAAGATTTATCTGAACACTTAGAAGAATTAGGTATTAAGGTTGCTTATCTTCACAGCGATATTGACACTTTAGATAGAACAGATATTCTAAGAGATTTGAGATTAGGTGTATATGACGTATTAGTTGGTATTAACCTACTAAGAGAAGGACTAGATCTTCCTGAAGTGTCACTTGTGGCTATCTTAGACGCGGATAAAGAAGGTTTCTTAAGAAGTGAGCAGGCACTGATACAAACGGTTGGTAGAGCTGCTAGACACATCGAAGGAAGGGTAATTATGTATGCTGATAGGGTTACTAGAAGTATGCAAGCAACGATTGATGAGACTAACCGAAGAAGAATTATTCAAGAAAAATTCAACACAGAAAACAAGATAACACCAACAGGTATTATAAAGTCTGTAGACAAAGGAATGAGACCTGATCTTCCAGAAGAAGCAAAAACAGCAAAATTAGAAATTAAGAAAATCCCTAAAGAAGAAATTCCGCATATTATTAAAGATTTAGATGCTCAGATGGAGCTAGCTAGTGCTAATCTAGAGTTCGAGAAAGCTATTGAACTTAGGGACATAATAGAAAGCTTAAAGAAAAAATTATAAATATAATCTTACCCCTATAAAAATAGATATATAACTGATATAATTTGTTTAAATTATTTATGGATAAAAAACTCTCTACAGAAGATGTTTCGAAATTAGCTAAATTAGCTCGTCTTAAATTGACAGATCAAGAAAAAGAAAAATATGCTAATGAGCTTTCGGGAATTTTAGATTACGTTGAACTTTTAAGTAAGGTTGACGTTGGCGATCTTAAGCCCACCCATCAAGTTACTGGACTTAAAAATGTTATGCGAGAAGATGAAATTATTGATTACGGTTACGACGTTAAATCATTGATGAATAATGTCAAAGAAGAAAAAGATGGATATATTAAAGTTAAAAGGATGATTGGATGAGTTGGCCTAATATTTCTGAATTAGTCGCTAAGTTTAATAACGGTGAAATTTCTGCAGAAGAAAATGTACTTAAAGCTTTAGAGCTTATTGAAAAGAATAATAAATATAACGCGATTATATCTATTAATACAGATGCGGCTATCGCAAAAGCTAGAGAAATTGATCAAAGAAGAAAATCCGGTGAAAATATTGGAAGATTAGCAGGTGTTCCATATATAGCTAAAGATAATTTTCTAACTAAGGAACTTAAAACTACCGCTGCATCTAATATGCTTAAGGATTACCAGGCAAATTATCAATCTACTGCTATAAAACTTCTAGAAGAGCAAGGAGCCATTATGGTTGCTAAGGCAAACCTCGATGCATTCGCACACGGAACTAGCACGGAAAACAGTGATTTCTTCACTACCGCAAATCCAATCGACATGGAATACGTAGCAGGTGGTAGTTCCGGAGGATCAGCCGCAGCAGTTGCTCTAGATATGGCACCATTTGCTCTTGGAAGTGATACTGGTGGTTCCATTCGTCTGCCAGCGAGCTTCTGTGGAATTGTAGGATTCAAGCCAACATATGGAACTGTAAGTCGATCTGGAGTTGTAGCTATGGCTTCAAGTTTAGACGTAGTCGGAGTACTCACTAAAAATGTTAGCGATGCAGCTATTGTTCAAGAAGTTATGACTGCTGTTGATCCGCTTGATTCAACTACTTTTGAACTTGAAGATAAAAACTTTTCAGAACTAGATAATCAGGATAAAAAATATAGGTTTGGCCTTATCAAGGAACATATTGAGGGTGAAATAGATCCTAATATAAAAGCAGGAATTCTTAATATGGTAGAAAAACTAAAATCTGAAGGCCATCAAGTTGAAGAAGTAAGTATTCCTGATCTTCCACTTGCTTTAGCCGTATACTATATTGTTTGTCCTGCTGAAGTAGCATCAAACTTAAGTAGATATGATGGAATAAGATACGGACATTCAACAGATCAAAGTAATGATCTCGAAGAATATTACTTAAATTCTAGAAGCGAAGGATTCGGAGCTGAAGCTAAGCGAAGAATTATGATTGGCACTCACGTATTATCTAGCGGATACTTTGACGCTTATTACAATAAGGCTCAAACAGTAAGAACTAGTCTTATTAATCAGTTTAATGATGCATTCACTAACGTAGATTTTCTAATTGGTCCAACATCACCATCAACTGCATTCAAGGTAGGAGAGAAAAGTAAGGATCCACTTGCAATGTATCTGATGGATATCATGACTGTTGCTACTAATCTCGTTGGAATTCCCGCAATTTCAATTCCGGCTGGAGAAAGTAACGGACTTCCTTACGGGCTACAAATAATGGCAAACTTAAGACACGATCATGATTTATTTAAAGTATCTAAAATTTTAGAGGATATTAAGTGAACCATTTAATGTATTTCTTCACCGGATTTTTAATCATATTCGTCATTATTTGTGTATTCTTTTTGTTCTTCAGAAAAAAAATAATACGAAAACCATTAAACAAACGTAGTATTACTAAGAAATGGAAAAATTTAATGAAGCATTTAGTTGAAAAAGACAAATGGGCTCAGGCTATTTTAGATGCTGATAGTCTAGTAGATGAAGTATTAAAAAAGAAAAGATACGGTGGTAAAACTATGGGTGAAAGATTGGTTTCTGCTCAGAAAGATTTGAAGAAGAACGACGGTATTTGGTTTGCACATAGATTCAGTAATAAACTATCTACCTCTAAATCTTTTACTGTAGATAAAAAAGATGTTGTTAAAGTCCTTAATAATTATAAAGATGCACTTGTAGATCTTGATGCGCTCACTCAGAATAAGGGTAATAAAAAATGAACGAATATAAGTTAACCATCGGTATTGAAACTCACGTACAGCTAAAGACCAAAACGAAGCTCTTCTCAGGTTCAGATAATGACGATAGAGACACTTTACCAAATACTAAAGTTAATCATATTGATTTTGGAATGCCGGGAGCACTTCCTGTACTAAACAAAAAAGCTGTAGATTTAGCTATGAGAGCTGCTTTTGCTCTTAATACTAAACCTCAGAAATATTCTAAATTTGATCGAAAACATTACTTTTATCCAGATCTCCCTATGGGATATCAAATTTCTCAGTTTGACGAACCTATAATTCTTGGTGGGTTCGTAGACATATATGTAAATAATGAAAAAAAGAAAATTGGAATAACTAGAGCTCATTTAGAAGCTGACGCCGGTAAAAGTGTACATCCAGAAAATTCGGATTATTCGCTAGTAGATTTAAATAGAAGTGGTACGCCGCTGTTAGAAATTGTGTCTGAACCAGACATGCATTCTTCGGCAGAAGCTAGAGCTTATGCAAAAGAAATATATCTCCTTATGAAGTTTGCTGGAGTCAGCAATGCTAATCTATTCTATGGAAATATGAGATTCGACGTAAACGTTTCTGTGTCTAAAGATGATGTATTAGGTACAAGAGCAGAGATTAAGAACTTAAACAGTTTTAGAAGTGTCGAGAAGGCCGTAGAATACGAATATAAAAGGCAAGTAGAACTTCTAGAATCTGGGGAAAAGATTATCCAGGAAACTAGAGGATGGGATGACTCTAAAAATATTACTTATTCAATGAGATCTAAAGAAAATGCTGATGACTATAGGTATATGCCGGAGCCAGATGTTCCTCCAATAGAACTAACGGATGAACAAATATCCGAAACTGAAAAGTCTATGCCAATACTACCCTTTACGCTAAGAGATAAATTATTAGAAAAGAATATCGACCCAGCTATTATTGATGTTCTTCTGGAATCTGACGCCGAATATTCTTTAGAAAATACAAAAAGTATCATTAACGAAAATGATGCTAGACAAATTGCTAATCTCATAGTAAATATTGAAGTTCCACTTAGGGCTAAAGATACTGAAGTAAAGATCTCTAATGAAGATAGAATTAATGCATATAAGAACGTAATGTTGTTGCTTGATTCAAATAAACTAAGTAGTTCTAACGCTAAAATACTAATAGAAGAAATCTTGTTGAGTGATAATGTGGCAGATGTTGAAAAATTAGCTGAACAAAAAGGTTTACTACAAACTGTAAATACCGACGATATAATGAAGTTTATAGCTCAAGTGGTAAGTGAAAATCCTGCAGCCGTTGAGGATATTAAAGCTGGACAAGAAAAAGCTATTGGCTATCTCGTAGGTCAGGTCATGAAACTATCTCAAGGAAAAACTAATCCAGAGGTTGCAAAACAACTGATTAGCGATCACCTAAAAACTCTATAGAATTCGTTGCTAAAATTACTAAATTAAAATGCTTATATTTGTTTATTTTCTAGTATAATTTATTTAAAGAATCTAAAAATAAAGAGGTTTCTTTTGGGTAAACAAACAGTGACACTAAATGCTAGTGATTTCGTGCATCTACATAATCATACGCAGTACTCATTACTCGATGGACTAACTAAAGTCCCCGAGTTAATGGAGTATGTAAAAGAACAGGGGATGAATTCAGTTGCAATAACAGATCACGGAACACTGTCTGGACTTGTGGAATTCTATAAAGCAGCTAAAGAAAAAGATATCAATCCCATCCTAGGAATCGAAACTTACGTAGCAGCTAGGAAACATACTGAAAGAGATCCACAAAAAGATAAGGCTAATTATCATCTAATTCTTTTAGCCAAGAACAATAAGGGATATGAGAATCTAATGCGTCTATCTTCTATTGCTAATCTTGAAGGTTTTTACTACAAGCCAAGGGTAGACAAGCAACTTCTAAAGAAATATTCAGAAGGAATAATAGCACTTAGTGGATGTTTGGGTGGAGAACTAGCTTCTGCACTTCAACTTAATAATCTTAAGGAAGCCAAAGAAATAATAAGTTGGTACAAAGGAATCTTTAAGGATAGTTACTATTTAGAACTTCAAGATCATGGACACGAAAATCACCCGACATTTAATAAATTACAGCATGACGTTAACCAACACCTCATAGCATTATCTAAAGAAATGAATGTGCCTTGTGTCGTTACTGCAGATGCTCATTACTTAAGACATGCCGACCAAGAAGCCCATGAGGTACTACTTTGTGTTCAGACGGGCTCATACTTAAGCGATGAAAATAGGATGAGTCTTAAAGATTTAGAACTGCATGTAACCGAACCAGCTGAAATTATTAAAAGGTGGAGTGATTTCCCAGAAGCAGTTACAAATACCTCCAAGATAGCTAATCAGTGTAGTGTAACGCTGCCTCTAGGTAAAACCCTGATTCCTAAGTTCGATACTCCAAAAGGAGACACTGAATCTGTATATCTAAAAGAACTAGTTTACCAAGGATGTGCATGGAGATACGGTAAAGTTAGTAGAGATAAAGCAACAGAAATGTCCAATGAATTATTGAGAGAAAAAATTCCAAAAGATGTTCTTGAAAGAGCAGATTACGAACTATCAGTTATAGACTCAATGGGCTTTTCTGGATACTTCCTTATAGTTCAAGATTTTATTAACTGGGGCAAAGACCACGGAATAATCTTCGGTCCGGGACGAGGGTCGGCTGCAGGTTCATTAGTGTCGTATTCACTTCGTATCACTGAAATAGATCCGCTTAAATATAATCTTATGTTTGAAAGATTCCTAAACCCCTCTAGAGTGTCTATGCCTGATATCGATATAGATATTCAGGATACCAGACGCGAAGAAGTGGTCAGCTATTGTGTTAATAAATATGGAAGGGATAGAGTAGCAAATATAGCTACTTTTGGACGAATGGCTGCAAAAAATGCAGTAAGAGATGTAGCTAGAGTGCTGCAGGTGCCTTATTCGGAAGCAGATAGATTATCTAAGATGCTACCTAATCCGATTATGGGAAGACATATTCCTCTTAAAGTCACCTTAGAAACAAATGAAGATGTTAAAAAAGAATATGATGAAAACGCACAATCTAAACGCGTTTTCGACTTAGCAGTTCAGTTGGAAGGTACTATCAGGAGCCATGGAATACATGCAGCAGGTGTTGTTATTGCGCCCGATGAAATAGTCTTACACACACCTTTAGAAATGGCACAAAAGGGCGTAGTATCTACTCAGTATTCAATGGGTCCCATAGATGAACTAGGCTTACTTAAAATAGATTTTCTTGGTCTATCTAACCTTACCACTATTAAAAATACCCTCTCTATTATTAAAAAAGTATATAAGAAGAATATAGACTTACTCGAAATTCCGATTGACGATGAAAAAACTTTCGAATTACTAAGACGGGCAGATACAACTGGAGTCTTTCAGCTGGAATCAGCTGGAATGAAGAGATATCTTAAAGAATTAAGACCAACTGTTTTAGAAGACATTATTGCTATGAATGCACTTTACAGACCTGGTCCTATGGCTGAGATTCCTAATTTTATTAAAGGTAAGAATTACCCAGAAAAAATTAAGTACCCTCATCAACTACTAGAGCCAATCTTAAAAGATACTTATGGAGTTCTTGTTTATCAAGAACAGATAACAAAAATGCTCCAATTGATCGCCGGATATACTGCCGGTGAAGCTGATCTTGTGCGTAAAGCAATCGGTAAAAAGAACAGAGCTATTCTTGAAGCAGAAGAGCCTAAGTTTATTCAAGGATGTATGTATCAAGGACTTAGTGAAAAGAAAGCTAAAGAAATATGGACTCTTATTCAACCTTTTGCTGATTATTCATTCCCGAAAGCTCACGCTACTGCATATGCACAAATATCCTACTGGACAGCATATCTGAAAGCAAACTACCCTGATGCACTAATGGCTGCTCTAATGACTACAGACTACAATGATGTAGATAGACTCGCCATTGATATAGCGGATTGTAATAATATGGGAATGGAAGTTCTGCCACCAGATGTTAACGAGTCTTTTGTGGATTTCGGCATAGTTCCAGATAAAAGAAAAATTAGATTTGGATTAAAAGCTATTAAGAACGTTGGAAGTGCTTCTGCTGAAGAAATAGTAAGAGTCAGAGAAGAAACTGGGCCATATAAAACTCTGGAAGACTTTCTAACTCGTGTTAGCTACCGATTAGTAAATAGGAAATCCATAGAAAGCTTAATCAAGAGTGGAGGTTTTGATTCATTTAATGAAAGAGCTACCTTGCTAGAAAACATCGATTTAATAGTAGCGTATTCAGCTAAAATTCAAAAAGATATAAATACCAATCAACTTGGTCTATTTTCTGAGGAAGACAGTTCAATAAAAGGATCAGTCACCGCTAAATTAGATATAGATAGTAAGAAGGAACAAGATATTGATCGTAGTGTATATATCAAATGGGAGAGAGAATTACTTGGATTATATCTTTCCGATCATCCACTTAAACCTTACATGGATCAAATCAATAAACAGTTTAGTTTCAAAGATATTAAAGATAAGAAAAAAGATGATTCGGTTAGAATCATAGCTTTAATATCTGAGATTAAAGAAATAACAACTAAAAATGGACAGAAGATGGCATTCCTAAAATTGGAAGATCTTAATTCCAGTGTGGAAGCAGTTATGTTCCCAAGTATCTATAAAGCCAAAGCTGAGAGCATTAATAAAGATGAAATAGTTGAAGTGGTTGCAAAGGTTAGCGAAAGAGGAAGTGGGGAATCTAAAGAAAAAAGCCTTATTATCGACGATATTAAAGAAGTAAAGGCATTACCTAAACTTAAAGGGCCAGGTGCAATGGCTGCTGACATGAAGCAAGAAAAATTATATATTAATTTACCAAATCTTGATGATTCTAAGAAATTAATAACATTAAAAAGACTAATAGATGGAAACCCTGGATTTACTAAAGTTATTCTGGTAATAGGAGAAGATAAAGATAAGCGCCAGGCTATAAAGCTACCAAAAGGATTTGAACTTGAAAACGAAGAAGCACTTACAGATCTTAGATCATTAATGGGTGATACTAATTTAGTTATTAACTAAGTTGTTTGGTAAGAACGACACCAAAAGTTATAAATATTGCTAAAGCAAAGTCTAGTGAATAGTGTTTAACAAGCACTTCTTCGGTATGAATAAAGAATTTATTAATTTTCTTATATGATCGATATGAAAAAAGTAGTATAGATGCGATAAACAGAAAAGCTACTGTTAGATATATAGCAGTATCAGGAGATCGTAGAATGGCTTGAACTACGGAAACATTCTGTACGTTTTGAGTTGTTAAATATGTGTAATTAGAGTTAATTCCAAGAGCAGACACTCCTGAATTTACTCTAGAGCTTAGTAGTAGTCCAGCCATTATCATTCCAAGCATAGGTAAATAAGGCCAATAGGTTTTTTTATACCTATCAGTCTTTTTGTGGTGTTCACCCATTCTCTTTTTGTGAAGAGTGGTGCTTGGTTTTGGTTTGTTTTTAACTAATGTCATCTTCGTATCTATTAAATATATAGAAATTATAGCATAAGTGCTAACTAGTTAGCATGTAAAGAGCGATGGCTGTCGCTTGTACCACATTAAGAGATTCTTTTTTACCTATTAAGGGTATTTCCAAGATAAAATCAGACAAATTCAATATGTCTTTATCTACTCCATTGACTTCATTCCCTAGAATAAGAACCAAATTAGATTTATTATCAAACTCTTTAATATTTATAGACCTTGAATCTTGTTCGAGGCTAGCTACGACGAAACCTTCTGTTTTTTTTGAATAAAGAAAGGCTGGTAGATCTGAAATTAATTGATGGTTTAAATTATATTCAGCATCCAATGAAGTTTTATTAATTGTACTAGCTATTTTTTTCTTTAGATGAAGAATTCTGGAATCATTTTCAATTTCTGGATAAGGAGTATAACCGGAGTAGACTATATCTTTAATTCCTAGTGCTTCAGCAGTCCTAAGAATCGATCCAACGTTGTGGATACTTCTTATATCTTTTAATACCAGTATTATTCTTCTAGTTTTAAGCATAAACATTTATAATGATTAGAATGATTGATGAAGGAAGAAAAGAAGAAGAAAATTCTACTTCGCGGCGGGCTTCAATTCTCGGCTTCGAATACAAAGATCTATCCTCAGGACCAAGACCTCTATTTAAAGATATCCTAACTAACGAAGAAATCAAAAAACTTCGTGCTGTTCCTATCAATTTGGATAAGAATACTTTAGATATCGGTATTACTACTATAACTTCTAAAAATAATATTGAATATCTTAAACAAAGATTTAATGATCATGTAACAAGATTCTATATAATCTCTGACGCAAGTTACCGTGACTACGTTAATCTTTATGATCCTCCTAAAAAAATTGTATATGAAGAAATTAACATAAATTCTGCAGATGCAGAAAAGCAGATATCCTCAGTATCTAAAATACTAGAAGAAGTTAAAGCATCGGATATGCTTGCATATTTAGTTCAGCAAGCATATAAGCTAGTTGCATCCGACATACATATTGAATCAAATTCTAGCGGTTGTGCGATAAGATTTAGGATTGACGGAGTTCTTCATCCAGTAGCCTTAATAAATATAGATAAGTACCGAATCCTAATATCTGCCATAGCTTCTGGAGCTAATATATCTACTTCTTCATTAGAACCTCAACAAGGACATATCTCAGAAAAGGTGACTATGGCTGACGGTACGCTAGTAGATGTTAATGTACGTGTCGAAACAGTTCAAACTATTAATTCTATGGACGTGGTTATGCGTATTTTCCATATGGATATGAGTATGTACACCCTAGATAAGTTAGGTTTAAATCCTGAACAGAGAAAAGTAGTTGACGCTATTATTGCTAAACCGTCCGGGCTCGTAATGGTAGTAGGTCCTACGGGAAGCGGTAAAACAACTACTCTTTATTCAATGCTAAATACTCTAAAAAGTAGTGAGCGAAAAATTATAACAATTGAAGACCCGGTTGAATATCAGTTTCCTGGTATTACTCAAATTCCGGTAAGGACAAGTGAAGGAGTTGAAGATATTAGTTTTAACGATAAATTAAAAGCAATACTTCGACTTGATCCTGATGTTGTGATGGTTGGTGAGATAAGAGATTTAGATACCGCTAGGACAGCATTACAGGCCTCTCTAACCGGTCATTTAGTGTTGACTACTTTCCATGCAGGTTCCGCATCCGCAGCGCTTACAAGACTTGCTGACGTTATCGGCAAGAATCCATTGTTCATTTCCGCGATTAGACTAATAATGGCCCAAAGATTAATTAGAAAATTAGACGATACTATCAAAGTGCAGTACCAAGCAAGTGAGCAAGAAAAGGAATACTTATCTAAAATTATTGAAACATTCCCAGAAAATGTTCAAAAACCAGATATATCTAATTTGAATTTATATAAAGCAGGTACAAGCGAAGAAAATCCTTTTGGATATAAAGGACAGATCGCAATCAGAGAACAGTTGACTATGAATGATGCAATTAGATCAGTATTAGAAAATTCAGACAAAATTGTATCAACAGATGAAATTCAAAAAGTAGCTATGAAGAGTGGAATGCTTACTATGTCGCAAGAAGCCGTACAATATGTGATTAGTGGTCAAACTTCAATGGAAGAGCTATACAGAACTTTGGATTAATTAGCGAATACTTTAGCTATTTCTTCTGCTAGACCAGCTTGAAAGATACTTGGAATAATATTATCTTCACTAGGATTTTCAACTAAAGAGGCTATTTTCTCGGCAACTTTTATCTTATATTCGGTGGTAATTTTATTAACGTTATTGTCTAACGCTCCTCTGAAGATACCAGGAAAGGCTAGGGCATTATTAACTTGATTAGGATAGTCACTTCTACCGGTAGCAATAATTCTGGCTCCACCGGCTCTAGCTTCATCTGGTAGGATTTCCGGTGTAGGATTTGCCATAGCGAAAATGATTGCATCTTTTTTCATAAGAAGTACATCTGCTTTGGTTAATAGGTTGCCTTTAGATACTCCAATGAATACATCCGCATTTTTAATAGCATCTTTAAGATCTCCATCTACGTTATTGTGATTAGAGAATTCTAATAATTCTTTTTTAGCTACGTTAAGATCTGGTCTATTGGCACTAATAATACCTTTTGAATCTACTAATAGGATTTCAGATTCAGGAGAATAGTAGTTAAGTAGTTTAGAGATTGCTGTACCTGCAGCTCCACTTCCAACTAGTACTATTCGCATATTCTTAATTTCTTTTCCAACAATTTTTGCAGAGTTAATTAGTCCAGCTAGAACTACTATCGCAGTTCCGTGTTGATCATCATGCATAACAGGAATATTTAAAGCTTCGACTAATCTGTCTTCAATTTCAAAACATTCCGGTGCAGCTATATCTTCAAGATTTATAGCCGCAAAACTAGGAGCTATATCTATAACAGTTTTAATAAAATCTTCGGGATTTTTTGAATTAATAACGATCGGAACGGCATCAATATTGGCGAACTGTTTAAATAGCATGGCTTTACCTTCCATAACAGGCATCGAGGCTTTAGGTCCAATATCTCCTAGTCCTAATACTGCTGTTCCATTCGATATAACCGCTAGATTGTTAGCGGCCCAAGTGTATTTTCTATAAAGATTTTCATCTCTTGCGATAGCTTCGCTTACTGCGGCTACACCAGGGGTATAGTAAACAGATAATGCTTCCTTATTATCTACTTTATCTTTAATTGAAATTTCGATCTTACCTTTAAATTCTTCATGTCTTTTTAATGCTTCATTTGCGTAATCTGTCATTTAATAAATTATATCTTGAAATAGAACCGATTTAAAGGTATAATTTACCACTAAATGGAAAGTATTATTGAACAAATCAACAAAAAACATTTGAAGCACGCCGTCGTAGACGTTAAAAGTGGTGACAATGTTAAGGTGTACCAGAAGATTAAAGAAGGTAGCAAAGAACGAATCCAGGTTTTTCAAGGATTAGTTATTAAAACTTCTAGAAGTACTGGTCACTTATCTAGAATTACAGTAAGACGTATTGCTAGTGGTATTGGTGTAGAAAAAAGTTTCTTAATTCATTCTCCTTTAGTTACTAAAGTTGAAGTTACTAAGAGAAGTAAAGTTCGAAGAAACTACCTTTCTTACATGAGAAGCCGAACTGGTAAAAGTGCTAGACTTAGTGGACGAGATTTTAACAGAAGCGACGTTAACGATCTTCCAGTTGAAGTTAAGCCAGAACCAGCAATAACTGAAACTACTGAAACTCCTCAAGAATAAATTAAATCTGTTAACATTTAAATATGTTAATAGGTATTGATGAAGTTGGAAGAGGTTGTTTAGCGGGACCTTTGTGTGTCGCTGCTGTGTCTCTTTTAAATCCCGTAGAAGGACTTAAAGATTCTAAAAAACTTAGTCCGAAAAGACGCGAAGAATTAGATAAGCTAATAAGAGATAACGCTAGTTATATTAAAATTATACTTATATCCAATGATGAGATAGATTCTATTGGTCTAGCCGAGAGCTTAAAAAAAGCTTTTATAAGTAGCGTTGATGTCGTGGATAAAGGAACTAATATTATTACAGATGGAAATATAAATTATCTTAAAGATTTATTTCCAAACTCAGAAGCTATTATTAAAGCTGATGATAGTGTTCCGGAAGTTTCAGCTGCAAGCATTGTTGCAAAAGTTTATAGAGATAAATTAATGGTTGAATTTGACAAGGATTATCCTGGATATAACTTTAAAGTTAATAAAGGTTATGGAACTAAAGAACATTTAAATGCGATAAAAGAAATTGGAGTATCCAAGTTGCACAGAAAAAGTTTTAAACCTATTTCAAGTTACTCTTAAAATATTCTCTAACTTTTTCTAAATCTCTTTCTCTCCAATCTGACTGCCAAGTAATTGTTTCTATAGCTTGCTTGATTGGTCTAGCTAAAGATGTGCCGTTTCTGTGTTTAAAGAATTCTTCAAATTCTATTAAGAACTTCTTATCCGCAACACCACTAGCTACTATATTAGGCATTCTAGAAAAGCTTAAGTCTTTACCTTGAGTTTCAAGTAGCCATTCCCAGTTTTCTTTTAACCATTCCCAGGTTAGATCAAACGAATATTTGTTCGAGAAGCTACCGCTAATCCAGTAAACATTATCTTGAATCCTTACTTTGTCAGATTTTATGTATTTAAGAACTTTTTTATGAATTGACGACTGTTTGAAATTGGTAATAGCACTGGATAATTGTAGTTTCTCTTCAGGGCTATCTGTTTCTTCAAACATCTTAATAAATTCCTTATATTCTTTTTCAGATCCATTTCTAGCAATAGTTGCATAAATAAATCCTCTATAGTCTCCTGGGATAGGTTTCTTATCTCTATTCTTGAAAGCATCGTTAATCTTTTTCAATATATCTTGGTTTTCACCAACTGAAGCTACCGATAGAATCATAGGACGAAGTAATTTATCGAAGTATGTATCTTCTTCTTTCTCGCTCCAGGTAAGTCTAGCTAATTGTTTTTTAGTTACTTCTAGTAAGTAGGGTCTAATTTCTTGCCTTAATTCATTATCAGATAGCACGTGACGAATGCTACCAATTACTCCATTTATTATTTCCCAAACAACTAGAGATTCCTCGTTTTTGTAATGAACTAATAGTTTGAGTACATCTACTGTTGAGTAGAATCCAGCTTGAGCTCCGGCAAAGGCATCTCTAAGTATTCCTAGTCTCTCAATTTCATCTAAGTTTTTGAAATCTTTGAGAATTAGATTTAAGAATTCTTCGTTATATATAGTTCTATAGAATCCACTTAGAGATTTATTGATCAGCGAACCTTCTTTGTATTTATAAGAAGTAGTTCTTGTATCAAAAATCTCTCTATCATGTTCACTTCGCTTGATAGGTATAGGCCATATAGAATGGTCGTTTTCGTCCACTAGATATTTAAATCTATTCCGAGTAAGTGTAACTTCGCCATTATTTAAATCGGCTTTAACAATTGGGTAGCCAGGTTGTTTTAGCCATTTATCCATA
>CAILQE010000027.1 GCA_903836325.1 uncultured Candidatus Saccharibacteria bacterium
AAGGTAGTTTTTAACTGTATCTCTGTGCCAATCCAAGAAACAACCATTTTTGCCATTTGCGATGGCAAAGTCGGTTAGCTTTTCTAGCCAATCGATTTTAGGTTTTTCTTGTTCAGCTATCATTAGGTTTCAGAAATTAAGTTTCTGCCCGGTACGGTTGAAGTAATACGAAGCCCACGGATCGTTGGCCTTCCACTTAAGGATTCAATTTTAATATCTAAACCAAAACCGCGACTAGCGATGCGGAAACGCTTAGTATAATCTTGATCTGTTGAAGATGCAAAATTAAATATTTGTTTAGAATTATCAGGATTTTTTGTAATTGCCGTAACTTTTAATGAATCATTTTGATTACAAAGTATATCCATTTCTGCTGACGAAAAATGTTTTGCAGAATAATTATTATAAAAGTACCTTCTTGTAATAATTTGACCAGCAATAGCATACTGCGTAAAATTACTAGTCATCGTAAAAGGTAAAGTAAATGGCAATGTAGGAGTGCCAGTAGTAAATTCAAATTCGTCGTAGTTATTTTCTTCAGTTAAAAATATACCTTTTTCCTGACTAATAGCGTAAAGACGTTTTGCAGCACCAGTATAACTTGTTGAAGATGTAGTGTATAAAGCTACAACAAAATTATCTATATACATTCCAGAAGGATATGTATCAATTGATTCCCACTGCTTATTAAGCATGGAATAAATTAAGACTGCATTATTTCTAGTAGATCCATCAATTGGAACAGCCAAGTAATAACGATTGTTGAATATTTTGCCTACCGCATTTGATACATAATCAACATTAATGCGCGACATTATATCCGAAATATTATTGGACAACGGTGTCGTATTACCTAGTAATTTTAAATCTAAACTAGGATTGAGTAGGTAAACGCCGTTGTCCGAAAGAAAGAAAATAAACTCACCAGCTTGTACTATTGAACGTCTCGCTGAACATCCAAATTCTGAGGTAAGAGTTTGAATTGTTGTATTGCCACCGGGAGGTGCGCCAGAAGTGTAACCGTTAGGATCAATATAAGCATAATAAATCGAGTTACGTTGAAATATTAAAAATTGATCCTGCTGCCAGTCTTGAAATCCAACAATATAATCATTAGCACCAAGATTAATAGTAAACTGTGAAAATTGTAGATCCCAAGTGTCGTTACTTAAGTAATCTGATGCAGCTATTTTATCACGTTGTAATTTATAAATTAAACGATTGCTGCTATACATACCAAAATCTGAGCAAGGCATATTAGCTGCTCCAAGCGAACTAGAACCTTGTGGTGTAACTGTAATTGCATTTGATCCGTCCCATACTAGCGGTGATTTACCTTTTTGACAGTAAATAGAATTTGGCTGAACAGTAGGAACTGAAGGTATGCTATTAACTGTATACTGAAAAGTATTGATATCTGTTACGGTAATTACAAATGATCCGTTATATGCATTTTCAGGAGTGCTTGTTACTCCACTAATTATAACTTCGTTACCTGTAGCATATCCATGACCATTAATTGTAACAGTTGCAGTTGAAGTACCAGCAGATAATGAAGATGAAAAAGTTATATTATCTGCTGTTTTAAAATCACCACCAGATCCACGAAGAATATAAAGTACATTATTTGCCTGCACTAAATCACAATTATCTGTAGCAGCAATTGTACGACCTGTAGGATACAATATTGAATCATCAATTGATTGAGTTTGTATATTGTAAACGTGCAAACGATCAGCACTGGCCAATATTATGTATTCTGTGCCATCTAATGATAAGAATGTATTACTCGCATATATTGCAGAGCCTGCAATATCGTTTGGAGTCATACGCTTTAAACCTTTGCGAACTGCCGCAGTGTTTCTATCCAAACGCATATTCTGCGAATATTGCAGGTAACCTGATTCAAGCTCTAATGGATTGGTACGCGACTGCATACCGATAAATCCATTTTCGGCTTCAACTAGATAATCGTTTGTTAGTGGTTTTGACATTACGATTTAATTGCTTTACTATAGTGACGTATGGCGTAGATGCCTGCAATAATAGAAATGATAAGTGATATAATCCTTAAAGATTGTTCGACTTCGCTCCATCCTACAATAAGACCAAATAAAGAAGTTATTGCACTTGCTCCGCCTTTAATGTCTATCATTTCGTGTGTTTCGTTCATGACTTATCCTTCAACTTTTATGCTGAAGTTAGAGCTTGTTACGGCATTGATATTTAAAGCACCACCACTGTCTTGAGTTGCGGTAACTTCAAATTGCATAGGAGTTAATGTCCAATTTGCTGAATCTGTTGATGGATAAACTGTGCTAGTAAATGCTGTTTTACTAGTATAATATTTAGAATTTAAAGGGCATTTAACAAATGATCCTACAATATATGCAGTACCAGAAACCCAGAAATTTGCTAATGCAGTTAAGTCAACAATGCCAGATGCGCATGAATCGTAGTTACTTGGTAGGCCAGCGTCGCCCGGTATGGCTGCACCAGCCATATTATCACCAAACATACTTTTAATTTTAATTTGACGATAACCTGATGCGTTAGCAGACCAGTTTACGCACGCTGCTAAACTGACACGTTTAATACCAATATCATAAGGAACTGTCAGCCATCTTGGTACGCTGCTATTCCAAAATCCTACGTCATCTAATTTACCATAATTCCAAAGAACTGAGGTTTCAACTGAATTAGGTATAGACTGTACGCCTCCAGTTAAATTTACAATTGCTGCTGCGGCTTTTATTTTATAATAATCATTAATATTTGATGTGTTGCTTGTAGCATCAAATAATCCGCCTCCGCCTACAGTATTTAAATTTGTAATTATGTTATGTACTGAAGATGAGTCTAAATACATACCGTAATTACTTCCTGCTCCTTGAGCATATACTCCAGTAAATTGGCACTCAGTAGTTCCACCAGTTAGTTTAATACCATAAGGAACAGTAGCAGATGTATTGGATGTAAAGAATCTTGAATTACTTACTTGTATTCCAGTTGTTCCATTAAGAAGCAAAGCTGGACCGCCAAAAGTAGTTCCAACTTGGCAAGTTCCATTTGAAATACGTCCACCATATCCACCAGAAAAATTGGAATTAATAACTATACCGCGAATGTTTAATTTATTTGCAGTAGTAAAATCATTACCGTTATCAATTTGAAAATTTTCTAATGTCCAAGAATCTACTAGACCGTCAGTTCTAAATCCTTCTGGACAAGTAACTATATTAACATGATTAAATAAATTACCTTCTGTACCATCAGCCGTTGTAGCATCTAAAAGTATTCCTTGGCTAAAGAAACGAACGTCAATGTTTTCGTAAAGATTATTAATACAATTTCGAACCCATATTCCTTTGCCAGTGCCTGCGCCTGCGGAACCATCGCCCGGTGTAGCATTTGCATTACACGTTGTAAAGTTACCGTAAACGTAAATGTTGCTGATCTTAGATTGACAAACATTGTATAATTTTAATCCATAAGCAAATCCGCAATTTGTATGTGATTGAGCATATGAGCTTGCCTCTGACATCTTTGCGCCAATCGAGATATTATCTACGCGACAGCCGGGATGCGTTTCCGCAAATATTGTACCTGATGGATATTCAATCTTAATTGCAGTATTTGCATTTGTATTAGTTGAATTATCTTGAAGTACAGAAAAATCATGCAGGCTAACAGAATTGTATTCTGGTGTTGTTCCGTTAGTCATTACAAAATTCATTGCGTAGTTTGTTCCAGAATAAATAATTCTAGAATTATTCATACCTTCTCCACGAATTGTAATCTTACCTTGAAATGTAAATGTTAAATCAGAAACAATATTATAGTCACCAGTAGGTATTACTACACTTCCATTAACTGCAATTGCTGCATTAATAGCATTTGCAAATGCAGTGCTATCATCAGTTGTACCATTACCGACAGCACCATATGTTTTAACATTAAATGTATAAGTTACAGGTGAAGCAACAAGAGAAGCAACAGTGGCTTTTCTTAATGCTGAATCTGCAACGCTATAAATTAAAACACTGTCAGTGCTTGCAGGAGTAGTCTTACTGGTTTGATCTGTAATTGCTCCGGGCAACAGTATAGCACTATCGGCCAATTGATTCAGATTTGTATATGTCACCTGATTATTTGGTGATCCTGCTGTGTAAGTGAAACCTTTTTGAATTTGTGACATATGAGTAATAGATGATTATTTTGGATCAGGTTCTTGAGTTGCCTTAAATCCAGCATACCCAAGGATAATGCCATTGGCCGTTCCAATGTATAATGGAACTGTAGCGTCAATAGTTAAAAATTGTAATTTAATAAGACTTAAATAAGCCCAAACAGAAAGTGGAACAAGCACCAAAATAGGTACGCAGATAGAAACTAAGAGTCTTGTGTGACTCTTTTTACCAGTAGAATCTGAAAGAAATCCGTTATTCATGGTGAAATATTATTTGTTGTTACCACAGCGTTGTTAGTGGTGATTGCAGGACTTACAGCATTTGTCGTAACAACAGGCGCGATGTCCACTGTTGGTTGATTCGGGGCAAGCACACAGCTCACAGCCGTAGGATAGATCTGTTGTACACACGCTGGATATGTAGCTGCCACATCTGGCGTAGCTACGAATATCTCTAGCACGTTGCCTTGAGCATCCAATAGCTCGTAGTTAGATGGAGCCTGTGTAGCTGCACCAAAAGCTATTAGAGGGATAAAGAA
>CAILQE010000028.1 GCA_903836325.1 uncultured Candidatus Saccharibacteria bacterium
TAATACCCTGTTCATGTCTGTATTAGAGCGCACAAGAGAAATTGGATTATTTAGAGCTCTTGGATCTAAGAAGAAAACTATCTTTGCCCTATTCTCCGTAGAAGCTATGCTACTTGGATTCTGGGGAGGTCTAAGTGGAATTGCACTATCCTTGCTAGTAGAACAAGCTATTAACGCTATTGCAGCTAAAACATTCCTAAAAGGTATTGAAGGAATAAAACTTCTTAATATAAGTCCTCTTCTATCGGTTGAGATTATTCTAATTATTGCTGCCATAACGTTTTTAGCTGGGCTTATCCCTGCTATAAAAGCAAGTAGAGTAGATCCTATTGAATCTTTGAGATATGAATAGAGCTAAGAATTATTCTTAATATATTCTTTAATATCAAACTTCTTCTCTAGTCCTGAGTAACTCATATATCTAATTTTTCCGAAGATAGGTCTAGTAAACCAAGCCCTGTCGTGAACGCCTCCAATAGACCAAGCTATGCCTACGTATCCATTAGGATCTCGGCCATCAAGTTCATATTTATCATTAAGATAAATAGCGTATTTCATCGCAGTCTCAGGATCTTCAGTCCATTCTAGTATTTTTTTAGCCCAATACATTCTTAAATATCCGTGCATCTTACCATGATTAACCATTTGATATTGTGCGGCGTTCCAAACATCATCATGGGTCTTTCCTTGCTCTAAAACTTTAAGTGAGTAGTTATATGCTCTTTTATCTTCAATATGATCTTTATAGCTCTTCTTAGCCCATTCAGGGAATCCATCTGTGTTAGCGTAATTCTTATTATAGAAAGTGAAGTTATCTGCTAATTCTCTTCTGACTATCAACTCTTCTAAGTATGCTTTTATGGATTCTGCATTTTTTTCAGAGTTCTTAATTTCTAAAGCTAATCTTTGTGCGGATAATTGTCCAAAATGAAGATACGGAGACAGGTTAGATAAAGCGTCAGCATTTGGATCATTACGTCCATCTCCGTAATTATCTAATTTGTTATTTATAAAATGCTTCATAGATTTTATGGCTTCTTTTTCACCAGGAATAATCCACTCTACGGGTTTTACGCTCTCATCAATTTTAAGTTGTTCAATTAATTTATCTACGTCGATATTGTCGTTATGTTTATCCCAAGTTTTATTTGGTTTTTCTAACTTTGGAAATTCAGTAAGAAATTCAGGAAGAAGATAATTTACTTTTGGTCTAAAAGTATATGCTGCAAATTCTTGTTTAATTGAAGCGAACCAAGTTGGAATAATATTATGTGCATCAACTACGACGAAAGGTATATTAATGAGTGACGCTACTTTCTTTTTCTTTTCTCTTGAATTCTTTAGAGGAAAGAAATCTGATACTATCATTCCTGCTTTTATTTCATCAGAGTACTTAGGAATTACTTCCTCAGGTGAACCTAAAATCAATTTGAATCCTACCCCTATTCCTTCTAAGTCTTCGGATATTTTTTTGAGACCTCTCAGCATAAAGTCATATTGCCTTAGGTTACTTGAAGGATATGTTTCAAGACAAAAAACTACTAATAATTTTTGATTCATTTCGTTAGCTTTTTCTAATGCATAAAATAAAGCCCAATTATCTTCAACCCTCTGATCTCTACTCATCCAATATATAACCGTACCTAAATACGGTTCTTTCTTGTTTAGGCTAAGAGTTCTTCTAGGATCCACCAACATTATTCTACTTATTTTGTAATTTCTTTAAATCTTTAATAATCTCAGTTGCATGAATGGCAGGATTAACTCCTAAATACTCTTTAACAATTAAACCTTCAGGATTAATGATAAAAGTATTTCTTTTAGTGCCTAGAACTTTTCTTCCAAACATATTCTTTGGTTTATATGAATCTAAATCTGAAATTAATTCGTGGTCTGGATCGGAAAGCAAAGTGAAATTTAAATGATGTTTTTCGGCGAATTTCTTGTGTGATTCTACACTATCTCTACTCACACCAACAACTACCGCATTACCTTGAAGGGCTATTTCATCTCTTTCGTCTCTAAACGAACAGGCTTCTTTTGTGCATCCTGGAGTATTGTCCATAGGGTATACATATAGGACTAACCATTTTCCAGAATAATCGCTAAGAGTTCTTTCTTTTCCGTCTTGATCTTTAAGTGTAAATCTAGGAGCTAATTTGTTTTCCATTTATATATATTATATATCTTTTATGGTTTTAAGATATCTTTTAGTTCTTTTTTAAGATCAATCATTCCGGTATACACAATACCCTTCATTCCAATACCGACCGCAGCGTTTACGTATTCTTCACGATCATCTATCATCACACATTCACTTAAAAAGACACCGAGTTTATCTGCAGTGATTTCATATGCTTCAGCTTCGGGTTTAGCGTATCCGATCTGACCAGATGCAACTACTACATCAAAATTATCTTCTAATTCGTTTTCAGCGAATCTAGATTTTAGACTATCCAAAGAAGTCACATTGCTAAGTAATCCAATCTTATATTCTTTCTTAAGTTCCCTGATGTATTCCAGGAGGTTTTCATCTTTAATTTCACCGTTCTTAATTGCTGAATTTAAATCTTTATATTCCATATTTAAAATATTTGCAACCTCACTTCGATATTCCGCTACTGAAATAGATCCTTTATTGGCTGCGGTAACGTATGACTTAATTTCATCTCGCTGAATTTCCGAAAGATCATTAGAGTTAATGATTGCATCCAAGGAATCTGTAACTAGCACCCCGAAACAATCAAAAATAATGGCTTTAATCATAATATTATATTAACAGAAATATTATATTTCTCAGATTTAAATTAAAACTTTGAGCAATAAAAAAGCCCTACAAATGTGGGCTCCTTTAAAGAAATTAATTGATACAAATTATTACAAATTTATTGACTAATAGTACCAAAATATCTAGAAACTTGGATTCTTATTGGAATTAAAGCTTAGTAAGCTTTTTTAGCACCGTCTGCGACTGCTTTTTCAGCATTCTCTTTAGACATCATTGCACAAACAGTTGTTCCACATTTCGCGTGCTTACCCTTGGCCATAAAACCACCTTTTTGAGTTTGGTGAATTTCTGGTGCTGTTAATTCAACGCCTTTTTCTTTACATTTTACACAGTATCCTGTGACCATATTTATCTCCTCTTAATTTATTGTTACTTTATAAACTTTTTTAATTATAACCCATCTATCAAATAAATCTTAAATAAAAAAAATATGGTGCAGCAAGTCTCGAAAAGTTTTCACCAAATCAGAGAAGAACTTACGCAATGGAGACAAATTCTTGAAATTCCATATCAGGAATACCTGAACTCAAATAAGTATTAACCGACAACAGGGAGTTACACTATTGAGAATCCAGTTGAAATTTGATTTACCAGGGGTGTACAATAGTGACAATACGGACGTAAGCTGCGAGGAATAAACAATGTTTGATTTCGGGAAGATAGTAGATGGTTCAAAGGGCGTAAAGTCTGATTCTTATAGGCGAACCATTGAGCGGCTGATTATAAAAGGTTTGGCTGTGCAACATATAGAATCTACCGTGGAGATGGTAGTTAATAACCTGCAGGCCGGGAAACGTTCATTTGTAATTTATGGCGAACCGCAAAGTGGAAAAACCGAAATGATGATCTCTCTTACTGCAAAACTCTTAGACGAGGGATATAGATATATAGTCGTACTAATGAACGACAGCATCGTTCTGCTCGATCAGAATCTAGCACGGTTCAAGAAGGCAGGCTTAAATACGGTTCCCGTTAGCTATAAAGAGCTTTTAGACACTACTGTTAAGATCGAATCACAATCGAGGATTATTTTTTCGAAAAAGAATGCGAGCGACCTCAAGAAGCTACTTGAACTTACTCGTAAGATCGATAACCTCGTAGTAATCGATGACGAAGCAGATTACGCTACACCTAATAGCAAAATAAACAAAAACGAAAAGAGTAGGATAAACGATCTTACAGGCGCCCTACTTGAAAAGGGTATATATATAGGAGTAACCGCAACACCAGCTAGGCTTGACCTTAACAATACGCACTTAAATGAGCCCGAATACTGGATCGATTATCCAACCCATCCCAATTACACCGGCCAAGACGTATTCTTTCCTACGGATATGTCAGAAACCTCTAAATTTAACCTAGAGCTTCTTCCAGATGAAAACGATGATATAAAGTACCTTCGAAAAGCTGTATTAAGTTTCTTGGTCAACTCTTCGTACTTAAATATTTCCCGAGAAGAACACCCATACACTATGCTCATACACACTAGCGGAAAGAAAGAAGATCATACTGAAGACTTCAAAGACGTGAGTGCTATCATTACATCCCTTAGTGATCCCGACAACAAAAAGTATATGCCTACATATGAATATCTATGGGAGCTTGCTCGGACAAAATACCCAGGTTACGAAGATCAAATAACTTCATTTATTATGGCAAAAATAGAATCACACTACCTTGCAGTAATGAATAGCGATCATGATCCGGGCAATTCTGTTGCCGGCGATCCACCCTCACCTTTTACGTTTATCATTGGTGGCAATAGTATTTCTCGAGGCGTAACCTTCAATAGTCTAATATCTATGTTCTTCACCCGAGACTCTAAGCATAGTATTCAACAAGATACTTATATACAACGAGCAAGGATGTTTGGATCTCGTGGTGACGTCTTAAGTCATTTTGAACTATACATACCCAAACAACTATATGCTGTATGGCGAAGGGCATTTATTTTTCATCGTTTATCTTTACAGTCACGTAAAAATGGAAATGGTATACCTGTTTGGCATGAAGGCATGCGAGTTAAAGTAGCGGCAAATAATAGTATCGATAATAGCTCAGTTACTTTTGATAAAGGTGAAATGAGCTTTGAGAAGTTCGTGTATTCAGATGAGATAGAGAGCATAATAATTAGTGAGCGGTCCGATTTTGAAAAATTGGCTATTTTGATGGGTAAATTACCGGCTAACTCATTACCTAGGTACTTAATTGATTTTATACACTCCTTTTCGGGGTCCGACGAGAATTCGATTATCATTCATAAGCCAAGAACGATTATGGGTATGGATCCAAAGAATACAGACTATGCCGAAATTGAACGTGCTAGGGGACTCATCGCCGGACGTGATTTGTTATCAAATGCAAAGCCAGAAGCCTCACATCACCTTTTCATTTTCTATAATGATAAATCTGAAGCAAGAGTAGTTTATAAATTTAATGAGAATATAAGTTTCATCAAGGGCAGAAAATGATAAGCGAAACTGAACGTTATCA
>CAILQE010000029.1 GCA_903836325.1 uncultured Candidatus Saccharibacteria bacterium
CTTTTGTCTATGCATCAAAAAGCTCAAGAGCCGGCGCTGCATATTATAGGTCAGTTAAATACCTAGATCATTTGTTAAATGGAATAACTTACGATCTTATACCGTTATCCCAAGTTAAATTTACGGAAGAATATATAGAAATGACTAAACCATTTGACGTGGATAGATCAGCTGGAATTTGTGTTGAAGGAAAGCTTATCGGTATTATTGGCGAATTCAGAGCTAATGTTATTAGAGAACTTAAACTTCCAAACTACGTAAGCGGATTCGAACTTAGAATAGAAAATCTAGTTAATAAGTTAAATCAGAAAGCATATGTTTCCAAGTCTAAATACCCAGAACTCAAGCAAGATATTACGCTTCAAGTAAATGCTGACATCAACTATTCGAATGTTAGTGTTCAATTGTACGAAGCTTTAGCAAACTCATTAAAGAATAATGAAAATTATTTCCAAATGGATTACCTTGGAAACTTTAAAAAAGATAATAAAAATACTAACTACACTTTCAGACTAACTCTTGGGAGTAATTTAAAAACATTAAAAGTAGAAGAGGTTAACTCTCTTTTAGAGTTAGTGGCAAAAGAACTTAAAGATAAGATAGGAGCTAAAAGAATATGAGAACTTCAGCAAGAGCCATACTTCTAAATGGGGATAATTTTCTAGTCATGGATAGAAATAAATTTGGTCATAAATATATGGCGCTAATTGGTGGTAAGGTTGAAGCTAATGAAACTCCTATTCAGGCAGTAATTCGTGAAGTTAAAGAAGAAACTACTTTAGATGTAACTAATCCAAGATTAGTTATTGTAGAAGATGCAGGAGATGTTTTTGGAACGCACTATATTTATCTATGTGACTATAGCGGAGGAAACATAAGTTTAGAACCTACATCAACTGAGTATAAAATTAATGAGCTTGGGCAAAATCTATACAAGCCAATGTGGATTAATAAAAATGATTTAGCTTCGGTAAACTTACTTCCAGTAGAACTTAAAGAAAAATTAGTAGAATTTTTAGAGAATGGTTTCCCTAATGAACCAATTAATATAAAGGCAAAGGACTGATTATGGCAACTAAAGTACAGCGAACATTCGCAATTTCTGGAGCATTACTTTTTATTTTAACTAGCTCTTCTTTAACAATTGCGGTTATACTTAGCAATATGGAAAGTTCAAAACCCGCAAACAAGAACACAAGTTCTGCTTCTACTAAGCTAGCTGGAACAATATTAGCTGATTATAAGTCGGTAGATAGCGTTCCATCCTTACAGCTTACTGATATTAAAGTTGGTAGCGGTCAGGCGGTTAAATCTACGGATTCCGTTACAGTAGACTATACGGGTGCCATAGCTAATACTGGCGTTATATTCCAGAGTTCTAAAGATTTTGGTCAACAAGCCTCTTTTGGGCTTAGTGGTGTAATAAAGGGTTGGAGCGAAGGTCTTATTGGTATGCAGGTTGGGGGTATCAGAAGATTGTTAATACCTGCAAATTTAGCATACGGTGCTAATCCCCCAAGCGGATCAGGAATCCCTGCAAATGCGGATTTAGTATTCGACGTCACTCTATACAAGATTAATTAAAATTAAATTGGGGTTTGGTTTGAAGTTATCAAA
>CAILQE010000030.1 GCA_903836325.1 uncultured Candidatus Saccharibacteria bacterium
ATATTAGATATTTTAATATAGTATTAACTTAGAAACATGGAAAAGTTATCAATTGTAATTCCAGCTTTAAATGAAGAGCTTCGTCTGCCAGGTACTCTTAAAGAACTTTCAGTTTACTTAGAAGATAATATTAAAGATTACGAACACGAAATCATAGTAGTTGTTCCTATTGGAACAGATAACACTCTCGAAATCGCTAAAGAATATAAGGAAGTATTTGATTGTGAATACCAGATAGTTGAGCCTGGGCCTAAATTAGGTAAAGGCAGAGATGTAAGATCGGGTGTTATGTCGGCAACAGGAGATAAAATAATCTTTATGGATGCAGATCTTGCGACCCCTCTTCATCACGTATCTCAATTATTAAGGGGGTTATCTGACGAAAAGAGTATGGCAATAGGATCTAGGAATCTTAATGCTATGCATACATCAAGATTAAGATCATTAGTATCTAGATTGGGCAATTTAGCATCTAAACTTTTAGTTGGCGTGTATTACGAAGACACGCAGTGTGGTTTCAAAGGATTCACTAAAGAATCTGCCGAAATAATATTCAATAAACAAACCATAACAGGATGGGCATTTGATATCGAACTTTTAACTATAGCAAAAAGAAATAATATAAATATTTCTGTTATACCAATTCATGATTGGATCGATGTTCCAGGTGGAAATATAACAGATAATGTTTTAAGCTCTAGTATTAATACTCTTAGAGAACTTCTGAAAATTAGATTCAATATTATTCGTGGTAAATATTAATGCGTTACAAAACCTGCGGCAAATAGAATTACGCTGTATGTCCATAAACTTGATAAAATCATAAGTGAGATAAATTGAGATTCGATCTTATTTTTTAAGTAGTCGAAGAACATTAGTTGCATAGGAAAAGCCATTAGAGTATATCGTGCGAATCCATCGAATTGGCCCCCTATTAACGGTATCGCTATGAATAATAATGTGTAGAATGAAAAACTTCTCTTTCGTTTGTACCAATATATAACTGTAGTGATAAGTGAGATAAGTAAGAAAAGGTCTAAGATACTAATCGAATCATAGCTATACCAAATCTTATTTTTTAGCCAATGATGAACTGTCTGGGAGTGCACGAATTCAAATGGGTTATTGAATTTTATCCATAGGTAAATTGAATATGCAATTACACCTATTGAACCTATAGCTCCTACCGCTAAGGATTTAAGCTTGCTAACTTTTTCTTCGAATAACATTAAAACGACTATAGGAATTAAGAAAAATCCAGTTATATGTGCAGCTGTTGCCAGAATGGTTAATAATGCTGTAAGAATTAGCTTCTTTTTAAAAGCAAAATATATAGCAGCTAATGCAAATAATGCATACAGGCTTTCCGTATATACACACAGTAGATATATGCCACTTGGAAATAAGACGAAATATAGAGCAGATTTGATTAAAGTTAAATTATCTTTTATTTTGGTGTTACTTCTAGAATAGTATTCCTTCACTATTGAGACGTAGAAGTATATTGCTCCCCATAGTGCTAACCAAGTAATTATTAAACCCGATATAAGATAAGATTTTACGATAACGTGAACTAATTTAATTAAAATAGGATAAAGAGGAAAAAAACCTGTCAGGAATTTATCATCGTATCCTTTATTTGCAATACTTATATAATCAGCTCCATCCCAGTTGGCTAAGTATTTTAGAGGATTATTTTCAAGATGATAATGAGATGCTGGGACTATATTGGGTTTAACTAATCTATTGCTCTCAATGCTAATAAAAATACCTGTAGATACTACTATTAATGTAGTTAATAAAGTAAATAACCATAATCTTTTATTGATATATAAATATAAATTATGTGAGTTGTTTTTGAATTTTGTTAATACATTGTTCATTTAAAATTTATCCCTACATTATATATTAGTTGTTGATGTTCAATCAATGTTTTATAACATATTTTATGAATATATTTGTTTAGAATTATCTATTTAAATAATGATATAAAGAAAATAAACATTTATTATTTTAAAAGGACGTATATCTGAATTATTACGCTATAATACATAGTGGTAATGTTTAATTAACAAGGAGATGGATAGGATTAAAATTAACAGATGAAAGTACTGATGCTAGGATGGGAATTACCACCTCATAACAGTGGAGGTCTTGGTCAAGCATGTTTTGATATGTGCAAATCCCTATCAAATCAGAATGTTGATATTGAATTTATACTACCCTACATAAGCAGTCACAATATTGATTTTATGAAAGTTACATCTGCTTTTAATCATACGGAATTACAGAAAAATGTACTCCATCAGGCTTATGATTCAATAAATTATACTTATTCTTCTAAGGAACATGAACTATTTGAAGAAACCGTTGATGATCTTATTTCTGATAAAACTTTTGATATAGTACACGCACACGACTGGTTGACTTTTAGAGCAGCTATAAGAATTAAAGAAAGAACAAATCTACCGATCATATTGCATGTTCATTCCATTGAATCAGATAGAGCTGGCGGTCAGAGAGGTAACGAACTTGTTCGAGATATAGAAGAATACTGTCTCAAGCTTGCCGATAAAGTTATTGCTGTCAGTGAACACACTAAACAAGCTATTATTAGAGAATATTCAGTACCTTCAGAAAATATAGAAGTAGTTCATAATTCTATCAATACTGATGATATAATCCCTCTTTCTGGAATTAATTCCTATAGATATATCGAACTCATGAAAGAAAAAGGATATAAAGTAGCAGTTAATTTTGGTAGATTAACTATACAAAAAGGTTTGTCTAATCTCATTGAAGCTATGCATAAAGTTGTTGCTAAACATCCGAAAAGTTTACTTCTGATTATTGGTAGCGGAGAGCAATATTTTGATCTAATTAAATTATCTGCTGATTTAGGCATTTCTTCACATGTCTTATTTGCAGATTTTCAAAGAGGAAAAAAACTTAGAGACGGCATTGCTATCGGAGATTTATTTGTAATGCCTTCTATATCGGAGCCATTTGGGCTAACAGCACTCGAAGCAATCGGTTATGGTACTCCAGCGATGGTATCTAAACAATCCGGTGTTAGTGAAATAGTAAAGAATATGTTGAAAGTAGATTTCTGGGATATAGACGAAATGGCCAACAAAATAGCTACAGCTTTTGAAAATCCAGAATTACTTGATGAACTGCTAGATAAATCTAGTTCAGAAATTCAAAATATTTCATGGGATCAATCTTCTATGAAAATAAAGAATTTATATGAAGTTCAATTAGGAGTGGGTTTCTAATGAGTAAAGCAATTATACTTTATCTACATGCTCACCAGCCTTACAGATTAAGGCATTACACTGTCTTTGATAGCGGAGTTAACCATGATTACTTTAATTCACCTAAATCATCGAAAGCTAATAACGAAGAAGTTCTTTTAAAAGTCGCACATAAATCTTATATACCCACCAATAAGCTTCTCATGAAACTCATCAAAGAAAATCCAAATTTTAAACTTAATCTTTCTATCACCGGAACATTGATAGATCAGCTTAAAGAATTTTCTCCCGAAGTACTTGAATCTTTTAAGGATTTAGTTGCTACAGGAAGTGTCGAGATAGTAGGAGAAACATATCAACATTCATTAGCATTTTTTTATTCGAGAAGTGAATTTGAAAATCAAGTTAAGATGCATGAAAAGTTGATTAAAGAAACTTTCCATAAGATTCCTAGGGTATTTAGAAATACAGAGCTTTCTTATAACAATGATTTAGCACGTTGGGCTGACGATAAAGGCTATAATGCGATTATTACAGAAGGATGGGATCCAATACTAGGTTGGAGAAGTCCTAACTTTGTATATCGTCCTACGGGCACAAGTAATATTAAGTTACTTATGAAGAACTATAAGCTTAGTGATGATATAGCGTTTAGATTTGGTAACCAAGAATGGAATGAGCATCCATTAACCGCTGAAAAATATTCCCACTGGATTAGCGAAGAAAATAATGCTACAAATATTAATCTTTTTATGGACTATGAGACATTCGGTGAGCATCAATGGAAAGAAAGTGGTATATTCGATTTTCTTGAAAAGTTCCCTTCTGAATGGCTTAAAACAAAGGATCATACGTTTATGACTATATCTCAAGCTGTAAGACATTTTAATCCTGTTGATGAGATAGATGTGCCTAATACTATTACTTGGGCTGATACTGAAAGAGATCTTAGTGCATGGATTGGTAATTCTATGCAAGCAAATTCAATAAAAGCATTGTATGAAATAGAAAAAAAAGTTCTCAAATCTAAGGATGTTTCAATTATTAAAGATTGGAGATTGCTTCAGACATCAGACCATTTCTACTACATGTGTACTAAATATTTCAATGATGGGGATATACACGCCTATTTCTCGCCTTACGATAATCCTTACGAAGCATTTATGAATTTCATGAATGTTTTCAATGATCTTAAGTATAGGCTAATTCAGAAAGGTATAGACGCCTAAGGCGTCATTTGGGTGGTTATGGGAAGACCTATTGTGCTTAGTAACGGCGAAATGTTTATTGGATTAAATAATTCTGGACTCGTGAATGATTTTTATTATCCATATGTCGGTTTAGATAATCTTAATAATGCCAGAATGAATCCACATAAAATAGGTTTATGGGTTGATGGGAATTTCTCTTGGGTAGATGATGGCAGCTGGGATATAAAAATGGAGTACGAAGCTGATGCCCTTATATCTAATATATTACTTAATAATAATTTTCTTGGTTTAAGTATAGTTATAAAAGATCTTATAGATCCTAGTTCAAATATATTCATAAGAAGATTAAAAATTATTAATAATGGTAAATTTAAAAAAGATGTACGACTTTTCATGCATCAGGTATTCGAGCTTTCTGATTCAGGCCGTGCAGATACTGCTCTTTTTGTTCCTGACGATAATTTCATACTAGATTACAAAGGTAAATATTCGTTGGCTATTTCCGGTAAAGATAGCAATGGTAAAAGTTTCGATCAATGGGCTGTTGGTAACTGTGGGATAGAAAATAAATTAGGTACTTACGTGGATGCAACTGACGGAGAGTTATCACTAAATCCTGTTGAACATGGAGAAGTAGACAGTGTTATACGTTTCAAAAAAGATATAGAAGCTTCTTCTAGTGAAGATATTGATTATTGGGTTATCTCTACTTCATCCCAGTATGAAGCTGCTAATATGAATAAAATTTTAATGAATATGGATATGGATAAAATTCTTGCCGATTCAAGAGATTATTGGCAAAAATGGATACATGTAGGTGATGATAATAAGCCAGATAAATATCGCAGAGATATAGATCACAGTCTTATGATTATAAAAGCTCATATAGATGATAGAGGTTCGGTGTTAGCCAGTGGAGATTCCTCTATATTCAATTATGGAAGAGATTACTACTGTTATTGTTGGCCTAGAGATGCGGCATATGGACTTTGGCCTTTAATTAGATTAGGGTACTATGAGGAAGCTAAAAACTTCTTCGAATTCGCTAGAGATACCATGCATAAAGATGGGTATTTAATGCATAAATATCAACCAGATCGAACTATAGGTAGTACTTGGCATCCGCTCATTCATGGAAAACAAAAAGAATTGGCTATTCAAGAGGATGAAACAGCAACAGTAGTATTCATGATTGGTGAATTCTATAAAGCATCTGGAGATAAGAAATTTATTGAACAAATTTATCATAGCTTCGTTTCTAAAGCTGCAAACTTCATGTGTTCTTATATTGATCAACAAACAGGACTACCACATGCATCGTATGATCTATGGGAGGAAAAATTCCTAACTAGCACATATACAGCATCTACCGTTATTTCGGCTCTCAAAGCTGCCTCATTAATGGCAAATGATATGAATCTAGCAGATGATTCAATCAAATACACTAAAGTTGCTGATTCCATATTCAATAATTTAGATAAGTTATATAACAAAGATGGATATTATTCTAAAGGTTTCCTTCTTCAACAAGATGGTACCCTAATTTATGACAATAAAATAGATATATCTAGCTTATATGGAGTTTTTGCCTTTTCTGGGTTAGATATTACAGATTATCGTATTCAAAGTACTATTAAGGCTGTCGAAAAAAGAATACTGAATAGATCTCCAAGTGGTGGTGTTATTAGGTATGAGTATGATGGATATTATTTATCAAAGAATCAATATCCAGGAAATCCATGGGGAGTAACGACTCTTCTATTGTCACAAGTTTATATAGCTAATAATGAAATTAATAAAGCTAAAGAATTATTAGATTGGGCTATACAAAAAGAACTGTCCACCGGTGCTATGAGTGAACAGTATGACCCAGAAGATTCTACTCCAATTGGAGTAACTCCACTAGTTTGGTCTCAAGCTCAAATGATTAATACAATACTTGATTTGAAGAATAAATAATCTATTTTCTAGGTTTAACTTCGTTACGACCTAAGTTCTTCTTAGTTTCAGTAAATACTACTCTTTTTCGTAGTTTAGGACTGTACTTTTTTAGTGATAGTTTGTCGGGAGTATTCATTGAATTCTTGGTAGTATAATAGATTCTCTCACCAGATTCTTCTGATACCATTCCAATAATCTTTCTTTTATCGCCTTTTTTTGCCATTTATTCATCCTTGATATTAATTACTTTAATGTTATTTTAACAGATTAGATTCATTTTTTCAATATGGAGCCGCGATCGGGACTTGAACCCGAGACCTCTTCCTTACCAAGGAAGTGCTCTACCACTGAGCTACCGTGGCTAATTTGTTTATTTATAAATGGTAGCAAAAAAACATAATATTTGCTAGAATTAACATCTATAAGTGTATATAATAACAGATATACTTTTTGGGCCACCTTAGCTCAGTGGTAGAGCAACGGTTTTGTAAACCGTCGGTCGTCGGTTCAAGTCCGACAGGTGGCTCCATATGTAAGCAGGGATAGTGAAGCGGTCAAACACGGGAGACTGTAAATCTTTTGGCTTTCGCCTTCGGGGGTTCGAATCCCTCTCCCTGCACCATTATTAATTCCGAATTTATACATGAAATATGATCGAAAAGTTAAATAATAATTCAAATCTAGAACAAGACTTGTTTGCAGATTAATTATAAAAGATACCTACATTACAATTCGTCTTGGACGAAGAATTCGTCTTGGACGTGTTTTATCTTTAGAGACTTTCTTTAATTTTCCTTCAATAGATTTAGCTTCGTCAATCATATCGTGAGAAATATATGTGTTATATAAAAGTTTATAAGTTTCTAAAGCTGGTTCTAGTTCTAAAGCTTTACGTAGTTCATAAATTACTGCTTTAATATTTCCTAGTTTTTCTTGTACCTTAGCGTATGCAACATGTCTAGCTGCAAGGCTATCTTCTAGTTTAAGAGCTTCTTCGAATGCGATGGAAGCTTTTTCGTAATTTTCAGTTTCATAATATATTAATCCAAGGTTATGTAAGCTAGATGATGTTGGTTGTATTGATGATGCAATTTCGAAACAATCTATAGCATCCTTATATTCTTTCTGTTTTGTATATAAAATACCTAATCTGTTGTAGGCAGCCACGTTCTTTTCATCAATTTTAAGAATTGTAAGTAAAGCTTTTTCTGCTCTAAGATATCTCTGTTGTTTTATGCCTAAGTGAGCGATATCCCATAGTTTACCTACTTTATCTCCAACTTTTCTGGAAGCATTAGCCAAATCGTCATCATGAACTACACTGTTCCGATAAGCAAGGATAACGAATATTAATACAATTGATAATTCAAACATCTATAGATAATTATATCATTTTTAGATATTAAGGAAGAAATCCAATAGCGTCAGCTTAACGGACGAGTTAGATCTTAGCTTTTTTTCTGCTTGCATAGATCTATCTAAAATATTTTGCCATATTATGGATTGTTTAGAGTTATTTGATAAACAACCTAATTTACTCATTTGTTTGATAAGTGAAATAATTTTAATAGATTCTTCCCTGCTCTTTGATAGTTCGTTTATATAACTTAATTTATTTATTTTACTTGCTGATAATATTTTCTTAGTAAGATCTACGTCATTTTTTATATCGGATTCATTATTATCTAGCAGTATTTCAATAAGTCTTGGTGCTCCGTCGGATAGGAGATAATTTTGTTCTATTTCAGTGTCATTATATTTATTCAAATATTTCTTTATTTCAATTTTACTAGGTTTTACAACGTCTATAATTCTAGATCTAGAAAGTATAGTCGGTAAAATATTATTGATTTTCTTTGTAGTTAGAATGAAAAGAGTAGATTTAGGAGATTCTTCTAGATTTTTTAACAATGCATTTTGAGCTTGAACGGTTAATATTTCTGAATTAGGTATCATTACTACCCTATTTATAGCCTTATTGAGAGGTACTGTGAGTGAAATAAATTTAGATAAATCCCTTATTTCTTCAATTCCTAAACTTTTTTTATCGGAAATAACAGTAATTATATAAGGATAAGAATCTAACTTATCTATATCTATTTCTAATGATTGAGATGCTATTTTTTTAGACAACAACTCCTTGTAGGTAAATTCAGGTCCAGAAATAATTATAGGTTGGTTAGAAGTAAGGTTAAGTGATCTTACCTGATTAAGTGTCTTCGAACTAAGTAACATAATATTATTTTACTAGTTTATTAAATTCTGAAGGTAATTTAGCTTCGAAAGTTCTTCGTTCTGAATTAGGTAAAGTAAGTTCTAGGCTAAGGGCATGAAGATACATTCTGTCTTGTTTTGAACCTTCGTAGATTATATCTCCTGCAATAGGATGTAAAAGATAATTCAAATGCACTCTTAGTTGGTGAGTTCTTCCTGTAGTTGGTTTTAATTCGACTAAAGTATATTTATCATTATGTTTAAGTACTTTGTAGTTAGTTTGTGCACTTTTACCATTAATTCCTACTCTAAATGTTTGCGGTTTCTTAGGGTTACGTTCTATTGGAAGATCAATTAAGGCTTCGTTTTCTTTGAGATGTCCGTCTACAACTGCTATGTATGTTTTTTTAACTTTTCTATTTGCAAATTGTTTAGATAATTTCTTCTGTGCGTTAAGAGTTTTAGCAAGTATCATAACTCCACTGGTAGCTCTGTCTAATCTATGTACTATACCTGCTCTAGGGCCTTCAATGTTCTTAATTCTAGATTTAACCCATGTTTCAACAGTTGGCTCCTTATTAAAGTTGCCTTTAGCGTGAGATAAAAGACCAAGAGGTTTATTGATAACTACAACCTCGTCATCTTCATAAATAACCGGAATATCTATTTCTAAATTAGGATCATATTCATTTTCGTCATAATCCACGATAATCTTATCGTTAATTTTAACCTTTTGAGAGGGCTTGGTTACTATTTTAGTATTAATAGTAACTTTACCCATCTTTATAAGCTTAGACGCCATAGACCTTGTTAAATCAGGTCTTAGCTCGTGTATTACGTTATCTACCCTTTTAATTATGAATTCTTCGTCGTTCATTTGCGTAGTCCAACAATCTTTTGGACCACCATTAGTTTATTATTGGCAATTTTATTCATCTTAGCTTCGGATAACTCTAATTTCTTGATGATAGCTAATTCATCAATTTTCGAATATTTTTCTTGAAAATCTGTTAGGAACTCTTTAATTTTATTAGCAACTTCTTCCTTCAGTTCTTTATAGGCAGTTTTACCTTTCCATGCTTCTATGGTCTTAGTAATATCTTCCTTATTTAGAAGGCTTAGTATAACGAGTAAATTAGATATTCCGGGCTGTTTAGCGGGGTCATAATTAATAGATGAAAGATTATCTGTTGTTGCACTTAATATTTTCTTCTTAGCTATTTCCGGTGCGTCATCTAAGAAAATAATACCTTTTTCGGATTCATCACTTTTAGACATTTTTTTAGTCGGATCAGATAAATCTTTAATTCTAAGTCCTTGATCTCTAGAAAAGAAGCTGTGTTGTTCTTTAACTGGTTTAGGGACCACGAAAACATCTTTATTGAATCTATTGTTAAATCTAATAGCTAGATCTCTACTAAATTCGAGGTGTTGAGTCTGATCGTCTCCTACTGGAACATATAGTGCGTCATAGAGAAGAATATCTGACGCCATTAGTACTGGATAATTAAATAAAGCAGCTGTTACGTTTTGCTCTTTAGCGCTCTTATCCTTAAATTGTGTCATTCTAGATAATTCTCCAAACCCAGTAAAACAATCTAGTATCCAGGTAAGTTCGCTATGAGCAGGTATATAACTTTGTCTATATATATTTACGTCGTCTTTATCTAAACTTAAACCGCTAGCAATATATACCTTAATATTATTGAAGGTTTGATCGTATAAATATTTGTGATCGATTGGTGTGGTAAAGCTATGAAGGTCAGGAACAAATAAATTAATAATATAATCATCGCCTTTAGTATTAGACAGATCGACAGTGGGAAGTAGTGCGCCAAAAAAATTACCAATATGTAATCTGTTATTAGCTCTTATTCCAGTTAGTATTACTTGTTTATTCATATAAATAAATTATACCATCTAAAGAGTATAAGTCCTTAGATGGTATATGCTTGGTAGTTTATAAAAACTATCGTTTTGTAAACTGTCGTTGTTTTCGAGCACCAGGAAGTCCAAATTTCTTTCTTTCCTTATCTCTAGAATCACGACCTAGTAGATCAGCTTTCTTCAGAGTAGATCTATATTCTTCATTTAGCTCTACTAATGCTTTAGCGATCCCAAGACGTATAGCTTCTATTTGACCAGTAGTTCCACCGCCATTAACTTTCACAGTAATGTCGTATTTGTTCTCCTGATCTAATGCAGCAAAAGGTTCATTTAACTTGCTTAATAAATATTTAGATTCAACTGCGTATTCATTAGCAGGTTTGTCGTTAATAACGATAGTACCTTTTCCGGATTGTAATCTTACTCGAGCTGTTGAGCTCTTTCGTCGTCCTAGTGCATAGAAATAGTTCTTAGCCATTATTTGTTATCCTTTACTGAGTAACTTACTGGGCTTTGAGCAGCATGATTGTGCTCGTTTCCTAAGTAAACTTTTAGTCTCTTTAATCTTTCGTCACGTAGCTTGTTAACTGGAAGCATTCCATAAACAGCTTTGTGTATTACTTTCAACTGATCCATATCTTTAAGTTGAGTTGCTCGTAGTCCACCTGGAAAATCTGAATGTTTGTAATAGATTTTTTTAGTTTCTTTACCGCCAGTAACTTGTATGTTGCCGGCATTAATTACGACCACGAAATCTCCAACATCGATATGCCGAGTGTAAGATGGTTTATCTTTACCCATAAGTAGTTTTGCAACTTGAGTTGCTACTCTACCAAGGTTGTTTTCTGATGCGTCTACAACGTACCATTTACGTACTACTTCAGTAGGCTTTGCGCTATAGGTTTTCATTATTTAACCTCTTTCTTAACTACAGGTTTTTTAACAGTAGTTTTCTTTACTGCAGGTTTTTCAGTCTTAGTAACTACTTTAGCTTCTTTAACTTCTTTTACTGCTTCTTTAATTTCATCAAAGATGAAAGACACTCTAGCTTGCATAGCATTATCACCTTTTCTAGTTGTAGTCTTAGAAATTCTAAGGTGTCCACTATTACGGCTCTTAAGTTTAGGAGTTAGTTCGTCAAATAGTTTATTGGCACTTTCAATAGTCTGAAGACTAGAAATGACTTGTCTACGATTATGTAGATCTGCTTTCTTAGCTTTAGTTATTAGTTTTTCCATGTAAGGAACAATTTCTTTAGCTTTAGGAAGCGTAGTTTCAATAGCTTCATATTTTACTAGAGAATCAGCTAGGCCCTTAATAAGAGCTTTTCGCTGGTCTGTTTCTCTGTGGAATTTTCTTCCTTTATATCCGTGTCTGTGCATATTACAGTTCCAATTCTGCTAACTTATCCTTAACTTCATCAAGTGCTTTACTTCCGAAACCTTTTAGATCTTTAAGATCAGCATCATTAAGTGCGAATAAGTCCTTAATAGTTTCAATTTCGTTGTTTATTAAAGCGTTAGTTGTTCTAGCTGATAGATTTAAATCTTCAATAGGTGTATTAAGTGAAGATGCGTCATCATTTGAATCTTTAACTTCAAATGAAGCTGTTTCATCTTCAACTGGAGCACTCATTTCAACTCTAGTTTTACCAGCTAATGCTGTGTATTGATTAACTAGGATTGCTGAAGCTTCTTCAAATGCATCTCTAGTTGTGATTGATCCATCAGTATCAATAGTGATGATTAATCTATCTAGGTCAGTAATTTGTCCAACTCGAGTGTTTTCTACTTTATATCGAACTCTTAGTACTGGAGAGAATACTGCATCAAGAGCTATCATATCGCTAGGCTTCTTAGCTGTACCTTCTTCAATTGTTCTATATCCTCGTCCAATTTCAACAACTAGATCGGCTACGAATTTACCTTTTTCTGCGTCTAATGTTGCAATTAGGTGATCAGGGTTAACAATTTCTACATCCGCGTTTACTTGGATATCTTTAGCTGTTATTTTACCTTTTCCGTTTTTTACGATTCTTAGAGTTTGAGGTTCTGTACCGTATACTCGGAACTTAACTCCCTTAAGATTAAGCATGATGTCTACTAAATCTTCTTTAACGCCTTTAACATCTGTGAATTCATGAGTTGCACCTTCAACCTTGAATGCAGTTACTGCTGCACCTGAAATTGAAGATAGAAGAACTCTTCTAAGGCTGTTGCCTAGAGTCATTCCATATCCACTGTGAAGTGGTTCAATTGAAAATGTAGCGCTGTTATCGTTTAAATCTTCTACCTTTACGATACCTGGTGTGTGAATTGTATTTGACATAATTTTTACTCCTTTAGTTTACCTAGAATAGTATTCCACTATTAATTGTTCGTTGATGCCTTCTTCTGCGTCGTCTCTGGTAGGTATTCCAGCTACAGACACTTCGAATTTTTTCCTATCAACCTTTAACCATGCTGGTATTGAAGCTGGTTTAGGGCTAACGTCATCAATATTCTTAAAATAACCTGAATTAAAACTGCTTGGTTTAAGAGCGATTTTATCTCCAACTTTTACTCTTAGTGATGGAATATCTACTCTTCGGTCGTTTACCATAAAGTGACCGTGACTTACTAACTGACGAGCAGCTCGTCTACTTGTTGCATATCCAGCTCGGTAGATTGTGTTATCTAATCTTAGTTCTAAGAACTTAAGCATAGCTTCACCGCTCTGTCCACGAGTTTGACTTGCTTCAGCATAAAGTTTAGCGAATTGTTTTTCCAATAGACCATACATTCGTTTAACTTTCTGTTTTTCTCTTAAAGAGATACCATACTGGCTACCACCACGCATAGGTGGTCTTGATCCAGCTTTTTGTCCTGGTGTTGCACTTCTTTTAACTAGTGCTTTGTGAGCCTTAGGGTGAAGGGCATAACCTTCTCTACGACTCATTTTTACGATTGATCCTAAATCTCTAGCCATTTTACATTCTCCTCGCTTTTCTAGGTCTCACTCCACCGTGAGGAACTCCTGTTACATCAGTTATGCTAGTAATATCTATACCACTAGCTATAAATGCTCTGATAGCTGCATCACGTCCAAGACCAATACCTTTAACAAAGATATCTACTCTTGTAAGTCCGTATGACTGTCTTGATTGCTGTGCTACTTTTTCAGAAGCAACCTGACTAGCATATGCAGTACCTTTTTTAGATCCTCTAAAACCACAAGCACCTGCACTAGATGTTACAAGTACGTTTCCTTTAGGATCAGTAGATGTAATTATAGTGTTGTTAAATGTTGCTTGAATATGTAATTGTCCAGTTGGAACACTTCTTTTAGACTTCTTTTTAGAAACCTTAGGAGCTTCTGCTTCAACTGACACTTCTTGTAATTTTTTATCTGTCATATTAAATATCCTTTCTCCTTAGGTCTTAGTTGCTGACTTCTTAGCAGTTCCACCAACAGTAGTTTTCTTACCTCGACGTGTTCGTGCATTAGTTCTGGTTCTCTGTCCTCTTGTAGGAAGATTAGCAGCATGTCTAATACCACGGTAAGATTTGATGTCTTTTAATCTCTTAATATTTCCAGTTACTATTCTTTGCAGTTCACCTTCTACAACGTAATCTGCGTTAATAATATCTTGGATTTTAGATACTTCGCCATCGTTAAGATTTTTAACCCTAATAGTAGGATCAATCTTAGCTCTGTCTAGTATGTCGTAACTTATTTTTCTACCAATTCCATGAACGTAAGTTAAAGCGATCCAGATCTGCTTTTCATTAGGAATTGTAATTCCAGAAATTCTAGCCATATCTAACCCTGCCTCTGCTTATGTTTAGGTTTCAGTTTATTGATAATATAAATCCGACCCTTACGACGAACGACAATGTCGTCGGGACTGATTTTTTTTACACTTGCACGCACCTTCATGCGGATCATTTCTCCTTTATTAGCAAAATGACACTCTGCTATTAGTTTGTAAATTTAACCCGGTTAATTTTTGCGGTAGGTTATGCGACCCTTCGTAAGATCGTAAGGAGTCAATTCAACCGTTACGCTGTCACCTGGTACTATCTTGATGAAATTCTTTCTCATCCTACCAGCGACGTGAGCTATAATATGATGGCCATTTTCGAGTTCTACTTTAAATTGAGTGCCGGGTAAGGTCTCAATAATAGTTCCTGAAAGCTCGATTACTTCTTTTGTATTAGCCATATATATAACAGGTGTTAATTATACATCAAAGGTTATCTGGTGTAAAGTGTTTTTTATCTGTTATGATCGATCATTGATTTTAGTATGTTTGCGCCAATGCTGATCTCAAATTGCCTAAGTCTTATATTTATGTCATTCATGGCTACCGATTCCGGGTATAATCCTATCCTATCCCTTAATCTAGGTGGAGTAGTTACCGAATCAATTATTTCTGGTTGACTTGGTAATTCAACAGATTTCTTATTTAATCCATTACTAAAAAGATAGTCCACGGTCATGTTATCTTCTCTGAGAATAAGTTTTCTGGGTATGTCTAACTTATTAATTCTTGCTGAAAAAGTTTTAGTATTTTCTTGAGAACTTAGCAATGAAACAATATCACGAGTTCTGTATTCAGTAAATCCGTATAGTTCAGTAAGTTTGATAGGTAAATATTCCTTATCGCCTGTATTTAATCTAGTGAGGTTATATCCGTAAACGTTCTGTTCGTCTATAAAGAAACGCATCATAGGAGTTAATTTAGTAATTATTTTGTGCCTACGATTGGTATACTCCTCAAATTTGTTTTTTGAGTAACTTTTTTTAGTTAAATACATAATATTTTCCTATTTTTTAAATCTAGGTAAGAATTTTAGTTTTTTTGTACCTAATGCGCTAGTAGTATCATTGTCCTCGTGAAAAAATTCTGGTTCAGAGTATTGATCGTAGGTTATCATAAGCGCTCTTGATTCTACAGCTCTAAGTGTCTGTAGAGCTACGGAAACAAGGATTAGAACGCTAGTTCCTCCGACGGTTATACTAATCGGTAAGAATATCTGAGCTATGATAGGAGCCAATGCTAGGAGTCCCAGTGCAGATGCTCCGAATAAAGTTAATCTATTAACTGTATTAGAAAGATATTTCTCAGTTTCTTTACCGCCTCTTATACCTTCTATGAAGCCACCTTGTTTATGAAGGTTCTCAGCAATTTCTTTTGAATTGAATGTTATAGAGGTATAGAAATATGTAAACACAAATACTAGAACGAAATATGTTATTGGATAGATATAAGCTTTCATACCCTCAGTTCTAAAAGTTGTAGAGCTTGGAGTCTGGAACCATGTTGCAAGGTTTGTTCCTATTGTATGCCAATGAGCTGAATGCATGCCTCCCAATATCTGTCCTGCGAAACCAGGTACACTTAAAAATGCAACAGCGAATATTATTGGTACAACTCCAGCTGTAATTAACTTAACAGGAAGAACAGTTGTCACTCCGCCGTACGTTCTATTCCCTTGAACTCTTTTTGCATAGTTAACTGTAAGCTTTCTAGCTCCTTCATTTAGCATTACTACCATCCAGGTTACTATTATTATAGATAAAATCGTAGTTATTGAGTATATCAGTGTAGTTCTACTGAATGGCATGACATGGCCGAATATCTTCATATGTGCAACTTTTGATCCTGCACTAGAAATTATTTGACCAATATTTGCAGGAAGTCTTGATACTATTCCTACTGTAATTAAAAGAGATATACCATTACCGACGCTCTGTTCTGTTACCTGTTCTCCCAGCCACATAAGTAGCATAGATCCACCAGTCAAAGATGCGATCATAAGAGCCCATTGAAGCATCGATACATGGGCAGTTATATCTCCAATACCACCAATGCTTGAGGCAGCTTGTCTAATCAGATAAATAGATCCGATAGATTGGATAATTGCTAGTGGAAGAGTTAAAAGTCTAGTGTATTGGTTGATTTTCTTCTGACCATATTCACCTTCTTTTTGTAGATTTTCTAGTTTTGGAATAGCTTTAGTTAAAAGCTGCATAATGATAGATGCGTTAATAAATGGACCAAGTCCAGCAATCATAATTGAGAAATTAGCAAGTGCTCCACCACTCAGGACATTCATAAAACTTAAGAATTGCGGTGAATTAGATGAATTAAATAAGTTCTGTAAAACTTGGTGTAGGGTTTTAGCGTCAGCAATAGGAACTGGTATTTGAGCTAATATACGGAAAACAATCAGTATTCCAATAACAGCCAAAATTCTCTTTTGCATATCTTTATGAGCTAAAGACTTAAGAATAATTTTCCAGTTCATATTTGTCTAATACCCTACTCTCTTTATATTTATTATATACCACTCTTATTTAAGCACTATTTGGACTATTTCGTCCAATATGTGTTATTTACGACTCTTTTTTTGCAGGTCGTTGAAGGATGTTAACTTTTTTGAATGATCCTCCAGCATTTGAAACTAGCTCAATAGCTGATTTAGAAGCACCAGGTAATTGTATATCTAATGATTTCTTTACTTCGCCTCTGGATAGAAGTTTGATTCTAACAAATTCGCTACTAACTAATCCTTTTTCAAATAGAACTTTAGCATCAATAATTTTAGTGCCTAATTCATCTAATTGATCAGTAAAAACATTTTCTGCTTTAGGAATTTTACTTTTAAAACCAGGTAATTTAGGTAACTGCTGCATAAGTGGGTTTTGTCCACCTGAGAACCCTGGGTTCTTAGTGTAACCAGTTCGTGCATGTTGACCCTTAGTACCTCTACCGGCTGTTTTACCTAGTCCAGAACCAATACCACGTCCAACTCTAGTTCTCTTAAGGTTAGTAGGATGACTTAATTCATTGTATTTCATTATTCTTCTCCATCCTTTGCAGCTTCTACTTTTTTATCTACATTCTTATTCTTGTTGATAGATGTAGTCCAGTCTTTAGCACTTTCCAAGCTCATAAGAGCTTCAATAGTTGCATATGCTACGTTAGTTTTGTTAGATGATCCTAGTGATTTACTTAAGATGTTCTTAATACCAGCAGCTTCAAGAATACTTCTTGTTACTCCTCCTGCTATAAGGCCAGTACCAGCACTTGCTGGTTTGATGAAAATCTTAGCACCAGATACTTTTCCAGTTGTTTCGTGAGGAATTGTTCCTTTGTAAGTTTTAACTTTAATAAAGTTTTTCTTAGCAATTTCAGTAGCTTTAGTAATAGCAGCGGTAACATCTGCACCTTTTGCTGTACCTACTCCTACCTTACCTTTTTTATCTCCGACTGCTACTAGAGCACGGAATCTAAATCTTCGTCCACCTTTAACAACACGAGCAACTCTGTCAATTTGTAGAGTTCTTTCATCGAATTGTTTTTCTTCAAATTCTAGGGCTGGTCTTCGGCTTCGTCGATTATCCATTATAGCTCCAATCCTGCTTTACGAGCGCTGTCAGCTAGTGCTGCAACTCTTCCGTGATATAGTTTACCATTTCGGTCTAATACTACTGCTTTTACCTTTTTAGCTAAAGCTTTCTTTGCAATATCTGCTCCTACCCATTCAGCTTTTTCAGTCTTAGTTTTTCCTGCTGTCTTATTAGAAACAGTAGTAGAACTAGCAATAGTAATACCTTTTTCATCGTCAATAATTTGTGCGCTTACATTAATATTAGAAATAAATACAGTAAGTCTAGGTCTTATGGATGTACCTTTAACCTTGCTTCTGATTCTAATTTTTCTTCGTAGTTTATGTGCTTTTTTAATAGTTATACTCATAGTCTATTCCTTACCGCTCTTTCCGCTCTTACGCAAGATTCGTTCATCAATATATTTAATTCCTTTACCTTTATATGGTTCAGGTTTCTTAAATGCTCGAATTTCACTCGCAACTTGTCCAACCTGTTGCTTGTTTATGCCGCTTACAGTAATAATGTTCTGTTCAATAGTAATAGTTATTCCTTGTGGAATAGCGAAAATAATGTCATGAGAAAATCCTAGATTAAGTTTCAAATTAGTTCCCATTAAGGCAACTCTAAATCCTACTCCATTAACTTCTAATTTTTTCTCAAATCCACTAGTTACACCAACTACTAGGTTGTTAATAAGACTTCGCATTAAGCCATGTCTTGCTTTATATAAAGCTTCATCGTTCTTTCTAGTAACAGTAAGAACGTTTCCGTCTTGTGCAACGGTGATTCCGTCAATTAGGTCTTGAGACAATGTGCCTTTTGGTCCGGTAACACTAATAGTTTTACCGTCGTTAGTGATTGTCACACCTGCTGGAACCTGAATAGGTAGTTTTCCTATACGACTCATCTTAAACCTTTCTTTTTAAAATACCTTTAATATTAATTCACCACCGATGTTAGCTTTTCTAGCATCGTCTCCACTCATTAAACCTTGAGAAGTAGATACTACTACCATACCTCGTCCTTGTTTAATTACTGGGATTTCTTTAACGTTAACGTATGAACGTTGACCAGGTTTAGATACTCTAGAGATCTCATTGATCTTAGCGTTCTTATCTGCAGCGTTTATAACGATGTGAAGTGTCTTCTCAGTTTTTTCACCAGTTACTTTAACACTTTCAATAAAATGATTTTGTTGAAGTACTTTAGCTACATTCTCTTTCACGGTACTGTGAGGAAGAGAAACTTCAGTTTTATTCACATTAATAGCATTACGTATTCTCGTAAGCATATCTGATATTGGGTCTGTTGTTGTTATCATAATTTATTCTCTCCTTTCTTTACCAACTTGATTTAGTTACACCAGGGATTTCGCCTTTTGATGCGTGCTCCCTGAAAGCTATTCTACTTAGTCCAAACTGTCTCATATAAGCTCTTGGTCGACCTGTTTCATCACAACGATTCTTAAGTCTTGTTGGAGATGAATTTCTAGGTAATTTAGCTAGTCCTTCTAAATCTCCTAGAGCTTTTAATTCAGTTCTCTTAGCCGCATACTTATCGAACATCTTTCTTCTCTTAAGATCACGAGCGATAATAGATTTCTTAGCCATTACTTAGCCTCCTTAGTAAAGGGCATTCCAAGTTTCTCTAATAGAGCTCTGGAATCTTCTTTACTTTTAGCTTTAATTACAATTACTACTTGTAGTCCGTGTGCTGGGTTTGTTTCTTCAAAAGTAAGTTCAGGGAATACTGATTGATCAATAAATCCGATAGAATAATTACCTTGATTATCAAAAGCTGTTGAAGGAACTCCATGGAAATCTCTTAGTCTTGGAAGAACGATATTAATAATTCTATCTAAGAATTCATACATCGCGTTTCCTCTAAGGGTAACTTTCATACCAATCTTCTGGCCTTCTCTTAGCTTGAATGCTGCGATACTTTGCTTAGAGGAGATATGAATAGGTTTTCGTCCAGTTATCTTTCGAATAGTATTATCAGCTGTTTCGAACATTTTCTTGTCGTCTTTAGCTTTACCTAATCCAATGTTTAAAATTATTTTTTCAATTTTAGGAACTTCATTAATATTAGACAATTTAAGTTCTTCTTTAAGTTCAGCGTAAATCTTAGAATTAAGCTGTGCTTTTATAGTTGGAACGTATTTTATATCTGCCATTACTTAATCTCCTTTCCGCTTTTCTTAGCAATTCGTATTTTTTTACCATCTTTATCGAATTTAAATTCTATCTTAGAAGCACCTTTAGTGTCTTGATCGTAATAAGCTACTTTAGATACATCCATAGGTTTAACAATTTCCTGAATACTTCCTGGTGCGTCTTTAGTCGGTTTTACGTGTTTCTTTACGATATTAATGCCATCCACAGTTACTTTGTTATCTTTAGGATGAATTTTAAGAATTTTACCAGTTTTACCTTTATATTTTCCTGCAAGAACAATAACTTTGTCTCCAGTTTTTAATCTAATTTTAAATAATTTCATATTAAAGTACCTCCGGTGCTAAGCTGATAATTTTTGCATAGCCCTTTTCTCTTAATTCTCTAGGAACTGGACCGAAAATACGAGTTGCCTTAGGCATCTTATCTTCTCCAATGATTACTGCAGCGTTATCATCAAAACAAATAGTAGAACCATCTGGTCTATGAATCTGATCTCTAGTTCGTACTACTACAGCACGTACAACGTTCTTTTTCTTAACTGTTCCAGTTGGTGAAGCGCTTTTAACAGTAGCAACAATAACATCACCTACTCGTGCATATCTTCTTCTAGTTCCACCGAGAACACGAATACATAGGATTTCTTTAGCTCCGGAGTTGTCTGCTACAACTAGTCTAGTTTCTTGTTGTATCATTATTTAGTCTCCTTAGGTGCCTTAGATTTACTTTCAGGCAACTTATCTGTTTCTACATCTTTAGTGACTACTAAATCGTCTTTAGATAATTTAGACGTACTTATGATGCTAGTTAAAATAAACTTCTTTCTTTTAGAAATAGGTTTAGTTTCAGCAATAATTACTTTATCTCCTGGTTTTGCTTCATTCTTTTCATCATGAGCCATAAACTTTTTAGAGACAGTGTACTGCTTCTTGTATAGTGGGTGAGTTTTTCGTGTTTCAACTAGAACAACGATAGTTTTCTGTCCTTTGTCGGACACAACTACACCTTGGAAATTCTTAGCCATTACTTTGTCTCCTTAATTAGTTCTTCACTTAGAACGGTTAATACTCTTGCTAGGTCTTTTCTTCTTTGACGAACGATTCGTACATTAGATACTTCACCTAATCTTACTCTTCTTCTTAGTTCGGCAATCTCTACTCTAAGATCGTTAGTCTTCTTAGTTAAATCTTCTACTGACATTTTTCTGATTTCTAATACTTTCATACTAAATATCCTCTCTGACTAGGAATTTAGTCTTTACAGGTAATTTATTTCCAGCAAGTCTCATAGCTTCTCGAGCTACTTCAACTGTTACACCTTGCATTTCGAAAAGCACAGTACCTGGCTTAACCTTAGCTACAAAGAATTCTGGATTACCCTTACCGCTACCCATTTTAACGTCTTGCGGTTTTCTTGTTACTGCGATATGCGGGAAAATTCTAATCCAAATCTTACCACCACGCTTGATGTGTCTGGTCATAGCTTGTCTTGAAGCTTCAATCTGTCGAGCTGTAATTCTTTCATGTTCCATAGATACAAGTCCATAATCTCCGTGTGCAATATTGTTTCCAGTAGTTGCTACACCTCGAATTACACCTTTTCGGATCTTTCGGAATTTAGTTTTCTTAGGGGCTAACATTTTAGATAACCTCCCCTTTGTGGATCCAAACCTTAATACCAATTACACCTGTTGATGTATATGCATTAGCTTTAGCAAAATCTATATCAGCACGAATAGTATGTAATGGCACTGATCCAGCTATTTCTTTTTCTCGTCTAGACATTTCTGCACCATTTAGACGTCCAGATACTTGAATTCTTACTCCTTTAGCACCTGATCTCATTGTATTTGCTGCAGCAGATTTTATAGCTCGTTTGAAGCTAATTCTTCTCTGAAGTTGGTGTGCAATGTTTTCAGCTACTAATTTCGCGTATAGGTCTGGTTTCTTGATTTCTTCGATATTTACACGAACAGCAGAATTATAGATTTTTTCGATATCAGCTTTAAGTTCATTAGCTCCAGATCCACCTTTACCGATAACAACACCGGCTTTAGCAGTGTTTATAGTTACAGTAACTAAATTAGGTGTTCTAGTGATTTCTACACGGTTGATAGAAGCTCGTGAGCCTAGTTTCTTTTCAATAAGTCTTCTTACAGAAAGATCTTCTCTTAGAAAAGCTACGTAATCTTTTTTAGGAGCAAACCATTTAGAACTCCAATTTTTATTAACTTGAAGTCGCATTGATACAGGATTAACTTTTTGTCCCATTACTTCTTCTCCTCTTCTTCTTTAACAGCTTTAACTGCTTCTTTAGCTCTGATTACGCCATCAACTACAACTCGGATATTAGCAGTTTTAAGTTGGAATGCGTTAGCACTACCTTTAGCGGCTGGTCTAAATCTTTTAGCTCGTGGACCATTTGTTACAGAAATTTCAGAAATATATAATCCACTACTCTTATAGTTGTGGTTGTGAACGGCGTTAGCAGCGGC
>CAILQE010000031.1 GCA_903836325.1 uncultured Candidatus Saccharibacteria bacterium
ATAATTAAGCCAATTACTGCATACATTAAAATATTTCGTGCTGAATTGGCATGTTCTGAGCTACCACCAGAAGTAATGTATCTAAAACCAGCATAGATAATCATTATTACTGATATTGCACCAATTACAATTGAGAAATCTACTGTAATAGTTTTAGCGACGTTTTTAATTCCTCCGGTTAAAGTTCCGCTCGCACCACAAGAACCTGTAGCTCCTGTGCTATTTACGCCTGCTTGAAGACCATTGGCGATATTAGTACATGAAGCCATAGAAACTCCTGGTGCAAAAACTGCACTTATTGAGACAACTGACAGCACAGCTACAAAATATCTTGATATCTTTTTAATCATTTAGTTAATATCCTTTCTTAGTTTTGACTTAATTTAATTATAAACAATATTAGTTATTTTTAATACTTATTATCCAGTAATTTTTGAGGCCGAGTTTAACACTATATGAACAATAAGCTGCGCAATAGTTGCAATAGTTAGTCCTATTACAGCATACATAAGGGTATTGCGGGCTGAACTTACCGTATTTTGATCTCCGCCAGCAGTAATAAATCTAAATCCAGAAAACATAATTACTAATACAGAAACAAAACCAACTATCAAGGATACTATATTGATTACATTCTTAACTATACCTCCAACACCAGCATCGGAAGTTTTACTGCAAGTTCCCCCAGTTAATTGTTTTAGTCCGCTACAAGCTTGATTAACCGGTGACGATGGTGACGATATCGCTTGGGTAGACAATGGAATCGATAATGGAAGTATTCCAGAAATCAATACGGCTAGTGTAGTAATAATTTTTTTAATCATTTTAGTTTATCCAATACGTATAATATTATACTTTGACTCAACACCACAATAGCAACACCTATAACTACATACAGTATTGCTCCTTTTGCCGTATTGAATGAATTTGAATCTCCATTAGAAGTGACTATTCTAATACCAGCAATTATCAATCCAAACACTGCAACTATCCCAGCGATCATACTAAGAACTTCCAAAATAATTCTCATGGCTTTAATTACAGGGTTGGTATTTTCTTTAGTATTCGATTGATTACATACAGTATGGTTTGAAATATTTGAGTTACTACAAGCTGTGAATACACTTATAGCACTGGAAGTGCCTATTAGCGTAAATACACCTACGAACATAATTGAAAATGATAAAATAATGTTTTTCATATTTTTAAAAGCTTATTTAACACAAAGTTAATTAATATTTCCGCGGTTAGAGCTACGGCCAGTCCAATAACCGCATAAAGAATGGTGTTCTTAGCTTTATTGGTTTGCTCTGGATTTCCGCCAGATGCCATAAACTGAATGCCTCCAACAACGACAATTATAACTGATAGTCCTGTTAGCGTTCCAAATACAATATTCAGAACTATGCCCAGAGCTCCGCTTGTTGAGGTCGTGGGTAGATGCGTTGTATAGCTATTTCCGTTCAATACTACTGATAAATATTTTAGTGGAATTATATTCATATTTAATGGAAGCTCCCAGCAACAAAGTGCACTACCGTTATAGATATTGAACAGATTAGAAGTCCTATTGCGGCAGAAATAATGGTGTTCTTAGCTTTATTAGTTTTTTCTGCATTTCCAGAAGATGTCATATATTGGGCTCCTCCGTATATAGTAATTCCTACTGCTATTAGTGCGCTTAGCTTAAGTAGTATATCGATTATTGCTGCAGCAATACTCCATATGTCATTTATGTTATTTATAATCGGCGCTCCATCGGAATTACAGTTTAAATATTGATACCAGGTAGGTAAGCCTAATATTCCATGATCAAGACATGCAGCTGCTAAATATTGAAAAATCATTTTAATACCACCGTAGGTAAAAGATAGTTAAGTAGGGGATAGGCAAAGATATAAACTAGTAATGCTATTAATGCGTTTCTAATTCTATTAACCGCATGATTGGTATTTTCTGGATTGCCTTGAGAGCTTATATACTGGATACCTCCAACAATAATCGATCCTGAGATAATTATGCCTACGCCGTATGTTAAGAATCTTATTATTCCAAACATAAGATCTAGTATTGGATTACCCTTACCAGAACAGCCAAAGTCTATTGAGGTGTTGTAGCTATTTGAAGAACCACCACAGGTGGTACTGGCAAATGAGGCTCCAGTAAACATAGTGAAGGACGTAAAAATAGTTAAAATAGCGATGCTGAATTTTTTGAATACTATTATTTTAGTCTTTTGCATTTATAAAAATTATATACTTTAGAATAATTTTAGACAATAAATTCATGCACTCTGTTGTTTGCTCTGTTATACTTATGCTTAATGGCTAGCTATAAAGTTATACAAGATATCGAAGCAGAAGATAAACTAATCTGGAACCTAAGCATTAGACAATTTATATATGCGTTTATAGCTGTTACAGCTCTGTATGTAAGCTTCACTTTATACAAGCACGGGGCATGGATATTAGATTTACTAACTATGCCTTTCGTATTATTTTTTAGTTTTTTAGCTTTCCCTTTTATGAGGGATCAGCCTACTGAAGTTTGGGCTTTAGCTAAATTGAGATTTATTCTAAAACCTAAGATCAGAATATGGGATCAAAATGGAGCAAATGATTTAGTTACTGTTACTGCTCCTAAAAAAATTCAGCAAATATTAACAAACAGACTTAGCCAAACAGAAGTTAACTCAAGACTCGAAACCTTGGCTGAGACTTTAGATAGTCGAGGCTGGTCTATGAAGAATGCGAGTAATCTAAACAAATTTTCAAGTCCCCTAGAAACAACTGGGGATAGATTAATAAACTTAAATATTCTTCAGGGTTATCCTGCGGAAAGTGAAATTCATGATTTTGAGGATATTCTAGATGATTCTAATCCTGACTTAAAAAACTTTCAAAAAATGGTAGACTCAAGCACTAGACTTAGAAAAGAATCACTAATGAATAATCTAGAACCTGTAAACAACTCAATATCGCAACCAACAAGTATAACCGTACCCGTTCCGATTGATAATAATTCAGCTGAATTTGTAAACATGAGAACACTTAGACCCCTCAAAGAATTGGATGCAATTTCATCCAATCCAAATCAGTCTGAATTTAAACCAAGTCCTGATATAATTAATTTATCTCAAAACAATGTTAATAGCGTGTCTACTATATCCAAAGAAGTTAATAACATCATTTCGGAACCTAAAGTACAAGAAAATAATGGAGAAGTAATTATATCTCTAAGATAAAATTTATGGTGGGAATATGAATCCAAATATTAACAACAATCCAGCTGCAAACCAACAATCTATGTCGTCTAGGGTAAATCCTAATAGCACGCAGAATGCTCTTCAAATTGCTGAAATTAGAGACGGTATAGTAATTATGAATGACGGGTCTTTTAGATCTGTCGTCATGGTTAAAAGCATAAACTTCGATTTAATGAGCACCCAGGAACAAGAGTCGGTGGAATATGGATTTCAAGGATTTCTAAATTCTTTATATTTTCCTATACAGATTTTTATTAAAACCAGAAGAGTTGATTTACAGCCTTATATAGAAAAATTAGATCGCATAAGACTAGAGCACGACAACATGCTGCTAGCCATGCTTATGGATGACTACATTAATTATATAGATACATTAAGCTCTCAAACAAATATTATGGATAAAAAATTTTACGTAGTTATACCTTATTTTCCAAGTATGGATACTCAAAAAGCACTTGCTCAGAGTAAAAATTTATTCAATGGTATATTGGGCATGTTTAATAACAAGCAGCAACATGTCACCATAAATGAAGCTGTCTTAGAAACTGCTAAAACAGAGCTTCGTAACAGAGTTCAGGCTATACTTGGGGGCCTAGCTCAGTGCACAATTCAAGGTCTTCCTCTAGATACTCAGGAATTAATTGAGCTTTACTATGATAGCTACAATCCAGACACTGCCACAAATCAACAGTTAACTAATTTCAACGATATGTCTACAGACGTAGTAATGAAGGGCCAAGGGATGGCTGCTCAAGATCATCTCAAAGGAGAACTACAATAATGTTTGGTAAAAAAAATAATCCCGTCAGTCAAGATCCAATAGCTTTAGCTAGAAATCAACAAGCTCAAGAACAAATGGAAGTTCAAGCAGTATTCAAAAAGGGAATTACAGCACTTAGAGATTTCATCGCTCCTTCATCTTTAGAATTTAAATCTACTTACTTTCAATTAGGAACAAGGTTTGCACGTACTTACTATGTATATGGTTATCCTAGAAGTCTATTTACAGGATGGCTTGGCGGAATGGTTAATATAGACGAAGAAACAGATTTAAGTCTATACATATATCCTGCAGAAACTAGAGTTGTCTTGGAAAACTTAAGAAAGAAAGTAACAAGATTAGAAGCTGGAATTCAGCTAGATAACGAAAAAGGTAAAACTAGAGATCCAGGTAAAGATGCTGCTATTACAGATGCAGAAGAAATTCGAGATAAGCTTCAGGTAGGTGAAGAGAAATTTTTTAGATTAGGTTTTTACTTTACTATTTATGGTTTTAGTTTAGAAGAATTAGATTTTGTATCTAGAAAAATAGAGAATCAACTCGGACAACAGTTGGTATATTCTAAGCCCGCTACTTCTCAACAAGAACAAGCCTTTGCTTCAACAATTCCACAGATGTTTGATCAACTTCAAGTAAGAAGAAATATGAGCACCGGTGCGTTAAGTACGACCTTCCCATTTACTAGCGCTGACTTAAGCCAAGATAATGGCATTTTGTATGGTGTTAATATGCATAATTCTGGATTAGTAATCTTTGATAGATTTAGTCTAGAAAACGGTAACTCAACAGTTTTCGCTAAATCTGGAGCAGGTAAATCTTTTGCTGTTAAATTAG
>CAILQE010000032.1 GCA_903836325.1 uncultured Candidatus Saccharibacteria bacterium
AGCTCTATATAAAAAAGATTAATAATTAGCGCAGAAATAATAATTACTAATATTAATCTTTTGATTATCGCTAGACTTAGTATTATCTAGTAAATAAGTAGCATCTTGACCGATATATAAAAGTATCGGTGCGCCGGCTGCCAATTGATTATTTAAGTATTTAGTTATATCTTTGTTTTTATTTGCATGTTTTATTCCGTCCGACATCTTATATTCATTTTCTTGTAAGTTATACGACTGATCGGTGCTTAATTTATACATTGCCCAATTTCCTTTTAAAGTAAGGGCATAAGCCATACGGTTGGATTGAAATGTATCTTGATGGCCGCAATTTTCGATAAAAGCTATATTACCCTGTTCATTATTTTTAATCCAAGTTTCAATATCGTTTGCAGTTTTGTTGCTTATATTAAGTCCCGTTACTAAAGACGAACTATATTTTGCAATATTACTAGTATTCGAAAAGTAGTATGAATTAGTATTAAAAAAATTATTTCCACTAAATTCTATAGCTGAATAGAATGCTAAAGGTATCGATAATATAAATGCATAATAGAGTAAATTTACTAATGTTGTTTTTTTAGATTTGAGTAATTTAACAATAGCTTTAACGCCCAAAATAAAAAGTGGAAAAGCAATAAGCAGTAGAAGATATATATTTTTGTAATAATAATATGCTAGGTGATGGGGCTTAGTAATAAGTTGGTATAAAGCAATGATAAATGCCCATAATATTGCTGAGGTTAAGAAATTATAATAAATATCAGTTGCATTATTTTTTATTGATTTTTTGTATCCATAATATGAAATAAGACACACTGGTATTATTGTAACCAGAGGAATTTGTATTATTCCACCTGGAACACTAACCGCAGACGCTCCCTCACCTAATAGAATAAACATGAATATTATAATTGATAAAACAATAAATAAATTAAGAGCTTTTAAATAAGCTTTATTAATCTTTTTTAAATCTAAATTGAATTGTTTTTGAGTGATGTATAGGGCAAATAAAATTGGTGGAAGATAGAGGGTGTAGGTGAAGGATAGTGCAGCTATTAATAGACCTAAATATATTAAATATGAATTACTATATTTATTTGATAGTATATTAATCGATAAAAATATAATTGGGACTATTAAAGCTAGACCTAATATATTTGGATAAAATCCATACATCAATAATGTTTGATAATAATGATAATATGCAAAAAGAACGTAAGCAAATACTGTAGCTATAATCCACCAATTATTTAATTTCGTAAATTTATAAACTGAGAATATTAACAATGGTATTAGTACCGAGAACATTATTAAGTTCGCCCATATAAAAACATCTAGATGCCTTTTTATGTTCTGGTAGTTGCTAGAATGAATATTGTCTGTAAACAAATACATTTGTGCAGTCAGATAGTGAACACCTTCTGGATATGGATTAGTTCCTTGAAAATTATACTTAAGCTCATCCACATCAGATTTACTTATTAGATAATGTCTCAATGTATAAACTTCATTAGTCGTTAATAAATGAGGTGTAGAATCACTGCCTCTGACTATTTGTTCTATTCTATTTTTCATACTGTTTTGTGAGAGCAGGTATGTCCCCATCGAAATAGTTGTGAAGATTATTATTCCAAGAAGAATTAACTCTGAAATCGGAAACAATTTCCTAATATTAAGATCTAATTTTTTGTTATAAATTACCGCTGGCACAACCAATATTAATAATATTAATAAATCTATATATACATTAAATTTAATTCCCAAAAAATACAGTAAAATCCCGGAAATTATTAGCAGGCTCGAGTATATTAATGAAGAAAAAATTAACCTAAGAATTAATCCAATTTCCTTAATTGGTAAAAACAGGGCAAAGATGAATATTAAGACTATAAGTCCAAATAACGGTTTAATTAGAATACTTAATAAAGAGATTATAAAGATTAAAGATAAAGTTTTTAATCTTTTAACTTTAAATATTCTATTATGCATCCTTATTTTTTAGTTTGAGTTATAGCGCCACCAGTTGTTGATTTGGTATTTGCAAGAGCGGCATCTATAAGTTTAGAAAAATCTTGCAAGGTATTATTTACTTGAATTTTTTTACCATTCAAGAAGAATGAAGGAGTTGAATCTACTTTCAAATTATTTCCAGCATTCTCATCTGCATTAATTAAGTTATTAACTTGATCAGAAGCATAAAGTTCTTGGAATTTGTTAGTATCTAGTCCGAGGCTTTTAGCGTACGAAACAAATACTGATTCAGGATTTTTTGCTCCTATCCAGGTTGGAGTAGATTGATTACTGCTGTAATAAATAACATTTTGTTGATATAGGATATCGTTCATTTCCCAGAACTTACCCATAAGACCTGCCGCTTCTGCAGCCCTTGCAGCCGCAAATGAATTTTGGTGAATAGAGGTTAGAGGGAAATTTCTAAATTGAAAAGTAATTTGAGTGCTATATTTCTTAGCTACTTCAGTAACGGTAGATGCATACTGGCCGCAATAAGGGCATTGGTAATCACCGTATTCAACTAGACTGACGCTGCCTTGCCCTTCAACGTGGTTGGTTGGTTTCGCATCTTTATTTGAAGTTTTATTGCCGAAAGTAACTATGCCTATAAATACTCCCAGTATTACTATTACTATAATCCAAAATTGTTTAGTCATTTTATTCCTCTATTTATTCTCAATATTATACATTAGTCTTGTGTGAAGTATTTTATACTTTAATTACATAATGATTAAGGTTAAGATAATTAATATATGACTTTATTATTTACTTTTATTTTTTTACTACTAACTCTCGGCGGAATAGATATTCTAAAATCATATCGACATTACTCCAGAAAAGAATTAAAGGCTAGAAGTTTAGAGGGGGACGCATTAGCTTCTAAACTATATTTAGTTTCTTCATATCAAGAATCTTTAGATTTATTCTTGTATTTATTGATAGCTCTATTTTTCACTATTACATTCTTTTTACTAAATAGTCTTGTTCCGGCTTGGCTATCTTTTATCTTTTTATTCCTACTAGTTCTTCTAGCTTTTGTTTGGCTGCCCAACCTAAAAGCTACATACTTTGGTATTAGGGTCGCTAAGTTATTAGCTCGACCAATATCTTATGTGTTAGATTTTGTTCATCCGTATTTATATAACCTTGCAGTATTTCTAAGAGCTAACTTCAAGAAGAATGAACATATCTACGATCTTAAAGATTTAAAGAATAAGTTAGACGACATCTATCACGATAAAAGAAGCGGAATTAAAAAAGAGCAAGTAAAACTACTTACTAATGTGGTTGAAGGATTAGATATTGAAGTTGGAAAAATAGCTACTCCTTGGAAGAAATTGAAATTTGTATACCCAGAAGATATTCTTGGGCCAATTATCTTAAATGAAATGCATAAACGCGGACAAAAGATAATACCAGTCATTGACGATAAGAAAAATAAAGAATTAATGGGCCTTATTAATATAGAAAGATTCGATGTTAATAAAGATTCTTCGGTAAAAAGTAAGCTAGAAAGACCAATATTCTATATTGATGAAAATAGTTCACTTATAGATGCCTTTTTAACTTTTGCTGAGACTAATTATGCTGCTTTTGTGGTTATAGATTCTAACCAGAGAAATGTAGGCCTATTAACTTTAGGTGATCTAATGGAGAAAATTACAAAGGGCCTTACTTTCGTAGCTCCTGAAGAAGAAGAAAATGAAAAAGTTGAAGAGCCAGAAGTCAAAGAAGAAAATTAGCATCCTTAATCTATAAAAAGATGTTAAAATATATAAAATATGCGAATATTATCTGATCAATTAGAACATCAGGTGGGCAAAAAAGTTGAAGTAGCCGGCTGGGTTCAAACTAGGCGAGATCATGGTGGTTTAATATTTATTGACCTAAGAGACCACAAAGGATTACTTCAGCTCGTAATTCATCCAGACAAAAAGGATGTTTTTAAAATTGCCGAAGATGTTCGTGATGAATACGTTCTTAAAGTAAGTGGTGAAGTTAAGAAAAGAGAAGATGGTCTGGAAAACGATAAGCTTGCTAGCGGTAAAGTAGAGCTAGTAGTTGAGGAATTAGAAGTATTAAACAAGAGTGAAGCTTTACCAATCCAACCTTTTTCCGAGAACCAAGCCAATGAAGAACTAAGACTTAAATACAGATACTTAGACCTAAGACGACCTATTATCCAAGATAGACTAAGAACTAGAGCTAAATTTAATTCATACATCAGAGACTTCATGGAGAAGAATGAATTTACTGAAGTAACTACTCCAATTATTGCCAACTCATCTCCTGAAGGAGCCAGAGATTTCTTAATTCCATCAAGAGTTCATCCTGGTAAATTCTATGCATTACCTCAAGCACCTCAGCAATTTAAGCAGCTACTAATGGTTGGTGGAGTTAATAGATATTACCAACTAGCAGCATGTTTCAGGGATGAAGATCCTAGAAGCGATCGACTATACGGAGAGTTTTATCAATTAGACCTAGAAATGTCATTTGTTTATGACGGTGAAGAAGTAAGAAAAACTGTTGAGCCATTAATTACAAACCTAGTCACAGATTTTGCAGGAAAGAAGCTCCTATTTAAAGATGTGCCTAGGATTCCGTATGCGGAAGCTATGAATAAGTACGGCTCAGATAAGCCTGATTTAAGATTTGGTATGGAGCTCGTAGATTTAACTAGCACTCTTAAAGACAGTGGATTCGCAGTATTTGGGGGAGCAATAAAAGAAGGTGGAGTAGTCAAAGCGATAAATGTAAAAGGTGGAGCTAAATTCAGCAGATCAGATATAGATAAATACACAGAAATTGCTAAAGATGAAGGTGCAAAAGGATTAGCTTACGTACTCTACGATAAAGAATTAAAAAGTCCAATCCTCAAATTCCTAAGCGAGACTGAAATTAAAGAAATCGAGAAACTTACAGACTTTGAAGACGGCGATGCCTTATTTTTTGCAGCAGATAAATTACCAAAAGCAAACGCAGTGCTAGGCAAACTTAGAAACACATTCGGTACAGACATGAAACTAAAAGATCCTAATTTGATAGCTCTTGCCTGGATTACAGATTTTCCTTTTTACGAATGGGATGAAAAAGCTAATAAGTTAGATTTTGGACACAATCCATTCTCTATGCCCAAGAATGGCATGAAAGCTCTTGAAGAATCTGATCCAACTAAAATCATAGCTGATCAATACGATATGGTTATGAATGGTTACGAAATATGTTCGGGTGGTGTTCGAAACCACAATCCTGAAATTATGTATAAAGTATTCGAAAAGCTTAATTTTTCAAAAGAATATGTAGATTCCAAATTTGGAGCTATGATTAATGCTTTCAAATTCGGTGCACCGCCACACGCGGGTTGTGCCTTTGGTGTAGATAGAATATTCATGGTTTTAATAAACGAAGACAACATTAGAGAGGTAGTCGCATTCCCAAAGAATGGATCCGGCGTAGATCTAATGATGGATTCTCCTAGTATTGTGGATCAAAATCAGTTGAACGAACTTCACATCAAGCCAAAGTTCGACTAGATACATTATTTATTTAAAGTGTTTATTTATTTGCAATTAGGTATATTATTGAATTAGAGGTAAATATGAGCAATTCATCTGACTTCGATAAAATACCAATTAGAGACTATTCGGTGGCTCATACTCCTATTCCTAAGAAAAGAAATAAACACAAGATACTAATAACCCTATTTGTAATAGTTTTAGTAATACTCGCAGCAATTCAGCTACTAGGAAGTAAGCCTAAAACTAAAAAGCTAATTAACACCAATGTAGCTACAAGTAAAACTCAAGTAGTTACTGCGCCTCCAAGTAGCGCTAGCGGAAAAAGCAGTATATATTCATCTGCTTATTACAACCTTACTGTAAGTATTCCAGATTCATGGACTGTTACTAACGATAATAAAGTCTCACTTACAGTAGTTTCTCCAACGCAGAATCTAACCGATACTAAAAACAATAAGGTATTAGGAAGAATTGTTCTAAGCGTTACTCCAACTGGACAGCCTCCAGCTGGACTTAAAGGTAAAGATGCAATGGAGGTCCTTCAGTCTGAAAAAGTAGTTTACACCCAGCCTACATCTTCGCAGCTGGGCCAAAGTTATATAAGTCTAGTTCAGTATCAAAGTACTTTATCTAGTAATGGCATAGATTCAGTAATTGTTACAGGAAATAGCGGTTATACTAAAGGTCAAATTGTTCCTTTTTCAAAATTAAATAGTCTAAATCCGACAATAGTTATATATTTCCAGTCTTGTGTAGATTCTAAATGTGCAGCTCCTACAAATCTAACAATTAATGATTCAATGTGGAGTGATAGTAATTTTAGTACTACAATTCTAAATATCTTAAAATCTTTCTCCCTTTCGTAAACTTTTGACTAATATTTGCTAGAATATACATATAGGAAAGAGGTGGGATTAATTTGAATCCGGATAGGGAAAAATCCAAATATAACGCTATGGATGGCTTTGTTAAAAAAGAGCCTGTTTATCAGCATAGAAATACGCCTGAAGTAAATCATAAGAAAATCGAAAAAGTTGAAGAAGATTATTTAAAAAAAGAAGAAATAATCGAAGACCAAAAAACCAAGAACGCGATAGACGACATTGTTCTAAGTGAAAGCAATTCCCTGATGCAAATTGAAGATAAGAATATAGACAGTATTAGGAGGGGCGGAAAGAAACAGAAGTCCAAATTAGTTAGAATACTATTTAATAAATGGAACTTCATTGTATTAGGACTAATCCTAATTACTTTATTCGGCTTGCCGTATACGAGATACAAAATATTAGGCTTATATTTTAAGAATGACGTAACTATACAGGCAATTGATTCAGATACTAAAAACGGTATTAGTGGTTCTGTGGTTCGAGTAGATAATAAGAACTATAAAACAGATGTGAATGGAATAGTAGATATTAAACTTAATTTGGGTTCTCACAGTTTCAGTTTCAATAAACCATATTACGGACTAGTCA
>CAILQE010000033.1 GCA_903836325.1 uncultured Candidatus Saccharibacteria bacterium
CCACGGCAGCATAACAAAATCGTTATAAGCAATATCAACTCCATTAATTACACAACTAGGATTAGAATTAATTACATTTAGGTCGGCTAAGGTTAAGCTTTGAACCCAAGTCCAGTAACCATCATTTTTTACTTTCTCTATTCCATTGACTGATCCGTCCGCATATTTTGTAGTGTTAGTAGCAGTAATTTTCATTAAAAAAGCTTCGGAAGTATTATTCGTAGTATTGTGATATACATCTCTCACTGGAATGTTATTATTCCAATTACCAATATATGTGCTAACAGCCAAACCTTCAGGATTATCTGTATTTCCACTGTTGAAGCTGTTAACACTCTGCTGACACGTCTGTGCAGCGGCTCTAACTTTGGAGTTATTTGAACTGAAGCTAAATACTACTAGAAGAAATACGGTTAAATAAAATATTTTAAATATTTTATGCCTAAAGCCCATAATAACTACCCTTCACTTTAGATAAATTACTCAAAAAAGTATTAGTATCAACGTTATTGCTTCCTGGATTATTTATTAGATTATAGAAATAATCATAAGATTGATTACCGCCATCTTGTCCAACTTTAATAGAACTTACACCACTCATTTTTTCGACTTTAATAGACTCAATAATGTCGTTTGTTTTAACCTCGTTGAACCATGCTTCATTGTTGTATCCAAAATTAAGACAGTATCCATTTGACAGAAGATTGTGATATTTAGAATAGTTCGAAGATGTTTTTAGAATTTCATCTATATTATACATATTAGAGTCTTGGTATTTAATATTATCTTTGAGATAATTCATTGCTGATATCATTTCTGAACTATTCTTTTCATTGGTGCCATTATGTAGAAAATTAAATTCGCAAAAGAACCCAGTTTTATTTGCACTCCTTATTAATTTAGTATCTACATAGGATTTAATAGTTAGATATTTACTTTCCAGATTTACCCAAGAATTATTTGTATCTTTAGGTAAATTATATTTAGATGCATTTTGCTCTTTTATTTGATCGAAGGAATCTTTCGAGTAAAAGACGTTCAATTTATCTGCTACGATTATATATTTGTAATATGAATAAGCTTGTTTTCCATAATCAGTCCGATTGTCTAATTTTTTTGGCGTACTTATTAGATTTAAAATTTCAGTTTTAGTATATTTATGACCGTCTATAATGAATGCATATTTATGAGATTGATATATATTAACTGTGCCCAGATAAACTAAATAAGCTACTACTAGTGAGACTATACTTATAAGAATTTTCTTATTTTTGAAGAAACTTAGAATAAACTTCTTAAATCTATTAGGAAGTTTATTTGAAGAATAAATAACAGGCTCCTGACTAACCTTATCCATAACTATATTCATTCTAGCAATTAAACAACTATTAATAAAGATTATGTTTAATTTGCACTAGCTTTAACGTTTTGACCTAATATGACTATAAAATCTGCATTATATCCATTTGACTCCAAGGCTTCCGAATTACCTTTTGCGGTAGTTACAGCTGTAGCACTAAATGTATTTTCTAGAAATTTAAGTGAGTTTATTTTCTTTCCTGCTGAGTTATCTACTACCAAACTACTGGTGTAAGTTTTACTGGTGTCACCGATAAGCAAAACATCATATCCCTGCTTAGTAAGTTTTACCTGTTCTGCCTTGGCTAGACCGAGAGTACTTGAGCCATTGAGTATTACGACCGTAGGACTCTCTTGGAATACAGGATTATTTGAGGTAAGCCTTAAATAATAATCAGATAATTGAGAGTAGTCGCCCAGTCCTTTTATTGGTACAAGTGACGACATGCCACTAACTGGATCATGATATGTGGTAATTATTGGAACTCCACAAGTAGCACTATTCATAGTGGAACAATACGAATAAGAACTAATCTTATTTAAATCCATATTCTTAGTAATAGATATGAATCTTAATATATTTTGTAATGTCATATCTGTCTGAACGTTTTTACTAAATGAATCAAAAAGATTCCCTACTTTTACCGGATTAGATATTACGCCTAAAGAAAGAGCTTTCTTAGCTATTGCAGAGAACAGTAATCTCTGATGAGCAGTTCTATCAAAATCTGAACTCGGGAATCCATAAGCTCCATAAGCATCTCCTCTAGCCCTCGCAAGATCAAGAGCCTGTTGTCCATTTAGGGTGTGTAGTCCATTTGTTAACTTAACTAAAGGTTTATTGTTGCTCCAGTCAATACTAGGATCATATAAACCCCTAGGATCAACGCTCTGTATATTTACCGTAACTCCACCGACAGAGTTAACTGCATCTCTAAAAGCTGAATAGTTTGCTAGAGCGTAATAATTAATAGGAATACCAAGATTCTGAGAAACTATATATTCTAGTCTACCCATCCCGTTAGTAGGATAACCTGGAATATTAGCCCCTATTGCATTAGCTGCATTTATCTTCTGCCAACCTACTCCTTTTATATTCACCCAAAGGTCTCTAGGAACACTTAGCATGAATGCAGTGTGATCTTTTGTATTTACACTAAGCACTACAATTGAATCGGTTAAATCAGCTCCCTGATGACCAGAATCATCAGCTGAATCACCAGCTAGCAGTATGTTAACTCTCCCGCTAGATTCGCCCTTTAGTGGTGAGGTGCTGAAGAATGCTTGAGTGTCAGAAATTATATTTCCATGAAAAACCTTATCTATTGATCTAAAAAACCTAAAACCCAAGTATAAACCCAATATAAGAATAAGAACGCCTACAGCCAACAAGGATCTTTTTAATATTTTTCTTGATCTAGTCTTCTCTTTTTTTAATTTCGTATTATCGAATTTTATAGTCTCATCTGGAACTATTTCTTTTTTAGAAAGTTGGGGTGGTTTTACGAGTGGTTTTATCTTGTTTTCTTGTTTGGATAAAATTTTCTTAGTCTGAACTTGAGCCAAGTTAATTTTCTTGACTGCCTTCTTCGGGGCACCATTAACAATGAAGCCGTCTAAACTTCTAATATAATGTCTTTTCGACTTCGGGTTATTTTCTTGCATAAAAAGTTAATACAATTTTAACATGCCAGAGCTTTATGGCCCATTAAATAATTACTTAAATTAAGACATATTTTAAGTATCAAAGAAACTAAAAAGAATATATAATAACAGATATGTCAAAATCTTTAGATATAGGAATTGTAGGATTACCAAATGTCGGTAAATCCACTCTTTTTAATAGTCTCACAAAAGCCGGGGCATTAATTGCTAACTACCCTTTTGCGACCATTGAACCCAATGTAGGAATAGTTCAAGTTCCCGATAAAAGATTAAATAATTTAGCCGAAATATATAATTCAAAAAAAATAGTTCCTGCTACAGTAAAATTCGTAGATATTGCAGGGCTAGTTAAGGGAGCATCTAAAGGTGAAGGTCTCGGTAATCAATTCCTGGCGAATATTAGATCCTGTAATGCCATAGTGCAAGTTGTTAGGGCTTTTAGCGACAATAGCGTAATTCATGTTGATGAAAAACACGACCCAAAGAACGACATAGACACAATTAACACCGAATTAGTATTAGCTGATCTTGATACCTTAGAAAAAAGAATATCCAAATTCACAAAAGAAGTTAGATTAAACCCTAAACTACAACCCGTTATGGACTTATATGTTAAATCTCTCGAATACCTAAACGACAATGTGCCGTTATGGTCAACCAACCTAGATCTTACCGATCTACAAGACCTACAACTACTTACTGCGAAATCTATTATTTATCTATTTAATCTAGATGAAAAAGATATAAATAATGAGGTTATTCAGGATAAACTAAGAGATTTAGTAAAACCTGCCAGCACAGTGTTTGTGTGCGCTAAATTAGAGCATGAATTTTCTGAACTCGATGACGAGGACAGAATTGAACTGCTTGAAACATATGAACTTAGTGAATCTGGATTAGAAAAACTTATTGAAAAATCTTATGAGACACTAGGACTTCAGAGCTATCTTACTGCTGGCGAACAAGAAGTTAGAGCTTGGACAATAAAACAAGGCAGCACCGCACCTCAAGCAGCCGGAGAAATACACACAGACTTTGAAAAAGGGTTTATAGCTGCTGAAATTGTTAGTTATAAAGATCTTATAGAATGTGGCTCATTAATAAATGCTAGAAGCAAAGGTTTAGCGAGAATTGAAGGCAAAACTTACGTAGTCCAGCCTGATGATGTTATAGAATTTAGGTTCAATAATTAAAGAATCTTTAGAAGATATAGTCTCTCCTGATTCCCTTTTGAACCCTTAACGCTGGAGTCAGATTTATATACAATTTTAAATTTAAGCTTAGACCAACTTTCAAAATCCTTTAAAATCTTTCTGCGAATATTTTCATTCTTAATTATGCCGTTAAATAGCTCTCTGCTATCTGCCTCAAACTGAGGCTTAACTAGCGCAATAATTTGAGTATCCTTATTAGATAAAGTTTTAACGTGTGGAAGTATTTTCCTTAGTGATACAAAAGATACATCCATCATAATAATATCGGGAGTATAAGGAATTAAAGCTCTACCTCTGCCACCGATTAGACTAACGTCTAAAATATCGGTCTTTTCATGTAATTCAATTCTCTGATCTTTTCTTAGAACTTTATCCATCTGATTAGTGCCAAGTTCAACTGCAAATACATTACTAGCACCCTTTAAAAGTGCCAATTGCGTAAATCCACCTGTACTGCTGCCTATATCTAGAACTTTTTTATCTCTAAAATTTATTTTCGCCAAAACAATAAAAGGCTCTAATTTTAGAGCCGCTCTTCCTACGAAAATTCCCTTATCTTTTAATTCTTTCACGATAAGCACCGGTTGAAGTATCTACAGATATAAAATCACCTTGCTTAATAAAGCTTGGGACTTTAACTACTAGACCCGTTTCAGTGGTAGCATCTTTCATTACTGACGAGGAAGTATCGCCTTTAACTACGTCTTCAGAATACGTCACTTCTAGTGATACGTTTTTAGGCATCACAATATTTATTGGTTTACCATCGAACAATTGAAGTGTAACCTTATCTCCTTCTTTGAGATAGTATTTGTTATCCCCAACGTTTTCATCGGTAATTTCAAATTGCTCAAAAGTTTCATCGTTCATAAAATAGTAGTTCGATGTATCTTTATATAGATACTGAACATTAGTTAATGATACATCTGCGCTATCGATCTGCTCATTCCCTTTGAAAGTTTTAGCTAATACCTTACCGTCAATAAAACTCTTGATCTTAACGTTGACGATAGAGCCACCTCTACCCATAACCTTCTGGTTATATTCAATTACCTTGAATGGTTCTCCTTCGTACTCGAAAACAACGCCTTTTTTAAGTTCTGTTATAGAAAGTGCCATTGTTTCTCCTAGTTATTTGAAACGAATGGTAATAAAGCAATGTGTCTTGCTTTCTTAATTGCTGCGCTTAAGTGTTTTTGCTGAGATTCAGTAAGACCAGTTTTCTTTCTAGTCTCAATCTGACCGTAAACGTTTACATATCTTTGAAGGGTTTTAAAATCCTTATAATCAAAATATGCTACGTCTTTTCTATTCTTAAAAATTTTAGCCATTAAATGCTCCTTAAAATGTTATTAAAATGGAATTTCATCTAGATTGATTGGCTCATCGCCAATATCTTCGATTACTTCATCTTGTTTTGCAGATTTTTTACTGCTAGGTTTACTTTGTGGTTCGTCATAAACTACATCGCCTCCATTAGAGCTTGATGAGCCCTTAGAATCGAGGAAAGTTACATCATTAGCCAAGACTTCTACCTTAGATCTCTTTTGACCTTCTTGTTCCCAGCTTCTACTTTGTAGTCTTCCCTGCACTAGGCAGCGACTACCCTTATTTAGATACTGTGAAACTCTTTCAGCCAAAGGACCCCAAGCTACAATGTCCACATAGTCAGTTACTTCTTGCCATTCTCCTGATTGATCTTTATAGCTTCTGTTTAAAGCTAGAGAAAGACTAGTTACATTCTGACCATTTGGTGTTTGTCTTAGTTCTGGGTCTCTTGTTAGATTTCCCATTAATGTTACTTGATTTAAGCTTCTCGCCATTTACCTATCCTCCTTTTATTTATAAGACATATGTCTATTTATTACATTTATAGCAAACGATATTTGCTATATAGTTGTCAATTTCTTTAATGAAATTTTAATTTATTCTTCTTCTGATGAATCTTCTCTAGATTCTCTTGAAGCCTTTAAAGCTTTTATGGCTTCCGCCTTAGCAATGGCTTTAAAATCTGGTTTTGTAATTATGTGTCTAATTACTTCATCTAAAATATTTAGATTAGAATCAACTTTTGTTACTGCAGTTGCTGGAAGTTTTACGCTATAAAATACATATACAGCAAATTCGTTACGAGCAATTGGGTAAGCTAATTTTCTCTTCCCCCAGTTGTCGTTTCCAAGTACCTCTCCACCATTTTCTGAGATAACCTTGAAGAATCTTTCTTCAGCTTTGCTTAAATCAACCTCTAAATCAGGATGATAAAGTACAGCTATTTCGTACTGATTCAAAACAATACTCCTTTCTTTGGTTCTCGGACTAGTCCGATCAGCTTTTACGCACTAGAGGCTAAAAGCTAAAGTTAGTTATTAACAGGTTTCATTATATCTTATTCACCCCTGTTGGTCAATCTATTGATTTAGGTATTTATCTTTTGTATCTTCTTCAACAATCTCTTCTTCTGAATCTTCAGTTTCAGGATGACCAAATACTTCATCCATTGTAGTTACCAGTACTTCTCTTGGTCTTGACCCTTCAGCCATTCCAACAATTCCCTGTTCTTCCATGGTTTCAATAAGTCTAGCTGCTCTACCGTAACCTATTCTAAGTCTTCTTTGAAGTAAACTTGTACTTGCCTTCTTGTTGTCTATTACAACTTGAACCGCATCTTTCCATAAAGTATCGTCGGCTTCAGCAGATCCAATTACTTCTCCGCCGCTTACATGCTTGCCACCAATGTGTACTGGCTGAGATATAACATCCTCATCATAAGTAGGGGGTCTCTGGGCTCGTAGGAAATCATTAACCTTAACTGTTTCCGCATTTTCTATGAATGCAGCCTGAACACGCTTAGGTTTAGCCATGTCTGAAGTTAGAAGTAGCATGTCTCCTTCTCCAAGTAATTTCTCTGCACCATTCTGGTCAATAATTGTTCTTGAGTCTACTTGTGAAGCTACCGTAAATGCTACTCTAGCTGGAACATTAGCCTTAATTAATCCAGTAATTACATCTACTGAAGGTCTTTGAGTGGCAAGAACTAGATGGATACCTGCAGCTCTGGATTTTTGAGCTAATCTAACAATTAAGGACTCGACATCTCTAGCTGCCATCATCATAAGATCGGCTAACTCATCAATAACAATTACGATAAAAGGCATTCCTTCGTTAGCTTTATCTAGATTATATTCATCGATATTCCTCTTTCCTGCTCCAGCCATAGTCTTAAGTCTTCGATTCATTTCTTCAACTGCCCACTTTAAAGCACTGATACATTTTTCTGGTTCATTAATAACAGGGGCAATTAAATGTGGTATGTCTGCATATTGACCCATTTCAACTTGTTTAGGGTCAACTAGAATAAGCTTTAGATCAGCTGGAGAATTGCCATACAACAAACTAGTTAGAAGAGTGTTTATCATAACTGATTTACCAGAACCAGTTTGACCAGCAATCAATAAATGTGGCATTTTAGCTAAGTTTCCAACTATTGGATTTCCAGCAATATCTTTACCTACTACAAAACTTAGATTACCTTTATTATCCGTCCATTCTGAGGAAGTTAATATGCTACTTAATCGAACTATAGCTGGTTTAACATTTGGAACTTCAATTCCTACAGCTCGTTGACCAGGGATTGGAGCTTCAATACGGATAGAATGTGCAGCTAAGTCTAAGGCTAAGTTATTTTCTAACGCAGTAATCTTCGTTAATTTAACATCTGCTGGTGGCTTGATTTGGTACTGAGTGACTCGAGGTCCAATATTTACTCTTTCCATACCGACGTCTATTTTGAAGTTAAAGAAAGTATCGTGAATAATTTTTGCATTAGCATTAATGTCTCCCGCATCTGCTTTGTTTTGCGTCTGATTTAGCAAAGTAACGGACGGAAACTTCCAGTCCGGATCACTTGGAGCAGTTAATGCTTCTTGCTCTTTACTATTAATTTTTGCTGCTGCTACTTTAGCCGCTCTTGAAGCTGAGAAATTAGATTTTTCAGAATTCTTACCATGGTATTCAACTGGAACTCCCTCATTAAGCTTGAAATCTTGTTGTGGCGAAGCCTTGCTCTTTAAACTCTCAAGCTCACTCTCGTCATCTTCGTCTTTATTAAAGAATCTGCTGATTCCTAAAATATTAGAAGGAGATATTCCGAAAGCAAAAAAGAAAACTAGCAAACTTGCCAAGAAGAATAGAATGCTAGAGGGTAGTGAATCTACTGCGCCCAACACATTAGATCCAATCATCTTACCGACCACTCCACCATGAGTGTTTAGGTAATTACCGCTAGAATCTTTTGTGGCTAAAGAAACAAAGAAGAAGCTACTTAAAAAGAAATAAAACAGAAACATACTAATAAAATTCACTCTGGGAATTTTATGATCTTCGTTTTTAAATTTAAGAATTGCGAAGTAGAAGAAAGTTATAAATAGTAAAAATGCTGCCCAACCAAACATGTAGTAACCTGCTTTAAACAAATCCTTAGGTAGTACTCCACCGGTATTCATACTGCCGATACCAATGAAAATAGCAGCTAGAAAAAGGATAACTGATAGGCTATATCCTATTACCGGAGAAGTTTCTTTTTCTTCTACCCTCTTGTTATATGCGCGCTTTTTTCTTTTGGCCATAATTAAGCATAATTATATCACTTCCTATCTGTTTTTGAAGAAGAAGATTATGGTTTAATTATTTTTAGTCGTTGGCAGCGTCTTGAGACAATAGTCTTTCACGCATTTCTTGGAATCTTTTTTGCTGATCAGCAACAATTTCTTCGTTAGTTTTAGGTTTAACTTCTTTTCCATTTTCTTTCTTGGGCTGGCTATTTCCGTTGCTTCCAACTAAGTTAATTACCGGAATAACAATTGGAGACCCTTGAGTCTTTTCAAATAGATAGTGTGTTACATGATCTTTAAGTTCTTGCTTAAATCTATCTAAGTCAATTCTCTTATATCTTTGTGCTACTGCTCGTTTAAGCTCAGTTCTAAGACCATTCATTATTTCTTCATTATCTCTCATATAGATAAATCCTCTACTTATAATGTCTGGACTACTTAGAAGCTGTCCGGTTTTCTTATCTACTGTAAGAATTATAGCTACTAGCCCTTCTTCACTTAATAGAACTCTATCTTTAACAACTACGTTATTAATGGTGTATCCGTTTTGATCGACTAATACTGATCCATTTGGAACTTCACCATTTAAAATCATAGTATCTTTAGTAAGTTCTACTACTTGTCCGTTTTCTATGTTAAGAGTATTTGCTCTTGGAATACCTTCATTTATAGCAATATCAATATGTCTTTTCTTTGATCTAAATGAACCATAAATTGGTATGAAGAACTTAGGCTTAATTACGTTTATCATTTCTGCGTATTCATCAATTGAAGCGTGACCTGAAACGTGAAGAGGTCCAACTCCGTCTAGATCATGTGTTGTGTGCTGGAAAACATGTACATTCTTTCTTTCTAAATCGTCAACCATGTCTGCTATTTTTGCATCATTACCAGTTTCTGGGATTGGAGTAGAACTCAATATTACTGTGTCCTGCTCTTTCATCTTTATGTGTCTGTGTTCACCAGTTGACATCTTTTGAAGTGCAGATGAAGGTTCACCTTGTCCACCAGTACAAACAATCACTATTTCATGGTCTTTAAGTCTAGACGCGCTAGCAATTTGAACGAATGTGCCTTTTGGTACTTTTACGAATCCGTTTCGTACAGCCATTTCTAGAGTACTCATCATACTTCGTCCATCAAGTGCAATTTTCTTATTGTGATGAACTGCAGCGTTGATGATCATTTGAATTCGGTTAATGTTTGTTGAAAATATGGCTACGAAAATTCTTCCTGGAGCTCTATCCATAATATCTACGAAACTTGGCTCAATGGTAGATTCACTTGGTGTTCTACCTGCTCTTTCAGTTGTAGTACTTTCACTTAATAGAGCCAGAACTCCTTCGTTACCAATCTCTTTAAGTCTGTCCATATCGGTTCGTTCATGGTCTAGTGGATTTGGGTCGAATCTAAAGTCTCCAGTGTTTACGATTCTTCCTACTGGAGTATCTAGAATTACACATGTACTTCCTGGAATAGAGTGAGTTACTCTTACTAACTCAACAAAGAATTCGCCAACTTTTAGTTTTTCATGAGTATCTTCGTTCATGATTATAGTTCGAAGCTCAAAACCTTCCGGCATTGGAAGACCAAAGTTTTGGAAAATTTCTTCAACACGTCCGATAGTGAATTTAGTTCCATAAATTGGCGCAGGGAACATAGGAACAATGTGAGGTAAACCTCCAATGTGATCTAAGTGTCCGTGTGTGATTACGTAACCTTTTATTTTATGCTTGATTTGCTGAAGATATGTAGTATCCGCAACTGCATAGTTAATTCCAGGTAGATCTACTCCCAGATCGTTACCGCAGTCGATAATTACTGCATCGTTCATGTATTCAACTAGAATCATATTCTTTGATCCACCGTGATCCATTCCACCTAATCCGATTATTCGAAGCTTTGGTGAGTCATCAATGAAGTTAGCTCGAGGCCTTTTAGCTGGAACTGCAGTCTGATATTGGTTTGCAATTTTCTGCGCATCGGCATGAGATCTTCTTTGTGCTCTAACGGCCTGACCACGTGAAGTAGTTAGACTTGGCGAGGTAAATTTACCTGCATTGTTATTGTTATTATTGTTGTTATTTGATTGATTATTAAATTTATTCATATTCTTTCCTTAAATTATTTTGTAGTTAATTCTGATAAAATTTTAGGGATTGTTAAAAAATCCTCTACTAAACTACCTTTTAAACTTTGATTATAGATTGCAGCTGCCGGGTGAAACAGCGGTAAAATGTTGTATTCATACTCCTTATCTTCGTATTTATATAATGTGTTAGTCAATTTTCCATGCGCCTCTGAAATTCTGTGTTCAGGCAGAAAACAATTCATTGAATGTCTTCCTAGTGTAATGATTAGTCTTGGCTTTATTATGTTAATTTGTTTGATTAAATAAGGCAAAAAAGCTTGCTTTTCATTATTTAGAGGATCTCTATTGTTTAAAGGTCTATATTTAACAATATTAGTTATATATACATCTTCTCTGGATAGGTTGATTTTCTCTAACATTTCATTTAGAAACTTTCCCGCTCTTCCCACGAAAGGAGTTCCAGATATGTCTTCTTTCTTTCCGGGCGCTTCCCCTATGAATAAGATATCCGCATCAATAGATCCATCTCCAAACACTAACTGTGTTGCCTGTTCTTTAAGTTCAGGACTTGGATTGTCTCTCTCGATTTGTAATCTTAAATTATTTAATTCTTCTTCTTTTTCCATAAGGTTTTATTTAAAACTTTAAATAAGTTACTAAATCCTAGATAAACAAATACTAGCGTAAGTAGATACAACCATAGACTACCTCGGTCTACAGATAAGCTGTAAGAACCGTATGCTAATCCAAAAGTAACTAATGTAACTAAGAATCTAGTAATTGTTTTATCTAATAATTTCATTTCTATTATTTCTTTGCTGCTCTCATACTTAGCTGTAGTCTTCCTCGGTCATCAATAGAGACTAACTTAACATCTACTAAATCACCTTCTTTAACCACATCGCTAGGCTTTTCAACTCTTTCATCACTCATTTCACTTACGTGAACAAGTCCGTCAGTACCAGGCAAGATTTGAACGAATGCTCCGAAGTCCATTACGTTCATTACTGGAACTTGTGTGTAAACTTTTCCAACTTCTGGAACCGCTACTATTCTTGCGATCCAGTCCATTGCCGCTTGGATAGATTTCTGGTCCGGGCTAGCTATTAGAACTGTACCGTCATCTTTAATATCTATCTGTGCACCAGTTTCAGCTGTAATCTTTTGGATTGTTTCACCGCCCTTACCAATAATTTCTCTGATCTTTTCTGGCCGAACAGTCATGCTTTCAACTCGTGGAGCATATGGGCTCATTTCTTTTCGAGGATCTGCAATTGTAGTTAACATGTGCTCTAAAATGTGAGCTCTACCCTTTTTACCTTGTTCAATTGCTTGTCTAAGAATGTCTACTGGAAGTCCATGAACTTTCATATCCATCTGAAGAGCAGTTACACCGTTAGTTGTTCCTGCGACCTTGAAGTCCATATCACCAGCGAAATCTTCTGCGTCAGCAATATCACTTAGAACTATTGGACGATCTCCATCCATAATTAATCCCATAGCTATACCGCTTACTGGTGCCTTTAGTGGAACACCTGCATCCATAAGCGCCAAACAGCTAGCACATGTAGCCGCCATAGAAGTAGAACCGTTCTGACTCATAATTTCGGTTACTGATCTAATTGCGTATGGGAATGTTGCTTCATCAGGAAGAACAGAGACTAGTGCTCTTTCTGCTAGATAACTATGTCCGATTTCTCTTCTTCCAGGAGAACCAAGTCTCTTAATTTCACCTACTGTGTAGCCTGGTGCATTGTAGTGATGCATGTATCTTTTTTCACCAACATATTCCATTGTGTCGAGAACCTGTGAGTAGCTAAGTGGAGCTAGAGTAACTATGTTTAGTCCTTGAGTTAATCCTCTAGTGAATAGTGCAGATCCGTGAGCTCTTGGAAGTAATCCAACTTCACTGGATAAAACTCTAATTTCATCTAGTTTTCTACCGTCAGGACGAACGCTCTTTTCTACGATCCATTTACGCACATCTTTATGTATAGCTAAATCGAAAGCTTCTAAGTAAGTATTCTTAAGAGCTGGGAAATCTTCGCCTAATTTTTCTTCATAATATGCTAGGGTTTCTTTTCTTAGCTTACCTATTAGTTCGTTTCTTTCAGGATATGCTTTTCTTACATCTTCACCCAATTTACCGTCTAGTAATTTGGCAACTTCGTCTAGGATGCTTTTATCAGGAAGGCTTAGTTCATATTCCTGTTTCTTAATGTCTAGCTTAGCAATTAATTCATTCTGAAGATCGATTAAAGGTTGCATTTCTTTCTGTGCATATTCTATTCCTTCGACAATTTTCTCTTCAGTAACTTCCTTACAGCCAGCTTCAACCATGATAATGCCTTCTTTTGTTCCGGCAACTATTAGGTCTAATCCACCTTCTTTAAGTTGTTCTAAACTTAAGAAAGATGAAAGCTTACCGTTTTCATCAAGTCCAATTCTGAGTCCGGCAACTGGTCCATCGAATGGTCCACCGGTCATCATTAATGCTGTAGATACAGCAATCATAGCTACCATGTCTGGTCTAAATGTTGGGTCTAAGCTCATTACAGTAGCAATAGCTTGAACTTCATTTCGATATCCTTTAGGCCATAAAGGTCTAATTGGTCTATCGATTATTCGCCCAATTAAAATTGCTTCATCTGAAGGTCTACCTTCTCTTTTAACGAATCTTGAACCACTGATTCTTCCTGCTGCATAGAATCTTTCTTCGTATTCAATACTTAATGGAAAGTAATCCATTCCAGAAACTGGCTTATCGCTAAGCATTGCAGTTCCAAGAACTACAGTTTCTCCATATCTAGCAATGACAGATCCAGAACTTCTGAATCCTACTCTTCCGACTTCAAGGCTAAATTTTTTTCCATGAAATTCTGTTTCTACTTTTATTATTTGTTTTCCGCTGGGGTTAATTGTTTGTCCCATTTTTCCTTTCGTTCTCTTTTTGATCATTGAGAGCTAAGTTCAGTAATACATTAATGTATGACTGCTTCTTAACCCACAAGAATAAATAGAGAAAAGCATTTAATATAATATACTCTTGCCTTGAGAATTTCTCGTTGGTAAGCCAATATTCTGGAAATTCCAGAAGACCGGTTAGCTAACGAACTATTTTCGAATACCTAATTGCTTGATAGTGTCTAAATAAGCTTGGCTGTCTTTGTCTGCTAAATATCTAAGAAGTCTTCGTCTTTGACCAACCATCTGAAGTAGGCCTCTTCGAGCCATAAAATCGTGCTTGTTAGTAGCTAAGTGATCAGTAACTTCTTTGATTCGGGCAGTTAAAATAGCAGCTTGAGCCTGTGGGCTTCCAGTGTCATTTTTACTAGTCTGAATAGACTTGATAGCCTTTGCTTTGTTCTCTTTTGTAATCATCTATCAACTATTCTAGCACAATTTAACCTGTTAGACAAGTGCTCTGTATAAAATTTATGCCTTTAATTGAGATAGGTTATTTTTAATGTGTTCAATATTTAATTTATCTGAAGTAATCACATTTTCATCTAGTTTGAAATCACCGATTTTAGTACGCCTTAAATTAGACATTACAGCACCGACATCCAGATCTTTGCCTATATCATCAACCAAACTTCTAATATAGGTTCCACTGCTAACTTCACAGGTCATACTAATATGTGGATATTTGTAATCTATTTCTGTTATAGAGTATATTTTTATTTTTCTAGACTTCATCTCAACTTCAATATTATTTCTAGCTAAATTATATGCTCTTTGTCCATTGACCTTGAGAGCTGAATATATGGGAGGAATCTGATCTATTTCTCCAACATAACTATTAATCACACTCAAAACTTTATCATTTTCAGGCACAATATCGGATACGTCTTCTATTTCTGTTTCCATGTCGTATGAAGGACTTTTTTTACCAAGCAGCATTTCCACTTCGTAAGTTTTATCTAATTTACTTAAAGATTCAGCTTTCTTGGTATAGTTCTTACCCACTAATATGCCCATTAGCCCAGTTGCCATAGGATCCAAAGTTCCGATATGTCCAACTTTTACATTTTTTGGTCTTAGATTTAGTTCGTTAGAAACTAAACCTCTCACTCTGGCAACAACGTCAAAAGAAGTCCAATCTTTTGTCTTGTCTACTAAAAGTAAGCCCTCCATTAAAATCTGCTTATTTGCTCGGATTATCTGTATTCATAGGGATTGGAGGAGGAACTGGTGGAACGGATGTATTATTGATTGGTGCTGGAATAGTGTTTACGGTTGTATTATGCAAATCATTACCTAGCGGCATGGCATTTAGAGCCTTTATCGGTTCAGGGTTGGTAATATTTTCTGAAGACAAAACTTTATCAACCATATTTCTAGCCGTATCTATATGTGAATCTTTGGAGGCTGGAGCTGTATCATTTACAGACGTCTGATTTTGATCATTTAACTGAGTAGTGTCGACTGGAGGCTTCCAATTGTCTGGTGGTGCTGTAAAGTTTTGATCTGGTTGAATAGTAGTTTTTGGATTACTAATAAAACCTTTTTCTTCATTACTGGAAACCGTAAGATTGGTCAATGGATCGGTAGAAGGATCATAGCCTTCTGGCTTACTGTTGGCCGTTAAAATACTTTCGTTGATAGGTGCCTGAGTCATAAATTTTGAATCTGGTCCCACATAAAGATCAGGGTCCCTATATCCATTATCTGTTTTCTGGGGGACCATGTCCTGACTGATTGCCGCTGTGTTATTAATCTCACTTTTTAACTTATTGATACTGTCTTCAAAAACTGGTGCCGGTAATTTATCTGGTTGAGGTAAATTAGCAGGAGGTACTTGGCTGGAAATATTGGGTTCTGGCTTGAAATTAGGGCTAGGCTGTAATACTTTATTAACTTTTTCCTGAATAGTGCCTTGTTCTTGATGAGTAATATTAATCGTGTTAGCAGCTACATTTGGGTTTGGTGCAACCACATTAGTTTCTTTTAATGACGATGTTACTAGTTGTTGATCTGCTCCCGCAGCCATAAGTTCACCTGCTACTGCCATAGTTCTTGGAGAGGTTTTATTATTTGAGAATCTATTAGTTTCAGCAACTATGCCAGTTAATAGCGCTGTTGCCACCTGATCATTAACAAGATTATCCCCTGCTGCTTTCGCTAAATCATAAACTAACTCAGATAAACTACTAGCCTGTGGATCAATCCAATTAATTGAACCCATGGATCCTTGACCAACCGTATTTATGGTAGAGACAGTTGCATCATGCAATATTCTTCCATGCGAAGTAATAGCTTCATCTAGGTCCTTTTGCTCTTTAACTCCAAGACCTATTACTAACTCAACGTTAAAATCTCCTTGCGAGAAGTTTAAATCATTATCAGATAATGAAGTTCTATATGGAGTAATAAAAATCTTGACCACTTTATCTTCAACTTTATATCTAAGCTTATCTGCCTTACTTCTATCTAGGGATATTATAAAATCTCTCAGTGAATCAGTATTTGTTTCGATAGTTTCTTTAGGTCTAAGAAATTCTATGGTAGAAGGCACTACTCCGCTGAATACCGCTGAACCGTGTTTGTTCATCTTGTTAATTACAAGGGTTAAGCCGATTAAAGCTGCCAATTGATCTACTGTAGGATTTTTAGATACAGTTACTAAGACAGTATTTGCTGTCTTAAGTCTTTCTAGAATGGCTGTTTTTGGATTATCCATTTTAAATATTTTTATTTTTAGTATTTATACCGGTATTTTACCATAAATTGTTTATGCTTTCAAGGGATGATACATTTATTTTATATAAATAAAAAGAATAATATGTTCTACACAAATATGAGAGATAACGCCAAGAGTTTCTTAGCAAAATATGAAGGCAAAGACACTGCATCAATGGCAGCAGCAGAACAAGCTATTGGGGGCTTATTAATTTTAGATGGCTTTATAGGAATGCCCCACCCTCTAAGTGGCAAGAAAAGATCTTCAATTTTTGGTAATTTCATAGGTATTTTATTTGGAATTGCTCTTTTATTCGCTCCTGCTCTATATAGTCATAGTGCTCAGGCTAAAATGACTGCAACAACTACTGGAACTGTAGTTGCCGTTTCTCAACCTCAGATAAATTCAACTACAGATTCTAATGGAAAAACTAATACTACCTCCACCTGTAGTTTGAGCGCTAAATATACTGTAAGCGGACAAGAATATACTCAGACATCATACAGTTCATCTAGCTCTAACTGTAGTCTCATAGCTAATAGCGCAGTTACAGTAAATTACAATCCTAGTAATCCTGGATCATGGGATACAAACGTAAAAGGACTTAAAGGTGCGATGAAATACGTTCAATGGGGCGGTATTTTCTTAATAGTAATTAGCTCTATAGGCTTTCTATTTAGATTATTTACTATCTGGTTTGGATGGAGATTACTGCAAAGAGGACGAAAACTTGCCAAAACATTACCTAATGGCGGCAGCTTAGCTTCAATGATAAAAAAGATTCGTGAAGAATTCAGTAAAAATGTATTTGGGGTTTAATTGTTAACTGATTAACACTTTACAAATATTGTAAAAAATAATATATTACTCACATAATAAAGGAAAAAAATGCCAATAATTAAATCAGCAAAAAAGAGAGTGAAAGTTGCTAAAAAAGCTACTATCCGAAACGCTAAGACTAAGAGAAACTTAAAGTCGGCACTAAAGGTTTTCAGAAGTGGATTAACTCCTAAATCTTTAAGAGACGCTCAAAGTTCTATCGACAAAGCAGCAAAGAAAAATGTAATTCACAAGAATAAGGCTTCAAGATTGAAAAAGCGAGCCGCTGCTCAAGCTAAAGCTGGTGGCGTTAAACCATCAAAGTCAGTTGCCAAAAAAGTAGCTCCAAAAAAGACTGTTAAAAAAGTAGCTCCCAAAAAAGCTTCTAAGAAATAGATAGCAAGTAGTTTTTCAAAACCTCATCAAGATTAAATGATGAGGTTTTTATTTTATAATCAATATCACTTAACTCTGAGATTAGTTCAACTAACTTAGAATAATCAATCTTATTAATAAGTTTCTTAGTATTAGATATTGTGTAAGGACTTAGTTTTGATACTTCCATTAATTCATCTTGTCTTAGATTTTCGCCGAGCACCACAAATGCCAGATTAGTTAGCTGCCAAGATATCATAGATAAAATTAATTCTGGTTCAACTTTTAAGTATCTCTGCTCGTCATACAGCTGAAGTGTGCGCTTCTTATTTCCTTCAAATGCAGAGTTTAATAAATCAAATATTTTACTATTAATTGATTGGTCCGTTAGTTCGTTGATTTCTTTTTTTGTAATCTCATTTCCCAGAAGCATTAATTTATCTAATTCATTTTTTAACAAAAACTGGTCATCCCCTACTCTACTTATTAAATAACTTAGATCGTTATTTGAAATTTCTACTTTATTTTTATTGAGATATGACTCAGACCATCTTATTAAGTCGTATCCAGATAATTTCTTATATTCTTTAAAGTTGCCTTGCTTCTTTAAGGTTAAATAAAGACTCGAACGCTTATCTATACCTTTTGCAATAATAATAAGCTCTAGTTCAGTATCTAGGTTTTTGAATATCTCTTTGATTTCATCTCCAATATTTTTTATCTTGTCTAAGTCTTGAAGAATAATTATCCGTTTACTTGTAAAAAACGACAATGTGCTAAGGTTCTCTTTCAATTGATCTAGGGTCAAACTATCTCCATCTAATTTTTCAATATCGAAATCCCTGTTAGTACTATTGAAAGTATTAATCAAATTACTAACTTCAGATTTTATTAAAAAATCATTGTCTCCAGTAAAGATATAAATCATCCTTTTATATTATCCTATATTCTCTGGCAATTGGGGCATAAATGAGTTCCCCTTCCAGCGGCTCTTATTTTTATAATAGTCTTTCCACATCTATAACACTTCTTACCTTCTCTTCTAAATACTTTAGCGAAGCTAATATAGCTTCCTTTCTTACCTTCAGCATCTACATAATTTCTATCTGTTGAGCCACCCTTTTCAATAGATGTATTTAGAACTTCTATAATACTTTCATATAAGGCACGTTGTTTTGCTTCTGATATTTCTAATACTTTCTTCAAAGGATGTATTTTAGCCATCCATAAACTTTCGTCGGCATAGATATTTCCTATGCCCGCAATTACTTTCTGGTCCAATAAAACTGCTTTTATTTGTGAATTGGCCCTGTTCTTCATACGAGCTTTAAAAATTTTATAAGTAAAATCTTGGCTCAGTGGTTCTGGTCCCATTTTATTTAAGAAAGGAATTTGATTAATTTTAGAGTTTTCAGAAATGTTAATGAACCCGAATTTTCTTTGATCATTAAAAAAAAGTCTTGAACCATTATCTAATTCCATAATGACTCTTGTAGACTTATCAGGTAATTTACCGATTAAAGAATCGTTTGGATGTCCTGCACCGAATCTATATGATTCAGAACGGTAAACCATTTGTCCAGTCATCCTAAGATGAATAAGTAAACTTCTACTATTATCTAAACCAATAATCAGTAACTTGCCTCTTCTACCGATAGAAACTATTTCGTGATTTTTAATACTATTGTTTATTTCATTATCAGTTATTGGAAGAGATTTTTGCCAATCTGAACTAATGTTAATTATCTTTTTTCCAACAATTAACTTTTCCAGCCCCCTTCGCACAGTCTCTACTTCAGGCAACTCTGGCATAACTCCTCTTTCTAAAACAGTTTATAATATATTCAATGGACGATATTAGTAAGATTTTATCAAATAAAACAGTTAAAGCACCAAAAGAAATTGATCTTCTAAAAAAATTTATTAAAAATAAATACGACGAAGACATAAAAGTAACTGTTAAAAATAATGCTTTTTTAGTCGAAGTAAGCAAATCGGCTCTAGCAAATGCTATTAGATATGATTTTTCAGAAATAAGAAAAAATATCACTGATAAAAAAATTATTATAAGAACTACTAGATAGAAATATTAGATTTTGATATCAAATCATCAAAATCAGGAACCTGGGATCTAAAAAGATTGAAAGTGCTAGATGAATCTCCTTTATAGGTCCCCTTTGAATCGCAATTACTACTCCAGAAATCCTGAATTTTAACAGAATTGTTATATAGCTGATATTGATAGGTCTGACCGGTAACACAGTGACCTATCGGACTTGAATGAACATTGGCTCCAAGAGTGAAGCCAACACTATCGAGAGCATTCATAAAATTATTGTACGAATTATAAGTATTAGGGTACTTATTTGATGAAATAACCTGGCCATCATATCCCTGATAAATATTCATTACTACACTTAAGCTACTAACCGCAATAGAAACTTCATAATGGTTTACGGTAGCAGTGACCGGTCCACTTATATATATTTCTGCGACTGAATTACTCTTTACATAATTTGAAGCCATGTCTAGATGTTTTGAGGTGTTTGAGGAAGAACTATAGATAATTAGAATAATAACGATTAGAAAAGCTGATAAAGTTATTCCGAATAAATATCTATTTAAGTATTTCA